>NZ_JAMYME010000007.1:0-212948 GCF_040318345.1 Mesorhizobium sp. M1169 | reverse complement strand
TGCGAAAGCTCATCATCCTCGCAAACGCACTACTCAGGGACAATCGGACCTGGACACCATCTCTCCCTTGACCAACACGGATACTTTAGGGCCAAAACTGTTTGCCGTTCGCGGCTGCATCGCTTACATAGCCCCCAACTTCCATCCAATCCGACATCAGTCGACTTTTCAGGGAAAGCGCGCGTGGCACGCCAGTTCATCTATCACATGGCCGGCCTCAACAAGGCCTACGGCACCAAGAAGGTGCTCGAGAACATTCATCTGTCCTTCTACCCGGACGCCAAGATCGGCATCCTCGGCCCCAACGGCGCCGGCAAGTCGACGATCCTCAAGATCATGGCCGGCATCGACAAGGAGTGGAGCGGCGAGGCCTGGCTGGCCGAGGGTGCTACCGTCGGTTACCTGGCGCAGGAGCCGGCGCTCGATCCGAACAAGAACGTGTTCGAAAACGTCATGGAAGGCGTCGCCGCCAAGACCGCCATCATCGAGCGCTACAACGAATTGATGATGAACTATTCCGACGAGACGGCGGACGAGTCGGCCAAGCTGCAGGACGAGATGGACCGGCTCAACCTGTGGGATCTCGAACAGCAGGTCGAGATGGCGATGGAGGCACTCGGCTGCCCGCCCAAGGAGGCCGATGTCACCAAGCTGTCGGGCGGCGAACGCCGTCGCGTCGCGCTTTGCCAGCTCTTGCTGCGCCAGCCCGACCTTCTGCTGCTCGACGAGCCGACCAACCATCTCGACGCCGAGACGACGGCGTGGCTGGAAAAGCATCTGCGGGCCTATCCGGGCGCGGTGATGATCATCACCCACGATCGCTACTTCCTCGACAATGTCACCGGCTGGATCCTCGAGCTCGATCGCGGCCGCGGTATCCCCTACGAAGGCAACTACACCAAATATCTCGAAGCCAAGGCCAAGCGGCTCAAGCAGGAAGGCCGCGAGGACGATGCGCGCCAGCGGGCGATCGGCCGCGAGCGCGAGTGGATCCAGTCCAGCCCGAAAGCCCGGCAGACCAAGTCGAAAGCCCGTATCCAGGCCTTCCAGGATCTGCTGGATGCAGCCGACAAGCGGCGTCCGAGCGATACCCAGATTGTCATTCCGCATGGCGAGCGGCTCGGCAATGTGGTGATCGAGGTCGAGGGCCTGTCGAAGGGCTTTGGCGACACGCTTTTGATCGACGATCTCGAATTCAAGCTGCCGCCCGGCGGCATCGTCGGCGTCATCGGCCCGAACGGCGCCGGCAAGACGACGTTGTTCCGCATGATCACCGGCCAGGAAAAGCCCGATGCCGGCACCATCCGCATCGGCGAGACGGTCAAGCTCGGTTATGTCGACCAGAGCCGCGACGCGCTCGACCCGACCAAGACGGTCTGGGAAGAGATCTCGGGCGGCGCCGAAGTGGTCAAGCTCGGCAAGTTCGAAGCCAACACCCGCGCCTATTGCGCGTCGTTCAATTTCCGCGGCGGCGACCAGCAGCAGAAGGTCGGCAACTTGTCCGGCGGCCAACGCAACCGCGTGCATCTGGCCAAGATGCTGAAGACCGGCGGCAATGTGCTGCTGCTCGACGAACCGACCAACGATCTCGATACCGAAACGCTGGCGGCACTCGAAGACGCGCTCGAGAGCTTCGCCGGCTGCGCCGTCATCATCTCGCACGATCGCATGTTCCTCGATCGCCTGGCGACGCACATCCTCGCCTTCGAAGGCGACAGCCATGTCGAATGGTTCGAAGGCAATTTCGAGGACTACGAGCAGGACAAAATCCGCCGGCTTGGGCCTGAGGCGGTCAATCCGCACAGGATGACGTATAAGCGGCTGACTCGGTAACAACGGATTGGTTGCAAGCGCCCCAGGCTGCTCGTAGAATTACCGGAAGGAGATAAACATGCTTAATGTCGAGCTTCCTACCGCGCTGGAAAAACGCCTCGAGATCGTCGCAAGGAAAACTGGCCGGACAAAACATGACGTAGTCGTTGAGGCCATTGTCGAGCAAATTCAGGATCTGGAAGACGGACTAATCGCCCTCGAGCGCCTTAACGATGGTGAAGGTGAATGGCTTTCTCTGGCCGAAGCTAAGGAACGACTGGGATTGGACGCAAGCGACCGCAGTGACGGTTGATCGTGTGGACAATTCGTGTCGAGAAGCGTGCACTGAAGGATATCTCCAGATTGCAAAGGTCCGATCAGCGTCGGATTGTGGACTTCCTGGAAAACAGGCTCGCCTCGCGCGATAATCCACGCGAACTTGGCGAAGCGCTAACAGGACCACTGGCAGGTCTCTGGAAATATCGTGTGGGCTCATTCCGAGTTCTGACAAGGATCGATGATAGCGCTGTCGCGATTTGGGTGGTTCAAGTAGGCGACCGTCGCGAGGTCTATCGATGAATACAGTCGCGAAGGTGAGACCCGACTGGTCCGCCGCCCTCTACCTGAAATTCGAGGACGAGCGCACCCGGCCGGCGCGCGATCTCGTCGCGCAGGTGCCGGTGCCGGAACCGCGCCGGGTGGTCGACATCGGCTGCGGGCCGGGCAATTCGACCGAATTGCTGGTCGAGCGCTGGCCGCGGGCGCAGATCAGCGGCTTCGATACCTCGCCCGACATGATCGAGAAGGCGAAGGCGCGCCTGCCCGGTGTCAGCTTTGCCTTGGCGGATGCGGCGGCGTGGCAGCCGAACGAACCGGTCGACGTGATCTTTGCCAATGCGGTGTTTCAATGGCTGCCGGAGCATCCGGCCGTCTTCCAGCGGTTGATGGGATTTTTGGCGCCCGGCGGCGCGCTTGCCGTGCAGATGCCGGACAATATGGCCGAACCTTCGCACCGGCTGATGCGGGAGACCGCGGCCGAGATGCCGTTTGCCGAAAAGCTCGAGCGCGCGGCCCGCGCGCCGCTGCCGCCGGTCGCGTTCTATTACGACCTTTTGTCGCCATTCTCGGATCGGCTCGATATCTGGCACACGATCTACAACCATCCGCTGGCCGATGCCGAGGCGATCGTCGAGTGGGTGAAATCGACGGGGCTGAAGCCGTTCCTCGATCCTCTCGACGAAAACGAGCGGCAGCTTTTCCTGAAGCGCTACACGGCCCGGATCAGCGAAGCCTATCCGAAAACGGCAAGCGGCAAGGTGTTGCTGCGCTTTCCCCGTCTCTTCATCGTGGCGCGGCGTTCCGCTTAGAAACTCTTAGCTACACCCAAAAACAGTGCATGGCGGATGCTTGACCGGCTTTCGCCGTCATGCGCATCTCGCTGGGGCACGGCCCTTCATGGGCCATGGGGGGGTGGATGATGACACTGAAAAAGCTCGTTTTCGGCGGCAGCATTTGTGCGGCCGCTGTGCTCGCCTTGTCTCTATCGGCGGAGGCCAAGCGAGCGCGCTGCTTCACCAGCGACGACGGCTATTTCTCGTGCAGCTATCGGGCGCTGGACGATGCCGGCAGCTTTCGCATCTCGGCGCCGGGTTATCCGACCTACGTCCTGGAAATCGACGGACCGGGTTTTGCCTATGGCTATGTCAATCTCGGCCGCCGCAACGTGCCGCTGCCCGGGCAATTCGTGCGCAGCCGCGATGACGGTGCCTGCTGGAACAACCCGCAGACCAATACCAAGCTCTGCGCCTGGTAAAGACCCGTCCCAGGGACTTGATTTAAGCCGGCATAAACTGGCTAGGTGCAAAAGAGGTTGCGCCGAGCTTTTTGCGGCGTCGACATGAAGCCGCAACGCCTGCGCACGGGACGAACTGGAAATGCATCGCGTCATCATCAGCGGCATCGGCGTTGAAATCCCCGAAGCTTCGATCACCAACGAGGAGCTCGTCGCCAGCTTCAACGCCTGGGTGGACATGGAGAACGTCCGCCGCGAGGTGTCGGGCGAGCCGCTAGTACAGAAATCGGACAGTGCCTTCATCGTCCATGCCTCGGGCGTCCAGACCCGCCATGTCATCGAACGGGAAGGCATTCTCGATCCGACCCGCATGGCGCCGCGTTTCGCGGCGCGGCCCGACGATGCGCTGTCGCTGGAGGCCGAGTTCGGCATCGCTTCGGCCCGCAAGGCGCTCGATCATGCCGGGCTGAAGCCTGGCGACATCGACCTGGTGATCTGCTCGGCCTCGCACCATCAGCGGCCCTATCCGGCGATCGCCATCGAAATGCAGCAGGCGCTGGGGACGAAAGGCGCCGGCTTCGATATGGGGCTTGGCTGCTCTTCGGCAGCGGCGGCGTTGCACATCGCCGTCAATCTGGTGCGGGCAGGGGCGCATAAACGCGTGCTGGTGACGACGCCGGAGATCATCACCGGGCATCTCAATTTTCGCGACCGGCAGACGCATTTCATCTTCGGCGACGCTTCCGTGTCGATGATCGTCGAAGGGCTCGCCCAGGGCGAGAAGCGGCCGGGCCGCTTCGAGGTGCTGGATACGCGCGCCTGGACGCAGATGTCGAACAGCATCCGCACCAATCTCGGTTACTATACCCGCGCCACCCAGGACGATCCGTACATGATCGATCTGGAAGGCAATCTGATCAAGCAGATCGGCAACAAGGTGTTCAAGGAAGTCACCGTTGCCGGCCACAAATTCATCGTCGAGTTCCTGGCCGAGCACGGGCTGACGCCGCAAGCGATCCGGCGCTTCTGGCTGCATCAGGCCAATGCGCGGATGAACGCCATGATCCTGAAACTGTCGTTCGGCCATGACGTCGACCACGACCGCGCGCCGATGGTGCTGGAGCGCCTCGGCAACACCGCCGCCGCCGGCGCCATCATCGCCCTGTCGGAGAACCATGCCGACATGAAGGCCGGCGACTACGGCCTGCTCTGCGCCTTCGGCGCCGGCTACTCGATCGGCGGCGCGCTGTTGCGCATGCTTTAGATTTTTGTTTTACGCATGTCGTTGTCCCAAAACCGCTGCACACCCTCGGTTCAAGCCCGAGGGCATGCTTTTGGGCGACATGCATTAGCCCGGCGCGAACGGCACCAGCATCGGAACGCGCCTGGCATAGTCGTCGTAAGCGCTACCCAGTTCGCCGCGCAGAAAACGCTCCTCCAGCCTTGCCTTCATGACGATGCCGACGGTGATGAGGATGGCGCCGGCAACGCCCCAGACAGTGCCTTTCGCCGCCATGGTGGCGAGGATCGCCAGAAGCAGGCCGGTATAGATCGGGTGGCGCACCAGCCGGTAAGGGCCGGTGTCGACGACGCGATGCGCGGCCTTGGCGGTGACCGTGGCCGACCACAGGCGGCCAAGATGCAGCCGCGCCCACCAGGCAAATGCCAGACCGGCGGCAATCAGCGCGACGCAGATCCACGCTTCGGCAAGGTTCGGCGTCCAAAGCCTCAGCGGGCCGGCATAACCGTGCGCCGGGATGAAGAGCAGGATCGTGCCGAGCACCATGACGGCGCGGGATGGAAGCTCCACCCCGAAGCCGGCGCGTTTTTCGGCCCGGTCGGCCCAGAAGGCGGCCGCGGCCCATGAAACCACCCAGAGCAGCCAGAGCTGTGCGATTGCCGATGCGGGATGCATGATGAACCTCCGCGGGCTTGACCTGATCGATATTATCAACCGATGCAGCGCGGCAGCAATGCGGCACGCTTTTGCATGAGGCTGGTTCAACCATGACGCTGGTGGTGCCGACCCGTATCAGCCGTCTTGATTGGAGCATCAACGCTTTCGACTGGACCCTATGAATCGACTTCGGCTAACTGCATCCGGCAGCTAGGAATGAAACCAATGCCGGATATGTTTCCCGAAGCCGAAACTCCGGTCGAGATCGTCCCGTCGCGAAAACTCGCCGCCAGGGTGGCGGCGCTCTATCTCGCATCATTCGATCGTTTTGACACACGAGCGGTGGATACGCTGCAACTCGGTTTCGACGGCATCGACGGCGATTTCCATGCCGGCACGACGCGGCGCTCCGGCGGGCGGGAACCCTGGTATCGGCGCGGCACTGAGATGCGCAACGAACGGCAATTGTCGATCGTGGCTGCGGACGAACTGGCAATCGTCGCCGAACGGATGGGCATCGCCGAGATCAAGCCGGAATGGATCGGCGCCAATCTCCTGATCGATGGCCTGCCGCGCCTCTCCATGCTGCCGTCCGGCACGCTGCTGTTCTTCAAAGGCGGCGCGACCGTCAAGGTCGACGCGCAGAACGGGCCTTGCCGGATCGCGGGCAGGTCGGTCGCCGAGAATGCCGGTATGGCCGACCATGAGGCCGGCGCGCTGCTGTTCCCGAAGGCGGCGAAGCGGTTGCGCGGGCTCGTCGCCTGGGTCGAGAAGCCCGGCACGATCGCGGCCGGCGAGGAGATTTCGGTGCGCGTGCCCGAGCAGTGGATTTACCGGGCCTAGTCCAGAACGCGACCTCTAGTCACGGCGTATTTTGTTCTTGCTTTGTGCCGGCAGCTATGCTATTAATTTGGGTATGGTGCCAATTGGGCTCCAACGACCCGCCCGCGAGGCGGGTTTTTTATTTCAGGCTTTGAAAGTTCCGATGCTGCCGACGTGAGGTTGGCGGGACAGCGCCCCCCTTTGTCCTGCCGGACATCTCCCCCACGAGGGGGGAGATTGGCCGTCACCTCTCGATTTCGCTAATCACAGCAGTGAAGAGCGCAGAACTCGACGCGTGTGCCTGCCGTCGCTCTACGCCTCATCCTCATCGTCGAGCAGACGGGTGGCGCGCCAGCGGGTGAGCACATTGTTGGTCTGTTCGACGACGAAGAAGCGCGCGGAATCGCGGTCATAGCCTTCGGCCAGCAGCTTTTCGTAGTCGGTGTGCATATGGCGAATGTGGGCTATTGTCGCCAGCCACACGGCAATGCTCGGCGGCAAGGTCTTCATGTGCACGGCGCCGGCATCGGCACGGATCTTTTCCATGTCGGCATAGGGCGCCAGCGGCAGCAGCGCTGTCAGTGCCTTGGCGATGGCGCGGCGGCGGCCGGTCGGCGCGCTCATCACTCCACCGGCCCTGGCTCGTCCCGCCCGGCGATGGTCGCATCGGCAAAGGCATCGGTCGAGGCGAAATAAGGCTTGATGTCGATGACCGGCGTGCCGTCGAGCACGTCGATGGCATCGAGATCGACGCGGCCGGTGTTGATGTCGACGGCAACCAGCTTTGCGACATGCAGCCCAATTGGGTTCGGCCGGGCAGGGGAGCGCAGCGAAAAGACGCCTTTCGGTTCTGTGGCATGGCGGGGTTTCTGGACAATCAGTTGCCGCGGCGCATGGTGCAGCCAGGACAGGACGATCACATGGCTGGCGCGTTCCAGCCCAAGCAGGCCGTCCCGATAGAGCGGATCGATCGTGAGAACCGCCGGCTGTTCCGTCTCCCGCGCGGCCTTCATGTTTTTGGGGCAAGTCTCCCGCGTGATCCAAGGCGAAGCGATGCGGCCGATGAAGACGACATGGCCATCCGGCGGCATCGTTGCCGGGTCGGTTTCCAGGAGCTTTTCGCCGCTGCGCGTCTCGAACATGGTTCTCGCCCCGATCATGCGTCCGTTTTTGCGCGATCCGCCACGCATGCGTCATTTTCTTGTCCGGAAGCGACATAGCGCTTGCAAGCCTATCCAAACCGACATAAACATATGTTTATATCTTTTCAAAGAGAATGCTCGCATGCATGTCGCTCTCGACACGATGGTAGATACATTGAAGGCGGCGGCGGAATCCAGCCGGCTGCGCATATTGGCGCTGCTGTCGCGCGGCGATCTGACCGTGTCCGACCTCACCGAAATCCTCGGCCAGTCGCAGCCGCGCGTCTCGCGCCATTTGAAATTGCTGCTGGAGGCCGGGCTGATCGGCCGCTACCAGGAGGGCTCGTGGGCGTTCTTCCGGCTATCGGATTCCGATGCGTCGCGCGATTTCGTGCTCAGGCTGGTCTCCGGCATCCGCGGCGCCGATCCGCAGGTCGAGCGTGATCTCGAACGGCTGGCCGCAGTCAAGCGCAAGCGGCAGGACCGGGCTGCCGAATATTTCTCGGTAAACGCCGCAAGCTGGGACCATATCCGCTCGCTGCATGTGCCGGATCGCGCCGTCGAAGCAGCCCTCATCAAGCTCGTCGGCAAGCGGCCGTTCCAGTCGATGCTCGATCTCGGCACCGGCACCGGACGGCTGCTCGAGATCTTTTCGCCGCTCTATCGGCGCGGTGTCGGCATCGACATGTCGCGCGAGATGCTGACGGTGGCGCGCGCCAATCTCGACAAGGCCGGCGTTTCGAATGCGCAGGTGCGCCAGGGCGACATTTTCGCGCCGCCGGTCGAACGCGACGCCTTCGATCTCGTTACCATCCATCAGGTGCTGCACTATCTCGACGATCCCGCCCGCGCCATCCGCGAGGCAGCGCGTCTGCTACGCCCGGCCGGCCGGCTGGTGATCGTCGATTTCGCGCCGCACACGCTGGAGTTTTTACGCGACGAGCACGCGCATATGCGTCTCGGCTTTTCCGACCGGCAGATTGGCGACTGGTTTTCCGAGGCCGGCCTCGACCTCGAGGACAGCCAGGAATTCGAGCCGCGCGGCGGCAACGAGGCCAAGCTCACCGTCAAACTCTGGCTCGGCCGCGATCGGCGCATGCTGATTGCCGAGCCTTCCAACGACAGACAACCGGCCAATGCGTATCCGATAGGGGAAACCGCCTGATGAACCAGTTCCGCTTCTCCCGCCGCCCCGACATCGGCGACAAGGTCAGGGTTTCGTTCGAGTTCTTTCCGCCGAAAAACGATGAGATGGAAGCAAGGCTGTGGGACACGGTCACCCGGCTTGAGCCGCTTAAGCCGAAATTCGTCTCGGTCACCTATGGCGCCGGTGGTTCGACCCGCGAGCGGACGGCCCGCACCGTCAAGCGCATCCTCAATGAAACGACGCTGACGCCGGCGGCGCACATGACTTGCGTCGATGCGGCGCGTCACGAGGTCGATGCGGTGATCCGGGAGTTCGCCGATATGGGCGTCAAGCGTTTCGTCGCCCTGCGCGGCGATCCGGCCGAGGGCGTCGGCGCGGCCTACCGGCCGCATCCGGAAGGCTATGCCAATGGCGCCGAACTGGTTGATGCGCTGAAGGGCGCCGGCGATTTCGACATATCGGTCTCGGCCTATCCGGAAAAACATCCGGAGAGTCCGGATTTCGCCACCGATTTCGACATGCTGAAGCGCAAGGCCGACAACGGAGCGACGCGGGCGATCACCCAGTTCTTCTTCGACAACGATCTCTATGAGCGCTATGTCGAGCGGGCACGGCGGGCCGGCATCTACATACCCATCGTGCCGGGCATATTGCCGGTGCACAATTTCACCCAAGTCGCCAACTTCTCGGCGCGGTGCGGCGCCTTGGTGCCAGCATGGCTGGCCGAGCGTTTCGATGGGCTGCAGAACGATCCGCAAACGCATGCGCTGGTGGCATCTGCCGTGGCCGCCGAGCAGGTGCTGGACCTTGTCGAGCGCGGCGTCGGCGATTTCCATTTCTACACGATGAACCGGGCCGATCTGGTCTTCGCCATCTGCCACATGATCGGCATCAGGTCGCACGAAGTCGAGGCGGCGGGATCAGCCGCGGCGTAAGGCGGCAGGCGCCTTTTTGAAATGTCAAAGGTCGGGGGAATGCAAAAGGCCGGGCAAAATGCCCGGCCTTTTCA
This sequence comes from Mesorhizobium sp. M1169, assembly GCF_040318345.1. Taxonomy (NCBI): domain Bacteria; kingdom Pseudomonadati; phylum Pseudomonadota; class Alphaproteobacteria; order Hyphomicrobiales; family Phyllobacteriaceae; genus Mesorhizobium; species Mesorhizobium sp. M1169. The sequence goes on along the minus strand of NZ_JAMYME010000007.1, from coordinate 203,327 downwards.
AATGGTTTGGAGTATTCGGTGCTGGTCTTCCCCCGCTCAGCGGCCTTATGGAAGGACGCCCATAATGAGGGCGCCGATGAATGCAAACGCAGCACAAATCATCAATGCGTTGATCGGCCTCGTCAGTCCCATGTCATAGCCTCCTCTTAAAGAGCTATGGCGAGAGTCTAGGGTCATTTGTGCCACAGGCAAGCAGAAACTTTGCTGCAATGCGACGAGATTGTGGAATTTGCGAGCTGCCGTTTGCCGTTAGGCATTGAAACTCTTTGTCAAAAGCCGGCTCGGGACCTGTGAATAATTTGTGGCAAAGCCGTGGCAGCAGCGAGAATGGCAGCGCTACCGCGGCGGAAAATCGGAATCGATTTTCGAACGACTGAAGATTCGACGCATCCTTTGCGCATCCAACCGGATGCTGCATGCTATACGCACGCTATACGAATGCGGTGGGCAACCGGCAGCGTTGTGAGATAGCCAGGACTTGAATTTTCTGCCAATTGGCAGTATATTGCCTGCCAATTGATGGAGGCCGGAATGAGTGTCGCTTATGCGGTTCGCGATCCTGCAAATCAGGCTTTGCCGGCAAATCTGGCGGATGCCTCGGTACGGGCGCGGCTCACGCCAGCGGCTGTTGCCGGCATCGTCAGGCTCGCAGACATCTGGCATCTGACCAGCACCGAGATCTGTACCTTGATCGGCGACGTGTCGGAGAGAACCTGGTTCCGCATGAAGAAAGGCGAGTGGGAGGGCGTTCTCTCCCAGGATTCGCTGACACGCATCAGCGCCCTGATCGGCATCTTCAAGGGACTGCGGCTTCTGTTCTCTGAAGCGCTTGCCGATGAATGGGTGCGGTTGCCGAACAAAGGGCCGCTTTACGGTGGCCGGCGCCCCCTGGACGTAATGATCGAGGGCGGCATTCCGAAGCTGCTGCAGGTTCGCCAACACATCGACGCTTTGCGCGGTGGACTTTGAATGCAGATCCCGCCGCGCGCTGACATTTCCCAGCGCGACACGATCCGGCTCATTTCGACAGGCAGGCTCAAGGAACCGGTCCTGATGCCGTTGGCCAGGAATCATGGAGATTTGGAGGACCTTGCGGAGCTCGAAGGGGCCACCAGCGGCCGTCTTCAGGCGCAGCAAGGGGGATTGCCCGACCTCGATCCGCGCGAACTGGTTTTCGGGAGGCCGGGCTACACCTTCATCAATGCGGCTTTCGCTTACACCCGTCCGGGCGGCAATCGTTTCAACGATGATGCCAGGGGCGTCTGGTACTGTGGGTTCGATGCGGAAACCGCGCTCGGCGAGGTCTCTTTTCATCTGACGCGCGAGCTTGCCGCAATCGAACGGTTTGAAAACGTCACCGACTACGCGGAGCTCGTTGCCGACTTCATAGGCTCGTTTCACGATCTGCGCGGTGCTGAGTTCAGCAAGGACCCGGTGCTCGATCCGGATACCGCCTTAGCCTATCCTGCCGGTCAGGCGCTGGCGAAGCAACTCCGCAAGCAAGACGCCGCGACCGGTCTTGTGTATCCTTCCGTGAGACATGTCGGCGGGACCTGCCTTGCCGCCTTCCTTCCCGATCTCGTTCAGAATCTCAGGCAAGGCGGTATCTGGCGTCTGGAATGGCAGGGTTCATCTGTTCCCGCGATCACGCCCATATAGCGCACGATCGGGAGCGACAACTTCGCTGCGCCATCTCTAACGCCGCCCGAACAGGCGACCGTCGATGGTGACGAGGCCGAGGGCGATCAGCGCCATGCCGCCGAGTTCGAACAGTTCGAGCCGCTCGCCCAGGAACAGGAAACCGAGCAGGATGGCACTGGCCGGCACGATCAGCGTGACCAGCGAGGCGTTGGTGGCGCCGGCCGAGGCGACGAGATTGAAATAGAGGATGTAGGCGAAGGCCGTCGACAGCAGCGCCAGTGCCAGCACCGCCGCCCAGACCGGCGGCGAGGCCGAAAACAGATTGGCGGCATCATAGGTGAACAGAACGACCGGGATCATAATGATGGTCGAGCAGGTCAATTGGCCGGTGGCAATGACCGGTGACGGCACACCCTTGAAGCGGCGGGCGATCATCAGCGCAACCGCATAGGATAGCGATGCTCCGATGAGCGCGAATTTCGCCCAGACCGGACCGCCGAGCCCGGCGACGAGGCCGGGGCCGATCATCACCGCCGTTCCCGCGATACCGAGGGCGATGCCGGCAAGCTTGTTCCACGACAGCTTTTCGTCGCTGGTCAGGGCGTTGGCGAGGATCAGCGTCCAGAACGGCGTCGTCGAATTGAGCACCGAGGCGACACCGGCGCCAAGCTTGGTCTGGCCGGCAAAGATCAGCGAGAAAGGGATGACGTTGTTGGCGAGCGCCAGCAGGAAGAACAGGCCGGCATGCGGCAAGGCGAGGCGAAACGACGGGCCTCGGACCGCAAGATAGAGCTGCAACGCGATCGCAGCTATGGTGACGCGGAACAGCACCAGCACCAGCGGCGGAAGTTCCGCTACCGCAATACGGGCAAAGAAGAACGAGCCGCCCCAGATGGCGCCGAGCAGCAGAAGCTGCGCCCAGTCCTTGAGCACCATCGGACCGCGCATCGTGGTGGTGGCAGCTATCGCCATTGGTCGTCCTCCCAGACGAGATGCCTTGCTCTTCAGGCGTCTGTTCACGCCATACCCGATCCGGCCGCAAGGGCCACCCGAAACCTGAGCGATGGCCTAGCTCGCTCATAACCGGCGTGCAGCACCGGCGTAGCGCCGCGAAGCCAGGGCGGCGAGACATAGAATTGTTTTCATTAGCCGCTAGCTTGGATTAATTGTGCGCAGCCTCAGTCAAGGGATTCGTCCATGCAGCGATTCGAAAATGCCCGCGAGGCAGCGCTGGCGCTTCGCCCGGACGATCCGATCTATTGCTTCCGCCCGCAGGTGCTGAAGGCGGACGCCAAACAGTTCATGGGCATGTTTCCCGGCAAGACCGCCTATGCGGTCAAGACCAATGGCGAGCAGATCGTGCTCAACGCCCTGGTCGAGGCCGGCGTCGGTGCCTTCGATGTGGCCTCGCCCGGCGAATTCGCCGCCGTGCGCGCCGTCTCGCCGGACGCCGAGATGCTCTACATGCACCCCGTGAAGGCGCAGTCGGACATCAGGCTGGCGCTGGAAAAATACGCCATCCGCGTCATTTCGCTCGACCATGAGGACGAGGTCACCAAGCTGACCAGGGTGGTGCGGGCGCTCGACATCGATCCGGGCGCCATCACCGTGTTCGTGCGCATCCAGACGAAAGGCTCGGCGGCCTACGAACTGTCGAAGAAGTTCGGCGCCGGACCGGCCAATGCGGTCGAACTGGCCGAACGGCTGAACCGGACGGGCTACAAGGTCGGGCTGTGCTTTCACGTCGGCAGCCAGATCGAGGATCCCGACACCTACGAGCGGGCGCTGGCCTCCGCCGACTGGGTGCGCAACCGCGTCGGCTTCGACATTGCCGGGCTCGATGTCGGCGGCGGCTTTCCGGCCGAATACGGTCATGATCCGAACAGCCGCAAGCCGGAAATGCCGTCGCTCGGCCAGATCATGTCGCGGCTGTCGGGCGACCTCCAGGAGTACCAGTTCGACCAGTTGCCGCTGGTGGCTGAGCCCGGCCGGGTGATCGTGGCGCGCTGCCTGTCGCTGATCGTGCGCGTGCTGCTGCGCAAGGGCAAAAGGCTCTACATCAATGACGGCATCTGGGCGTCGCTGTCGGATTCATGGACCGGCAAGATCACGCTGCCGGCGCGCTTCATCCCCGATCCGGCGATCCGCTCGCGCAATGGCGAGGACAAGACCATCGTGCCGTTCAAGGTCTGCGGCGCGACCTGCGATTCCGTCGATATATTGTCGCGGCCGTTCTGGCTGCCCGAGACAGTCGATACCGGCGACTGGATCGAGATCGGCCATATCGGCGCCTATTCGCTGTCGCTCAGAACACGGTTCAACGGCTTCTATCCCGACACCTTCGTCGAGGTGGCGACGCCGTTCGACGAAGGCGATGCGCCGCAGGGGTTCGCCAGCCTGGAGACGATGGCGGATTAGTGGATGGTGGAATAGTGAATGGTGAATAGTGAATAGTGAATAGTGAATAGTGAATAAATGAATAGTGGTAATTCTGGTGCTCAATGCGGCTCCGGTGCTATTCTTTTCACCATTCACCATTCACCATTCACCATTCACCATTCACCACCATCACAGCCTGGCCAGCAACTCCGGAGTCGGCCAGCCGTCGACCGGCAGGCCCAGACGCATCTGCTCCTTACGGATGGCTTCGCGGGTGTTGGTGCCCAGGATGCCGTCGACGGTGCCCACGTCATAGCCTTTCGCCTCGAGCTTGGTCTGTAGCGCCTTCATCTGGTCGGCGTCGAGGCCGGGTTCGGGGTTGCGCGGATCGAATCGCGGCGCGCCCCCCAGTCGGGCGGCAAGATTTGCCGCGGTCAGGGCATAGGTGAAGGACTGGTTCCACTCGAGATAGACGTCGAAATTGTCGTAGGTCAGGAAGGCTGGCCCCTTGCGACCCATGGGCAGCGCCAGGCCGGCCTTCAGGCCGTTGTCGAGAAGCGGTGTACCGTCGGGCCTGGTAACGCCCCACTGGCTCCATTGCGTCAACGGCAGCTTGTTGGTGCGTCCCGTCTGCTCCCACGGCAAATCGTCAGGCACACGGACTTCCTCGATCCAGGGCTGGTCGCGCTTCCAGCCGCGCGACTGGATCTTGCTGGCCGTGCTCATGATCACGTCCGGCGCGCTGCCGCGCAGGTCGACCAAGCCATCGCCGTCGCCGTCGACGCCGTGGCCGAGATAGTCGGAAGGCAACATCTGCGTCTGGCCGATCTCGCCGGCCCAGGCACCGGTCACGTCGGCCGGCACCACGCCGCGATCGATCAACATCAGCAGCGGCACGATCTGCGGCCGGAACAGCTGCGGACGGCGGCAGTCATGCGAAAGGCTCACCAGCGCGTTCAGCGTATGAAAATCGCCCTGCACGGCGCCAAAATCGGTCTCCAGGGCCCAGAAGGCGGCGATGACCGGCGCCTGCACGCCGTATTCGCGATCGGCGCGGACAAAGACCTCGGCATATTTTTGCAGATTGGCCGCACCTTGCTTCAGCCGATGCGACGAGATCATGCGGTTCGAGAATTCGATGAAGGTCTGGGTGAAGACGCCCTGGGCGCGGTCGCGTGCCAACGCCTTCTCATCGAGGGTGGCGTTTTCCAGCGCATAAAGGCCGGCAGCGCCGACGCCGGCCGCCCTAGCCTCCGCCGCCACGCCGTGCTTCCATGACTCGAAATCCCCGCCGCATTGCTGTGCCGCGGCCGGCACGGCGGTCAGGAGCAGCGCCGCGAGAAGTCCAAAGCGCAATCGCATCGCTATCCTTCCAAGAAGATTACCGGCGGTTGCAGGCATTCGTCGTTGGCTGTGTCGAAAAGCAGGCGGCAGGCCTGGTGTCAACGGGTGTTCTGCCGCAACCACTTCTTCCACGCGGCTTCGGAGCCGTTGAAGACGCTGATGTCGGCGTTTCCGGCCATGCCCGGCACGACACCCGTTCCGGTATACTGCCAGAAGGTGAAGGGATGGCTGCCGTATTTCTGGCGCGGGTGCCCGGCGACGGAGCGCAGCCAGTAGGGGTAATTGCGGAAGCCCGATAAACCGTTATCTTCGAAGAAATCGACAGACGTGTAGATGATTGGCTTCTTGCCGTAGTATTTTTCGACGATTTCGAGGAACGTGCTCATCTCGCTGCGTACCGTGGCGGGATCGGGCCGCAGCTTGCAGGTCGGCGATTTCGGGTTCCATTCCATGTCGAGAACCGGCGGCATCGCCGAACCGTCTCTGGGCACGTTCTGGATGAACCAGCGCGCCTGGGTAGCGGCCGGCGTGCAAAAGTAGAAAAAATGATAGGCGGCACGGGGGATGCCCGACGCCCTGGTGCGGCTCCAATGCTCGTTGAAAGCTTCATCGAAACGGTCTCCGCCTTCGGTTGCCTTGATAAAGGCGAAGGAGATGCCGCTGGCCCTGGCCGCCGGCCAGTCGATCGATGTCTGGTATTTGGAGACGTCGGTGCCGTGGACGGCATAGCTCCACGGTGCGCCGCTCTCCCATTCATGCGGGTCGGAATCGGCAAAACGCGGCGCGCGTACCGCAACCATCGAGGCGCTGGACGACGACAGCGATGGCGTCAGATCCTCGACCGTCGAGCAGGCGCCAAGCAGCATCAGCGTGATGAGGACCGCGAAACGGCGCATCGCTACTTCCCGAGCCGGTTTCAGCCGGCCGCTGATGGGTCTTTCCGCGGGTGGCCCCTCGACCGGGCGCGGCGCGTTTGAAACTGACTTACGCGACGCGCCTGGATCTTCGTTTCATGCATTCCCAAACCGTTACGCAGTTTTGGGACGCATGCATTCAAGCCCCGCCGGACGGTCACCCCACAGGATCGCCCGGTCTGTCCTAAGCGCGTCGCTTCGACGCGCTTAGCTCTTTTGTCTATGCATGTCGTTGTCCCAAAACCGCTGCGCACTTCTGGGCGACATGCACCTGTGATCGCCGATCATGGTTGATATTCGGTTGACGGCGCTCGACAAGAGCCGCGATTTTGCCGAAACAATGGCGGCAAATCGATGACATAGATCGAGCGCGCCCGGGGGAACTCAAATGCAGATCCTTTTGAAGTTCGTCAAATGGCTGCTCGGCCTGGCTGTGCTGGCCGCCGCGATACTCGCCGGCTGGCTGTATTTCGCGCCGCCGGAACTGATCCGCGTCGGTTCCGGCTATGCCGCCAAGATCGTCTGCTCGAACGTCTTCATCGCCGGGCGAGACGCCGACGACGTGCTCGCCGTCGATGTGCAGGCGCCGGGTCATCCGCTGCTGAAGCTGATGAGAGTGTCGGTGGACAAGGAGAAGGGAACGGTTTCGGCGGGCCTGTTCGGCGCACTCGGCAAAAGTGTCGCGGTCGCCCGCGAGGGGCTCGGCTGCGCCTCGGTTCCCGACGGCGATATTGCCGCCGCCAAGGCTGTCGCCGGAGCTGCACCGACGCCGGCGCCGCTGCCCGATCTGATCTGGCCGGAGGGCGACAAGGCCGATGCCTCGCAGGATCCCGAGGTCGCGAAAGTCCTCGACGATCCAGCCATGACCGGCGCCGGGATGCGGGCGGTCGTGGTGGTCAAGAACGGCCGCATCGTCGCTGAGCGTTATGGCGACGGCTTTTCCGAAAAGACGCCGCTATTGGGCTGGTCAATGACCAAGACGGTGAATGCGGCGATCGTCGGCACGCTGGTGAAGGAGGGCAAGCTGGCGATGACCAACCAGGGTCTGTTCGGTCCCTGGAAGGGAGATGGCCGCGCCGTGATCAGCCTCGCCGACATGATGGCGATGTCGAGCGGGCTGGAATTCAACGAGGATTACGGCGACGTCGCCGACGTAACGCGCATGCTCTACCTCGAACCGGACATGGCCGGCTTTGCCGGATCCAAGCCGCTGACCGGCGAGGTCGGCAAGGTGTTTTCCTATTCGAGCGGCACGGCGGTGATGCTGTCCCGATTGTGGCAGGACGCGATCGGCGACAAGGACAAGGCACTGGCGTGGCCTAGGACCGCGCTGTTCTATCCGCTCGGCATGCAGAGTGCAGTGCTGGAGGCCGACGAGCACGGCACCTTCGTCGGCTCGTCCTACCTCTACGCCACGGCACGCGACTGGGCGCGCTTCGGCCAGTTCCTGCTGCAGGGCGGCGTCTGGAACGGCAAGGAGATGCTGCCCGCCGGCTTCGTCGACTGGATGCGGGAACCGGCAACTGCCTCGAAAGTCTACGGCAAGGGGCAATTATGGATAGAAGGACCGGGCGACGAAGAAAACCCCGGCGCCGGCACTACCGCCGGCCTGCCCAAGGACACCTATTGGATGGAGGGGCATGATGGGCAAACGGTTGCCATCATCCCCTCGGAGCAGCTGGTTGTGGTGCGGCTCGGGCTGACGCCGGCCAGGCTCGGCTATCGGCCGCAGGCGATGGTAGCGGGGCTGGTCAAGGCGCTGCACTGAGGAATGCGGCGGTCGCAGTCTTGTCTATGCGGCTGTCGCCAAAGGCTTGGCGCGATCAACACGCGCCCGCTCGTCGGGTGAGTTCATAACCGTCCAAAGATCATTACGGCGCTGGACGTTCAACCAGAAATCCGGGCTGTTGCCAAACACCCGCGCCAGAATGAGCGCGGTAGCCGCCGTCACGTTGCGGCGGCCGTTGCACAATTCGTTCACATGCTTGCGCTGGACGCTCATAGCTTCGGCCAAAGCCGCCTGTGTCAGGCCGAGTGGTTGCATGAATTCTTCCGTAAGAATTTCGCCAACCGTTGCTGGCTTGCGTGCGGTCATCAACATGTCTCACCTCACTTATATATAACTATAACTGTGGTCGTCGAGATAGATGTCCGACGCCTCGCCCCGGCCCCCGTCCCAGCGGAAGACCAGCCGCCATTGTTTGTCGACACGGATCAAATGGAAGCCTTCGAGATTGCCGCGCAACTTCTCGAAATGGTTGCTCGGCGGCACACGCAAATCCTGATCGATCGCCGCGTCGTCAATCATCTGGAGCTTGCGGAACAAACGGCTTTCGAGATCGGACGGAATATTGCGGGAATGGGTGTCGTCCACGAAGAAAGCCCGCAGCCATCCATCTCTAAATCCGATGATCATCCCATGCTTCCGGCGAGGAGATAATGTACCACTCATTGGGTCACATGGCAATGTGTGATTTAGCCAATTAACTGATTTCAGCCACGGCCCCCATTTAGGATTGGAGCCCCAAAACCTTCCACGCCAAAATTGATATTAGATGGCGATCTTGATCACGGCGAGCCAGCTGTAGCCGCGATAAAGTGTTCTGAATCGAAGGCTTGCACCAACTCTCGCAGATTCCGATTCCAGGACGTCGCGCAGGGCTTCACGCGGCTGGACATGGAATTTTCTCAACCAGCCGCGCAGCAGCGTGCGGAACCAGCCGGGCAGGGCCTCCTGCTGGCCGAAATCGACGACGTGCAGCGAGCCGCCCGGTGACAGGGCAGCAAGAGCCGCGAACACTGTCTTCTCCCAGCCGGGAATCATCGACAGCGAATACGAGACAAAAATGCGGTCGAAACTTTTGACGCCGAACAGTGCTTTCGCGTCGAAATCGGTGGCGTCGCCGCACGCCAGGGTGACGCGGCCGGAGAGGCCTTCGCGCGCGAGGGCGGCAGTGGCCGTCTCCAGCATCTCGGCCGAAATATCGAGGCCGAAGAAGCGCGCGCCGGGATAGCGGCGGGCGGCGAGGATGATGTTGCGGCCGGTGCCGCAGCCGAGCTCGAGCACGGTGCCGCCGGCCGGCACATCGAGTCCGGCGATAAGCCGGTCGCGGCCGAGCAGATAGTATTTGCGGGTCAGGTCGTAGATATGACGCTGCCAGCGGTAGACGCCGTCCATCAGCTGGGCATGGCTGGCCGGCAATTCGGTCGTGCTCATGCGGACCGCTTCACATAGAGATGGAAGCCACCATAGATGGCCGAGCGGTCGCGCGCCGAAAACTCGCGCGAGGCGTCGTTCTCGTAGCGCCACTGGTCGAGCAGCGAATTCGAGACGCGGCCGGGCAGCAGGCTGGGTTCCGCGGCGGTACGGAAGATGACGCGGGCGCCGGTTGAGGCGGTTCGGGTGATCTCGGCCCACAACCCGTTGAGCTGGTGGTCGGTCATCCAGTCCTGTGCATCGAGCAGCACGAAGCGATCCACCGAGCCGGCATCCTTGCCGGCAAGGAACTCGATCAGATTGGCGTGGTGGATGGCAACGCGATCGACATTGTTGCGGATCGTCTTGTAGTTGCACTTTTCGAGATAGGCGGGCAGGGCGGCCTCGCCCGGATCAGGGTAGCGGCGGGCGAAAGCCTGCCAGGCGAAATAATTGGTCTTCAGCGGAAAATCGCAGGCGAGCTTTTCCAGTCGTGCCTTCAGCACGCTGGCCATGGTGCCGTCACCCGAGGTGATCAGCGAATCGTACTGGGCCGGCGGAATGCCGAGGCCGAACAGCGAGGCTTTTCGTGAGGTCGCCCATTTCAGCAGCGGTTTTTCGAAGACCGGCGCCAGCTCTTCGTCGAAGAAGCGGCGCTGATCGGCGATGCTCTTGGCGTCCATGATGCCGGCCGGGTCGACGCCGAAGAATTTTGCGGTGCGGTGGCCTATGGCGATGAACAGGCCAAGCAGGCCGGTCTGGTAGAAATTGCGGTCGAAGACAGCGATGCGGCGACGGCCGCGCCAGTTGCGGCGCTCCCAATAATGGCGGCTGACCGGGTCGAGATGCGGTGCGATGAAGCGATCGTAGGCCTGTGAATTGTGCCCGGTCTCAGCCGCGCCGAAGAAACGGAACAGGTCGCCCTGCGACGGCAGGTGACGGACGGCTTCGAGCTTCATGCGGTTCAGCGCGATATGGGCAGCGTTGAGGTCGACGGCATCGATCCTTTCCGGCGAGCGGGTGAGATAGGCAAGGATGTTACAGCCGCCTGAGGCAATGGTGACGATGCGGTGGCCCGTCCCGAGCTGCATCGCGTCCATGTCGATTTCGGGGTCTTCCCAGATCTGCGGATAGACGAGGCCGGAGAACAGGAAGGCGAACAGGCGCTCGGAGATGCCGGCTTTCGACAGCGGGCGGTTCTGGTAGACGGCCTTGCCGACTTCCTTGCCGCGGCGAAAAACCAGGTCCCCAGAAATGTCCGACATGGCAAGGCGATTCCCCGTTTGCGTTGCCGCAAGCGGGTAGCGCAGGGTGATGACAGGCCGGTGACAGCCTGTTGACGCGAGTTCAGGCCTTGCCAAATCCACCTGGGGTCGGCGTCGTCACGATGACCGCCTCGCCAGCGTCGAGGATGGTCTGATCGCAGGCTTTCAGCGTCTCGATCGCGCCGGTCTTGCGGCGGACCTTGGTCGAACCGGCCTCGCCATCGCCGCCTCCGTCCAGTCCCCGCGGCGGGCGGTTGCGATGCGAGGACAGGATCGCGCATTCCATTTTTTCGAGGAAGCGGATGGTGCGCCTGGTGCCGTCGCCGGCATTCCATTTGCCTTCGCCGCCGGAGCCTTCGCGGATATGAAAATCCTCCAGCAATACCGGGAAACGCAGTTCCAGCACTTCCGGATCGGTCAGGCGCGAATTGGTCATATGGGTGTGGACGCCGGAGGTGCCGGCAAAACCGCGGCCGTCGTTCATCCGGCCGGCCGGCGAGCCCGAGCAGATCGTCTCGTAATACTGGTACTGCTTGTTGCCGAAGGTGAGATTGTTCATCGTGCCCTGCGCATTGGCCATCGCGCCCATGGCGCCGAACAGCGCGTTGGTGACGTGTTGCGAGGTCTCGACATTACCGGCGACGACTGCCGCGGGATAGGCGGGTTTCAGCATCGAGCCGTCGGGAATGATGATGTTGATCGGCCGCAGACATCCGGCATTCATCGGGATGTTGTCTTCGACCATGACGCGGAAGGCATAAAGCACAGCGGCTCGGGCGACCGGCTCTGGCGCATTGAAATTGTTCTTCATCACCGGCGACGTTCCGGTGAAGTCGACGGTCGCTTCGCGCTTCCGCCGGTCGACCGATATCTTCACCTTGATCATTTGGCCGGTGTCGGTCGGATATTCGTATTCGGAACTGTCGGGCAGCCGCTCCAGAACGCGGCGCACGCTTTCGGCGGCATTGCCCTGGACATGGCCCATATAGGCTTCGACCACATCGAGGCCGAAATGCGCGACCATCTTGCGCAGCTCGGCGACGCCCTTTTCGTTCGCGGCGATCTGCGCCTTGAGGTCGGAGATGTTCTGGTGCGGATTGCGCGCCGGGTAGGGGTGGTTGGTGAGTAGCGTCTCCAGGTCCTTCTCGCGGAACCGGCCGCGATCGACGATGCGGAAATTATCGAACAGCACGCCTTCCTCGTCGACGGTTGTGGCAAGCGGCGTCATCGAGCCGGGCGCGGTGCCGCCGATGTCGGCATGATGGCCACGCGAGGCGACGTAGAAGAGGATCTCCTCCCCCCTCGAGGGGGAGGTGGCGGCGAAGCCGCCGGAGGGGGTCGTTGCGGCAGTGCTCGACGCACTTGTGGTGCCTTCTGCGAGGACCCCACCCGGCCGCTTCGCGGCCACCCTCCCCTCAAGGGGGAGGGAAAACACCGGTGTCACCACTGTGATATCAGGCAGATGGGTGCCGCCATTGTAAGGCGCATTCAGCGCAAAGACGTCGCCGGGGTGAATGTCGCCGGAATTGAGCCGGATGATGGTCTCCACCGAGCGGTCCATCGAGCCGAGATGCACCGGCATATGCGGTGCATTGGCGACCAGCGCGCCATCCCGGTCGAAAACGGCACAGGAGAAGTCGAGCCGCTCCTTGATGTTGACGGAATAGGCGGTGTTTTGCAGCGTCACGCCCATCTGTTCGGCGATCGACATGAACAGGTTGTTGAAAACCTCCAGCATCACCGGATCGGCTTCGGTGCCGAGTGCGGCGTGTCGGCGCTTCTTCTCGACGCGCCGCATCAATACGTGGTCCTTGGCGGTGATCTCGGCCTGCCAGCCCGGCTCGACGACAATGGTCTGGTTCGGCTCGATGATCAAAGCGGGGCCGGCGATCTGGCAGCCGGGGTCGAGATCAGGGATGCCGTTCTCATATTCACGGAAATAAACCCCAGCGGTGCGCCATTGACCTTCAGAGTAGAGGCGCACCCGTTTCTGCGCTGGTCTGGAGTGGCGAACGCCAGGAAGGCTTTGTTCGTCGCGGCCGGTGCCGCCGGTATCGGTACCTTCGACGCCGATCGATTCGACGATCATCGGCTTGTCGTCGTAGACAAAGCCGAACTGCGCCTTGTGCGCCAGTTCGAAGTCCGCCTTGGCCTGCGCAATCGAGCCGTGCCCGAAGTTCACAGGCAGCGCGGTATCGGTGCCGTCGTAGCGGATCTGCAGCACCGGTCTCGAGGCGACCGCGTCTTGGCTGATGCCTTGCGCGGCGAGTTCGTCGATGACGGCTTTGCGCAGCGTTGCGATGAGTTCATCGATCGCCGGCCCGGAATTGTCCGCCAGCGGCTTCAGCAGCGCCTGCTGGCGTGACGCAAATACAGAGGATAGGCCGATGCCGTATGCCGAGAGCAGGCCTGAGAAGGGATGGATCAGCACCGCCTCCATGCCGAGCGCATCGGCGACCAGGCAAGCGTGCTGGCCGCCGGCACCGCCGAAGCAGTTCAGGAGGTATTCGGTGACATCGTAGCCGCGCTGCACCGAAATCTTCTTGATGGCGTTGGCCATGTTTTCGACGGCGATGGTGATGAACCCTTCGGCGACGGTTTCCGGCGAGCGGCCGTCGCCGATCTCGGCGGCAAGTGCGGTGAATTTTTCGCGAACAGTCTGGACGTCGAGCGGTTCGTCCTGGCCCGGTCCAAAAATAGCCGGGAAGAACTCGGGCTGCAGCTTGCCCAGCATGACATTGGCGTCAGTGACGGCCAACGGGCCGCCGCGCCTATAGGCGGCCGGGCCGGGATTGGCGCCGGCCGAATCCGGCCCGGCGCGAAAGCGGCCGGCCTCGTAATGGAGGATCGAGCCGCCGCCTGCAGCAACGGTGTGGATGCGCATCATCGGCGCGCGGATACGCACGCCGGCGACCTCGGTGTCGAAGGCGCGCTCGTAGTCACCATCGTAATGGGCGACATCGGTGGAGGTGCCGCCCATGTCGAAGCCTATGACTTTGCCGAAACCGGCGAGTTTTGCGGTCTCAACCATGCCGACGACACCGCCGGCCGGGCCGGACAACAGCGCGTCCTTGCCCTGGAACATGTCGGCGGCGGTGAGGCCGCCCGACGACATCATGAACATGAGGCGAGGAGATTGGCCGATCTCCCCCCCTGTGGGGGAGATGCCCGGCAGGGCAGAGGGGGGCGCCGTAGGGTGCTTTGTGTCATGATTGGCGTCACTAAGATGCTGAGATGCTGGCGGGACAGCGCCCCCCTCTGTCGGCTTCGCCGACATCTCCCCCACGACGAGGGGGGAGATTGGAGCCACGCCCAGCTCACCGGCAACCCTTTGCACATACCTAGCCAGGATCGGCGACAGATAGGCGTCGACCACGGTGGTGTCGCCGCGGCCGACCAGCTTGATCAGCGGCGAGACCTCGTGACTGACCGAGACCTGCGAAAATCCGAGTTTTCTGCAGACCTTCGCAACTGCCTTTTCGTGATCGGGATGTTTCCAGGCATGCATGAAGACGATCGCGACCGCATCGATGCCGTCCGCCTTGGCTTGCTCAATAGCCGGGCGTACGGAAGCAATGTCGAGCAGGCGCTCGACACTGCCGTCGGCGCGAACCCTTTCGTCGATCTCGACGACACGCTCATAGAGCTGTTCGGGAAGGATGATCTGCTTGGCAAAGATATCGGGCCTGGCCTGATAGGCAATCCTCAGCGCATCGCGGAAGCCTTTGGTGATGAGCAGCAGCACACGGTCGCCCTTGCGCTCGAGAAGCGCATTGGTGGCAACCGTGGTGCCCATCTTGACATCGCCGATCAGAGCGGAGGGGATTGGAGCGCCGGGTTGGACGCCGAGCAGCTCGCGAATGCCATGGATGGCAGCATCGGCATAGGCTTCGGGATTCTCGGACAGCAGCTTGCGCGGGTGCAGCGCGCCTTCCGGGTCACGGCCGATTACGTCGGTGAAGGTGCCGCCACGGTCGATCCAGAAATCCCATTTTGCAGTCACTGCGGCGGCTCCCGGGATTTTTCCCTGTTCGATCTGTTAGCTTGCGAGGCCCTGACCGGCAATCGTCAAATGATTGGAATATGTTACAGGCAGAAATGCAACGTTACGAAACTCATGCGCAGCTTACGCATTGTGTCCTCGACCGCCGCCGGTAACGGAGGCGTGATTAGAGGAGAGATACCATGAACAAACTCATTCTTGCGTCGGTGTCGGCGCTTGCGTTGCTTGGCCTTGCCGCCTGCAGCAACAGCGGCACCGACAACACCACGACGCAGAGCACCAACCCGCCGGCATCCGACCAGACGATGAAGCCGGCTGCTCCTGACGCCAACAAGCCTGCCGAGCCGGCTCCGGCTCCGGCGCCTGCGCCGGCTGCTCCGGCTCAGTAGTCAATGTGACAACCAAGGAAAGGCTGGCCTCACAGGCCGGCCTTTCTGCTGCTTACGATACCAGCGCCTGGCGGCCGAGTGCGACGACGTGAGCGCTGGCGCCAGCCGCCTCAGGCATTGCGTCAAATCGATTGGGCCAGCCCCTGCGGCACTGTCTTGGCTTGATAGCGATGGGTGGTTGGTCCTATGAAGCCCCCATGTCGATTTGGGACCGCCTTGGCGACTTCGTCACACGCGTTTCATCTTCAGCGTCGTCAGGCGTCGCCGAAGTGGTCGAGGCCGTGCGCACGGTTTTCTCCGGCGATGCCGATCTGCGCCGGCGCGTCGCCTTCTCGGTGGCGATGATCGCCCTGTCGGCCAAGATGGCCAAGGCAGACGGCATCGTCACGCAAGACGAGGTGCGCGCCTTCCAGGAAATATTCGAGGTGCCGAAGGAACAGAGGCGCAATGTGGCGCGGCTCTACGATTTGGCCAAACGCGACATTGCCGGTTTCGAGACCTATGCCGAGCGGATGGCGCAGCTTTGCGGTTCGGGCCATTCGAACTGCCTGATGCTCGAGGATATACTCGACGGGCTGTTCCACATCGCCAAGGCCGACGGGCTGGTGCATGAGCGCGAGGGCGAATTCCTGCATCGCATCGCCGAGATATTCCGCATCGATGAGGCGCATTACCAGAGCATCCTGGCCCGGCATGTCGATCTGGGTGCCGCCGATCCCTATGTTGTGCTCGGCATCGAGCGCGGGAAGCCGTTCGAGGAGGTCCGCAGGCGCTACCGCAAGCTGGTCTCCGACAATCATCCGGACCGGCTGATCGCACGCGGCCTGCCGCAGGAATTCATCAAGATCGCGACGACCAGGCTGGCGGCGATCAACGCGGCCTATGAAATGATCGAGCGAGGCCTGCGGCACGCATGAGCGGCTTTCCGCCCGATGAGCCGAGCGCCGAGGTCAGGGTATCGCCGAATTTCGGACCACGGCGCGGGACGCTCGGACCCGATATGATCGTGCTGCACTACACCGGCATGGCTACCGGCGCCGGTGCCGAGGCATGGTTGTGCGATCCGGCAAGCGAGGTCTCGTCGCACTACCTGGTCCATGAGGACGGCCGCATTGTTCAGATGGTAAGGGAAAGCGACCGCGCCTGGCATGCCGGCAAGAGCTCGTGGTTCGAACAGAGCGACATCAACTCCTGTTCGATCGGCATCGAGATCGTCAATCCGGGGCATACGCTCGGCTATCGCAACTTTGCAAAACCGCAGATCGGTGCGGTGATCGGCCTGTGCGCCGGCATCATCGAGCGCCATTCCATTCCGGCGCAGCGGGTGCTTGCCCATTCCGACGTGGCACCGGGGCGCAAGGTCGATCCAGGCGAGAAATTTCCATGGAAGGCCTTGTTTGCCGTCGGTATCGGCCATGTTGTGCCGGCAGCACCGATCCGGCGCGGCGCCGTGCTGAAGCCAGGCGATACCGGCGCCGAGGTAGAGGCGCTGCAGTCGATGCTGGCGCTCTATGGTTATGGCGTCGAGATCACCGGCGCCTTCGATCGGCAGACCGAAATCGTGGTAGAGGCATTTCAGCGGCATTTCCGGCAGCGCCTGGTCGATGGCATGGCTGATGGATCGACGATCCGCACGCTGGAAAGGCTGCTCGCTTCCGTAAGGATAGCCTCTCTCAAATAATCTTTTGCAGCTTAAAAATTACAATCTGTTACTCAAAGTGACTTGCGTCGCCTTCTTTGGCGCCAATTCCGTCGTCAAAGGCGATCCGTACAGATTGTCGGACGTCTATCCCCCCAAATGTTCCGATGTTGATTGAGGGTATCTGCGCGAAGTTCTTTGTGCAGATCAAACAGAACAGGATCACATGCAGAAATTGACCGTTTTAACGGCAGCCATTGCTGCCGGCGTAATGACTTTTGCCTTCAGTGCGGCAAACAGCGCACCGCTGAGCCAGCGGGCCGATCAGGGCTTCAGTGCCGCAGCCGGCAAAACCGCCGTGCCGAAAGCCACCCGTGGTGCAAAAGTAGAGAAGACCGCCACCGCAAAAGTGGAACAAGCAACTGCGGTAAGGACGAAAAAGCCGGCCCCTGCGAAAAAGCCAACCGCTGCAAGAAAGACAATCTCAAAACACTATGTGAAGCGTAACCGCAAAAGCATCGACCACATGGCAACGGCGTCAGTCGCTCCGAAGAGCAGGCCAGCGCCTCAGGCGGTGGTAGTCGGCGCCAGCGGACAGTATTCGGCGATCATTGCGCGTTATGCCGCCAGCTATGGCGTCCCGGTGTCGCTCGCCAACGCCGTCATCAAGATCGAAAGCAACTACCAACCGAACCAGGTCGGCAGCGCCGGCGAGATCGGCCTGATGCAGATCAAGCCGGCGACGGCGCGGATGATGGGCTATAGCGGTTCGGTTCAGGGCCTCTATGATCCAGATACCAACATCAAATACGGCATGAAGTACCTCGCCATGGCGCGGGATCTCGGCGGCGGCACGACCTGCGGCACGATCCTGAAATACAATGCCGGCCATGCCGCCACACGGATGAACCCGGTGTCCGCAGCCTATTGCGGCAAGGTCAAGGTCCAGCTGGCTGCACTTGGAGCGCCCGCCTGACAAGCGACAACTTGCTTTTTCGTTTGCGTTTTCGGGCCTGAACCCCTTTATACGCCTTGCCAGCTGGCCGGGCGGCCGCACCCGCGAAGCCGAAAGGCTGCGGGTGAGGAAAGTCCGGGCTCCATGGAGACACGGTGCCGGTTAATGGCCGGCGGGGGCGACCCCAGGGAAAGTGCCACAGAAAGCAAACCGCCACGATCCAATCGTGGCAAGGGTGAAAGGGTGGGGTAAGAGCCCACCGCGCGACTGGCAACAGGAGCGGCACGGTAAACCCCACCGGGAGCAAGACCGAATAGGGGCGGTGCGAGGGGAAACCCTCGAGGGCTGTTTCCGGCTCACCGTCCGGGTAGGTTGCGTGAGGCGTATGGCAACATGCGCCCAAGATGAATGGCCGCCACGTTCTCGCCGCGTAAGGGGCGAGGGCCATACAGAACCCGGCTTACAGGCCAGCTGGCAGTTTTCCCCGATAAAAGGAAATCTCCTGATATCAGCAGGTTGCGTCTTCGGGCGCAGCCGTTGATTCAATTTTCGCCCGCAATCGAGCGCGGCGTTTCTTGAAAATGGTGCGATTTAATCGTACCATTTGGATGGCGGTACTGAGGAACGCGTCATGGGAGTCGATAAACGCAGCATCACGCTGTCGCCGGAATTGGCGGCGGCGGTCGACGACGCGGTCGCCGCCGGCGAATATGCCTCGGCGAGCGAGGTGATCCGCGACGCGCTGCGGCAATGGAAGGACCGGCGCGACCTGCTCGGCTACACGGTCGAGGAATTGCGCAAGCTGGTGCAGGAAGGGATCGACAGCGGGCCGGGGCTGGACGGGCCGCCAATCATGGAACGGCTGCGCGCCAAATATCTGAAAATGGCCGGAACCAAAGGCCTTGAGGAGTGAAATACCGCCTGCTTCCTCAGGCATTGATCGACCTCGAAGCCATCGGCGACTACATTGCCGAACAGAATCCAAATGCGGCGGTTCGGCTCGTGGATCTCTTGCAAAGGCGGTGGGATTTGCTGACCCTGCACCCCTTCTCAGGTGCGCCGCGCGAAGACATCGCAACCGGAATCCGTCACCTGATCGTCGGCGAATACCTCACCCTGTACCGCGTCAGTGAAGAGGCGATCGAAATCGTTCGCGTGCTGCACGGCCGGCGCAAGATTGATGCCGACGATCTGAATTCGTGATTGCCGATTCAGCCACCGATTGCGTCTAGCGACGCCTCGATCGCCTGCCAAAGCTCTTCCACCGGCTCGCAGCCGACCGACAGGCGAACGAAGCCGGGCGGAACGGCATCTCCCCTTTTTGATCGCCGTTCCGCCGAAGTGTGCACGCCGCCGAACGATGTCGCAGCCTGCATCAAGGCGCAATTGTTGATGAAATCCTCGGCCTTGTCCTCCGAGGCGAGCACGAACGAGATGAGAAAGCCGAAGCGCTCCATCTGGGCGCGGGCAAGATTGTGCGATGGATCGCTCTCCAGTCCCGGAAAGCGCAAGCCGCCGATCGCGCGATGGTTTTTCAGCCGTCGCGCTATCATTTCGGCGGAAGCGCACATGCGGTCGAAGCGCACGTCCAGCGTTTCGAGGCCGCGATGCACCAGCCATGCCTCGAACGGCCCGGGGATGGCGCCCGACGTCTCGCGCCAGTCGGTCACCCTCGAGATAATGTCCGCGTCGCGGCTGGCGACATGGCCGAACAGCACATCGGAATGGCCGTTTGGTGCCTTGGTGTCGGCGGCAATGACGATGTCTGCGCCGAGATCGAGCGGGCGCTGGCCGAAAGGCGTCATCGTCGTGTTGTCGACCACAAGCCCCGCACCCGCTTTGTGCACGGCTTCGGCGACGGCTGCGATGTCGCATATATCCAGTCCCGGGTTGGCGGGCGTTTCGACGAAGGCAAGCCGGTATCCGTCGAAGCCGCCGTCGAGGAAGCTCGACGTCGGCCGGACATCGTAAGTGACGTCGAAGGACTTGAGGAAGCGCTCTGCCAGCGCTCTCGTCGTGTGATAGCCGTCGGACGGCAGCAGGATACGGTCGCCGGCTTTGAGCAGGCCGAAAAATACCGCCGAGATGGCAGCCATCCCCGAGGGAAAGGCGACGCATGGGGCGTCTTCCAGATGCGCCAGCATGTGCTCGACCGCATCCCAGGTTGGATTGCTGAAGCGGCCATATTGATCATAGCCGGTGGCGTCGCCGGGCGCATGAAAGATGGCGGCCATGGTCAGGGGCAAGGGGATCGGGTCGCCCTTGGCCAGCCCGCCGCGGCGCAGATGGGGAAGTGCCGCGGCGCGTGACTTGGCTGTTTCGGACATGGTTTCAACCTCGTTACTGACCGGAAAAGGACATGCCGAGGCTATGCGCGGCAGCGATCCGCAGCAAGCCGGCTCCGGTTGGGCCACACGGCTCTAAACGCTTCGTTAGGCTTAATAGACGATAAAGACGGGAGTGCCGTCAAAGCTGCTCTCCCCAGTCGTGGCAGGCGCGTTTTGAAGACTGTTCCCGTTGACGCCCATAACACCCCATGATATCCCATTCCGATACTCAAGCCTTCGTTTCGTGTCAGGGTGAAGCGTACGCCAATCGGGCAGCCGCGGCGGCTGCGCGTTTGCCTGCGTTCGCCCGTTATAACGAAGTGGGTTTTGGACGCCGACCGGGCTGGGGCGGCGCGGACAGGAAGATGCAGAGGGGTGCGGCGGCGCAAGCGGCCGTAACGCGTAATGGACCGGTTTCTGTCGAACGCGGTGAACAGGATCGATGCGAAGGGACGGGTGTCCGTGCCGGCGCATTTCCGTGCCGTTGTGCAGAAACGCGGCTATTCGGAACTTTATGCGCTACGCTGCCTGGATCGCCCGGCGATGGATGTCGGTGGGCTCGACCTGCTCGATCGCTACGAGCAGCGTATCGCCCAGGAAGACCCGTTCCTGCAGACGGCGGACGACATGTCGTTCTTCTGCCATGGCGATGGAACGTTTCTGAAGCTCGACCAGGACGGCCGTATCACGATGAGCGATTTCATTCGCGAGCATACCGGCATTTCAGCGGAAGTGGCCTTCGTTGGCCGCGGCAATTTCTTTCAGATCTGGGAGCCGGGACGGCTCAGCGCCTATGGGACGGAAGCACGCGCCCGGCTTTTGCAACTTCGGCAGGGGACGAAGCCCGGGGAGCGGCCGGAATGATGGCGGGCGACGGCGATGAAGTTCATGCCGCTGGCGGACCAGCCCGTCACATTCCGGTCCTCCTTGCCGAAGTTCTGGAGGCGCTGGCGCCGACAAAAGGCGAGGTGATCGTCGACGGCACGTTCGGTGCCGGCGGCTACACGAAGGCCATTCTGGCAAGCGGAGCCTCGGTCGTCGCCATCGACCGCGATCCGGATGCGATCGCGGCGGGGCGGGCCCTTGAACAGCAGTCCGGCGGCAAGCTCAGGCTTGTCCAGGCACCGTTCTCGACGCTCGACGAACAGGTTGAAAGTGCCGATGGCGTCGTGCTCGACATCGGCATCTCCTCCATGCAGATCGACCAGCCGGAGCGCGGCTTTTCGTTCCGGGCCGATGGGCCGCTCGACATGCGCATGGCGCAGGCGGGCCTGAGCGCCGCCGACGTCGTCAACACCTTCAAGGTGGGCGATCTTGCCCGCATCTTCGGTTTTCTCGGCGAGGAACGCCATGCCGGGCGCATCGCCCGCATGATCGAGAGCCGTCGCGAAAAACGCCGCTTCGAGCGCACGCTCGATCTTGCCGATGCCATCGAGACGCATATCGGTCGCGCGCCAAAGGACAAGATCCATCCGGCCACCCGCGTTTTCCAGGCGCTGCGCATCTTCGTCAATGACGAACTCGGTGAACTGGCCAAGGCACTGTTTGCCGCAGAGCGCGTGCTGAAACCGGGCGGGCGGCTTGTCGTGGTGACCTTCCATTCCCTGGAGGACCGCATCGTCAAGCGCTTCATCGCCGACAGAGCCGATTCAGCGACCGGATCGCGGCACCTGCCCGAGGCGCAGGCGCGCACCGCCACCTTCACCAAGAAGGGCGGCGGCGTAACGCCTGGCGATGCCGAGATAACGGCAAATCCGCGGGCGCGCTCGGCAAGGCTGCGCGCTGCGATCCGTACAGAGGCGCCGGCGCGCGCCGGCGATTTTTCGATTTTCGGCCTGCCAAAACTGCCTGGCCCAAAGCTTCCCGGCGCCGATCGACCGGGAGAGAGGTGAGCACGTGTTTCGTACCAGCGACATAGTCCTGATCGCCGTCATGGTTTCAGCGGCTGCCCTGACCTACAAGACCAAGCGCGAGGCCGAGGAGCAACTGGCGGCAGTGCACAAGATCCAGGCGCAGATCCGTTATGAGGAGGACACGATCGACCTGCTCAAGGCGGACTGGAGCCTGCTCACCCAGCCGTCGCGCCTGCAGAAGCTCACCGAAATCTACAAATCGCAACTCGGACTCGAGCCGGTCAATGCGCGGCAGATCGTCGGGCTGGACGATCTGCCGGCGAAACCCGTCAACATCGAGGACCTTTCATCGCAGCGGCTGGGCGGCATGGCCGATATCGGCGGCAAGGATCCCGTGGTGACCGGAGGCATCGTCCAATGATCACCGGATTTCCAATGGCTGCCAGATTTCCAAAGATTGGCAGGCTGCTGAAGCGCGGTTCGAAGCCCGGTGCAGGCGGATCAATCGTGGTCGAAGGTGCCCGCAAGGCGACCGGTGGCAAGGGCAGGACCCGCATCGTCATGACGATGGCAGTGTTCTTCGGCATCTATTCGACCATTGCCGGGCGGCTGGTCTATCTGGGTTTCCAGAATCCCGACCTGTCGGGCGGCCCGCAGAGCCGGGTGACGGCATCGCGACCCGACATCGTCGACCGTAACGGCGAAGTGCTGGCGACCGACATCAAGACCGCGTCGCTGTTTGCCGAACCGCGCCGCATCGTCGATGCCGACGAGGCGATCGAAAAGCTGTCGACGGTGCTTCCCGAGATCGACTACGAGCAGACATACAACAAGCTGAAGAGCGGCGCCGGGTTCGTCTGGCTGCAGCGGCAACTGACGCCGAAGCAGCAGGCCGACATCATGCAACTCGGCATCCCCGGATTCGGCTTTCGCACCGAAAAGCGCCGGTTCTATCCGGCCGGTGAAACCTCGTCCTACATTGTCGGCCTCACCAACATCGACAATCAGGGCATCTCCGGCATGGAGAAATACATCGACGAACAAGGCTTGAGCGACCTTCAGGCGTCGGGTCTGGCGGTGGCCAAGGATTTGAAGCCGGTGCAGCTCTCGATCGACCTGCGCGTCCAGCATATCGTGCGCGATGAGGTCGCCACCGGCATGGAAAAGTACCACGCGATCGCGGCGGGCGCCGTCGTGCTCAACGTCAAGACCGGCGAGGTGCTGGCGATGGCGTCGGTTCCGGATTTCGATCCGAACAACCCCTATAACGCGCAGGACAAGGACAGGCTCAACCGTATGTCGGCCGGCCTCTATGAAATGGGGTCGACCTTCAAGAGCTTCACCACCGCTATGGCGCTCGATTCCGGCAAGATAACGCTGCAAAGCCGTTTCGACGCGTCGCGCCCGATCAGGATCGGCCATCAAACCATCCATGATTTCCATGGCAAGGGCCGGGTACTGTCGGTGCCGGAAGTGTTCATCTACTCCTCCAATATCGGCTCTGCCAAGGAAGCCGAAGCGGTTGGCATCGACGGACACCGCGAATTCCTGCATCGCCTGGGAATCCTCGAGAAGATGCAGACCGAACTGCCCGAAGTCGCTCGGCCGACCGAGCCCAAGGTCTGGAAGCAGGTCAATTCGATCACGATCGCCTTCGGCCACGGTGTGTCGACGACGCCGCTGCAGACAGCGGTCGGCTGCGCCGCGCTGATGAATGGCGGCTATCTGATGGACCCGACCTTCCTGCCGCGCACGCAGGAGCAGGCGATGGCGGTGGCCAAGAAAGTGGTCAGCGACAAGACGGTCGAGGGCATGCGCTATCTCTATGCACTCAATGCCGAAAAGGGATCCGGCCGCAATGCACGGGTGCCAGGATACCGGGTGGGCGGCAAGACGGGAACGGCGGAGAAGGTTGTCAACGGCCGTTACTCGAAGGAAAAGAATTTCAACGCCTTCGTTGCGGCTTTCCCGATGGACGATCCGCAATACATAGTGCTTACGATCGCCGACGAACCGAAGCCGGAAAAGCCCGGCATGGGTGCTACGGCCGCCTCGAACGCGGGCATCATGGCTGCAAACATCATCCGACGTGCGGCTTCCATGCTTGGCGTGAAGCCAGATTTCAGCCATGAAAATGGTGCAACGCTGGTTTCCTACCAGTGATTCTTGGGGCGCGCCGGCAACTGCGCGCTATTTTGTTGCGATGAACGGGGTTCGATGAAGCTGAAAAATCTAGCCGGTATCCTGCCTGTCGAGGGGACAGCTTCCTTCGACATGGAGGTTACAGGGATTTCGTCGGATTCCCGCCAGGTAACACGGGGCGTCGTCTTTTTCGCGCTCACCGGCTCCAAGGCGGATGGCGCAGCCTACGCAGCCGATGCCGCAAGCCGCGGCGCTGCAGCGATCGTGGTCGGCAAAGGCAGTGCGGTCGCCGGGCTGCCAGTCCCGGTTCTTGTCGTAGACGATCCGCGCCTTGCACTGGCGCTGAGTGCTGCACGTTTTTTCGGCATGCAACCGCAAACCATGGTCGCGGTGACCGGAACCAGCGGCAAGACCTCGGTCGCCGCATTCACCCGGCAGATATGGGAGCAGGCGGGTTTTGCCGCCGCCTCGATCGGCACGACCGGCGTGGTGGCGCCGGGCCGCAACGAATATGGCTCGCTGACCACGCCGGATCCGGTGGCACTGCACAGGCTGCTCAAGGAGCTGGCGGAGGCCGGCGTCACCCACGCCTCGATGGAAGCGTCCAGCCATGGCCTCGACCAGCGCCGGCTCGACGGCGTCAAGCTCGCGGCCGGCGGCTTCACCAATCTCGGCCGCGACCATATGGACTATCATCCGACGGTCGAGGACTATCATCGCGCCAAATTGCGTCTGTTCGACGCGCTGCTGCCGAAGGGCGCGCCGGCGGTCATCTTTGCCGACGACCCGTGGTCGGAGCCGACGATCAAGGCGGCGCGGGCAGCGGGACTGAACGTGCTGACGGTCGGCCGCCACGGCGATTTCCTGCGGCTGAAGCGGGTCGAGCACGAGCGCCACCGCCAGCGCGCCGAGGTCGAAGCGGACGGCGTTCTCCACGAAGTCGACTTGCCGCTGGCCGGCGACTTCCAGATTGCAAATGCGCTGGTGTCGGCCGGCCTCGCCATTTCGACTGGAACATCTGTTGCCAAGGCGTTGATGGCGCTGGAGAAATTGAAGGGCGCGCCGGGACGGCTCGACCTTGTCGGGACGGCGGCCAACGGCGCGCCGGTCTATGTCGACTACGCGCACAAGCCGGATGCGCTGGAAAACGTGCTGGCTTCGGTGCGCCCCTTTACCACCGGCCGCGTCATCGTCGTATTCGGTTGCGGCGGCGACCGGGACCGAGGCAAGCGGCCGATCATGGGCGAGATCGCCACAAGACTGGCCGACGTGGTCATCGTCACCGACGACAATCCCCGCTCGGAAGTACCCGAGACGATCCGCGCCGCGATCCTGGAAGCCGCACCTGGCGCCATCGAGATCGGCGACCGGCGCAAGGCCATCCACGAGGCGGTCGGGATGCTTCACGCTGGCGACACGCTGATCGTGGCCGGCAAGGGCCATGAGGAAGGCCAGACCATCGGCACCGAGACGCTGCATTTTTCCGATCATGAGGAAGTTCGCTCGGCGCTGCGGGAGCAAGCGGCGTGAGCTATCTGTGGACCTCCGAGGCGCTGGTTGCCGCCATGGATGGCCGGCCGCTCGGTCCGATGCCTGAAGCCATCGCCGGCATTTCCATCGACAGCCGCAGCCTGCAGCCGGGAGACGCTTTCTTCGCCATCAAGGGCGAGGCCATGGACGGCCATGATTTCGTCACCGCTGCCATCAAGGCGGGCGCCGGCGTGCTGGTCGTCGCCGAGGGCAAGCTGCCGTCGCTGGGGCGGCTGACTGCACCGATGATCGTCGTGGAGGACGTGCTTGTCGCTCTGGAAAAGCTCGGCGTTGCGGCGCGCGCACGCTCAAAGGCCAGGGTCATTGCCGTGACCGGATCGGCGGGCAAGACCACCACCAAGGAAGCGCTACGCCACGCTCTCTCCGCGGTCGGTACGATGCATGCATCGGCCCAGTCGTTCAACAATCACTGGGGCGTGCCGCTGACGCTGGCGCGCATGCCGCAGGATTGCGACTATGCCGTCTTCGAGATCGGCATGAACCATCCCGACGAGATCCGGCCGCTGGTCAAGATGGTCCGGCCGCATGTCGCCATCGTCACGTTGATCGCGGCCGCTCACCTCGGCTTCTTCCGCAACCTGGACGAGATCGCCAAGGCCAAGGCAGAGGTTTTCGAGGGACTGGAGCCCGGTGGCGCCGCCCTTCTCAACCGCGACGATGCGCGCTGGAAGCTGCTGGAGAAGATGGCCAAAGAGGCCGGCGTCGAGCATGTCTACGGGTTCGGCGAGAATGCCCGGGCGACCTTCAAACTGATCAAATGCGAGCTCAATGCCGATCACTCGGTCATCACCGCCAAGATTGGCGGGCACGAGATTGTCGCCAGGATCGGCGCGCCGGGCCGCCATATGGTGCAGAACGTGCTCGCGGTGCTTGGTGCCGCGCATCTGGTCGGCGCCGACGTTAACAGGGTTGCGCAGGCGCTGGCCGATCTTTCGCCCGAACGCGGACGCGGCAAGCGCTATGTGTTGCGTCATCCCAACGGGCCGATCACGCTGATCGACGAGAGCTACAACGCCAATCCGGCGTCGATGAGCGCTGCAATGGCACTGCTCAACACGACGCCGGTGTCGGGCGAGGGCAGGCGCATTGCCGTGCTCGGCGATATGCTCGAGCTCGGCAGCCATTCGGCGAAATTGCATGCCGCGCTTGCCGGTCTGATCGTCGGCACCGACACGCGCACGGTCTTTCTCGGAGGCCCGGAAATGCGGGCGCTGGCCGACGTTTTGCCCGACGAGATCAGGACGGAATACCGCGCCGGTGCGGAAGATCTGAAACCGGTTCTTCTATCGGAATTGAAGCCCGGCGACGTGGTCATGATCAAATCGTCGAAGGGCATAGGCTTTTCAAAGCTGGTCGAGGCGTTGCTCGGCAAGTTTCCGGCGGAAGCCACAACCAGCAGACAGACCTAGGATCGGTCCGGGGGACGCAAGCGCATGCTAACACTGCTCGTCGAATTTGCGGACAAGATCTCGGTCTTCAACGTCTTCCGCTACATAACCTTCCGCACCGGCGGAGCGCTGATCACAGCGGCACTGATCGTGTTCATTTTCGGACCGACCATCATCAATTCGCTGCGGCTGCGGCAAGGCAAGGGCCAGCCGATCCGTGCCGACGGGCCGCAGACGCATTTCAAGAAGGCGGGAACGCCGACAATGGGCGGACTGATGATCCTGTCCGGCATCGTCGGTTCGTCGCTGCTGTGGGCGAACCTGTCGAGCATCTACGTCTGGGTGGTCCTGCTGGTGACGCTGGGATTCGGCTCGATCGGCTTTTACGACGATTATCTCAAAGTAACCAAGCAATCGCATCTCGGCTTTTCCGGCAAGGCGCGGCTGGGGCTCGAATTCGTCATCGCCGGCATCGCCGCCTGGGTGATCATGCATAACGGCCAGGCGCCGTTCTCGTCATCGTTGACATTCCCTTTCGCCAAGGAGTTTCTCGTCAATCTCGGCTGGTTCTTCATCCCGTTCTCGTGCTTCGTCATCGTCGGCGCCGGCAATGCGGTGAACCTGACCGACGGTCTCGACGGGCTGGCGATCGTGCCGATCATGATCGCCGCCGCATCCTTCGGCGTCATCGCCTATCTCTCTGGCAACGCGGTGTTCGCCGAATATCTGCAGATCCATTTCGTGCCCGGCACCGGCGAACTTGCGGTGGTCCTTGGAGCGGTGATCGGCGCCGGTCTCGGCTTCCTCTGGTTCAATGCGCCGCCGGCGGCGATCTTCATGGGCGACACCGGCTCGCTGGCGCTGGGTGGGCTGATCGGCACGGTCGCGGTGGCGACCAAGCACGAGATCGTGCTGGTCATCGTCGGCGGCCTGTTCGTCGTCGAGATATTCTCGGTCATCATCCAGGTCGGCTACTTCAAGATGACCGGCAAGCGCGTCTTCCTGATGGCGCCGATCCACCATCATTTCGAAAAGCTCGGCTGGACCGAAAGCCAGGTGGTGATCCGCTTCTGGATCATCGCCGTCATCCTGGCGCTGGTCGGCCTGTCGACCCTGAAGCTCAGATAGGAGGCCGCTTGATCCCCGCCGCATCCTTTTCAGGCAAGCGCGTTTCGCTCTTCGGGCTCGGTGGCTCGGGGATTGCCACGGCGCGCGCGCTGATCGAGGGCGGCGCGGATGTGCTGGCCTGGGACGACAATCCCGACAGCGTCGCCAAGGCCGGCGCGGTCGGCATCACGACAGCGGACCTGCGCGGTGCGGACTGGGCGAGGTTTTCCGCCTTCGTGCTGTCGCCCGGCGTGCCGCTGACGCATCCCAAGCCACACTGGACCGTCGAGTTGGCGCGGGGCTCAGGCGTGGAGATCATCGGCGACATCGAGCTTTTCTGCCGTGAGCGGATGCTGCTGGCACCGGCAGCACCTTTCATTGCCATTACCGGCACCAACGGCAAGTCGACGACCACGGCACTGACGGCGCACATCCTAAAATCGGCTGGGCGCGACACGCAGATGGGCGGGAATATCGGCCGCGCGGTGATGACGCTCGATCCGCCGCAGCCTGAACGGCATTATGTGGTTGAGTGCTCTTCCTACCAGATCGATCTTGCCCCTTCGATCAACCCGACGGCCGGTGTGCTGCTCAATCTGACGCCGGACCATCTCGACCGCCATGGCACGATGCAACACTACGCCTCGATCAAGGAGCGGCTGGTGGCCGGCAGCGAGACGGCAATCATCGGTGTCGACGATTCCTGGTGCGCCCAGATCGCCGATCGGCTGGAGCGGGCCGGCCGGCAGGTCATCCGCATCTCCAAGCGGCTGCCGCTGACCGACGGCTATTTCGCTGACGGCACCAACTTAATGGAAGCCGTGCACGGCCGCTACAGCCGTGTCGCCTTCCTCGAAGGCATCGGCTCGTTGCGCGGCCAGCACAATGCGCAGAACGCGCTGGCCGCCGCCGCCGCCTGCCTCAAGGTCGGGCTCGAGCTCGGCGAGATCCAATCCGGACTGGAGAGTTTCCCTGGGCTGGCGCACCGCATGGAGCAGGTCGGCCGCAAAGGGCATGTGCTGTTCGTCAACGATTCCAAGGCGACCAATGCCGATGCCGCTGCACCGGCGCTGTCGAGCTTTGCGCGTATCTACTGGATTGCCGGCGGCCTGCCGAAAGAGGGCGGCATCGAGCCGTTACGCGGCTTCTTCCCGCGCATCGCCAAGGCCTATCTGATCGGCGAAGCCGCACCGGCCTTTTCGGCGACGCTGGGCGAAGCGGTGCCCTACGAGATATCAGGCACGTTGGCGGCGGCAGTCGAACACGCCGCCCGCGATGCGGCCGGGGATAGTAGCGGCGAGGCAGTGGTGCTGCTGTCGCCGGCCTGCGCCAGTTTCGACCAATTCAAGAATTTCGAAGTCCGCGGCGAGGCGTTCAGGCAAGCCGCAACCGCCATTGATGGCGTGAAGCCCATCGGAGGGACACGATAATGCAAAGCCGTCTCGACAAAAGCCCTGTGGCGACCTGGTGGTGGACGATCGATCGGTGGTTCCTGGCGGCGTTCCTGTCGCTGATGGGGCTCGGCATCGTTTTGTCCTTCGCCGCAAGCCCGGCGGTGGCCGAGCGCATCGGGCTAGACAGTTTCCACTTCGCGACGCGCCAGATTATCTTCACCATTCCGGCACTTGGGGTGATGCTGGCCGTCTCGTTCCTTGAATCCAGGCAGATCCGGCGCATGGCGCTGGTCATGCTGTGCATCATGCTGTTTTTGATGGTGGCGGTGCTCTATATCGGCGTCGAGGTGAAGGGCGCGCGGCGTTGGGTGTCGCTTGCCGGCCTCTCGATCCAGCCGTCGGAGTTCCTGAAACCGGCCTTCGTCATCATCTGCGCCTGGCTGTTCGCCGAGCACAAGCGCCAGCCGGACATTCCGGGCAATTTGTTCGCCATGTTGCTGCTTGCACTGGTCATCTCACTGCTGGTGGCGCAGCCTGACCTTGGGCAGACCATGCTGGTGCTCGGCACCTGGGGGGTGATGTTCTTCATGGCCGGGTTGCCGTGGCTGTGGATCGTCGCGCTGGGTGCTGCCGGCGTCGGCGGCGTGTTCGCTGCCTATGCGGTGTTCCCGCACGTTGCCGGCCGCATCGACCGCTTCATGACCGGCGAGGGCGACACGTTCCAGGTCGACATGGGCCGCGAGGCGCTGATCAATGGCGGCTGGTTCGGCGTCGGGCCGGGCGAGGGTACTGTCAAGCGGGTCATCCCCGACAGCCACGCCGACTTCGTCTTCTCCGTCGCCGGCGAGGAATTCGGGCTGATCATGTGTTTCTTCATCATGTCCATCTTCGGTTTCATCGTGCTGCGCGGTCTCAACACGGCGCTCAGGGAGCAGGACGATTTCACCCGCTACGCGGTTGGCGGCCTGGTCACGGTCTTCGGCCTGCAGTCGGTCATCAACATGGCCGTCAATCTGCAGCTGATGCCGGCCAAGGGCATGACGCTGCCGTTCATCTCCTACGGCGGCTCCTCGCAGATCGCGATCGCCATCTCGATGGGCATGGTGCTGGCGCTGACGCGCAAGCGCCCGGAAAAGCGCAAGCAGCTGGGCTTCATGCCGTCGCCGCGTGCGATGCCGGCGGAGTGAGATGGCCAAGGGGGTCATCCTTCTGGCGGCGGGCGGCACGGGCGGACATCTGTTCCCGGCCGAGGCACTGGCGCACGAACTGACCGGGCGCGGCTGGGCGGTGCATCTGGCGACGGACGAACGCGCCGAGCGCTTTGCCGGGCAGTTCCCGGCGGCCGCCATCCATCCGATCCAGTCGGCGACGATGGGGTCGAAAAATCCTTTTGCCGTGCTCGCCGCATTTTGGAAAATCTGGCGCGGGGTGCGGCAGGCATCGGCCGTCATCGCCAGCGTCAAGCCCGCCATCGTGGTCGGCTTCGGCGGCTATCCGACGCTGCCGCCGCTCTATGCCGCGACCCGGCGCAAGGTGCCGACGCTGATCCACGAGCAGAACGCGGTGATGGGCCGTGCCAACCGGGCGCTCGCCGGCCGCGTCGACGCTATTGCCGGTGGTTTCCTACCGGAAGACACAAGTGCTACAGGCGTCAAGACGGTGACCACCGGCAATCCGGTCAGGCCGCAAGTGCTGGAAGCGGCGAAGACGCCTTATGCCGCATCGGCCGGTGAAGAGCCGTTCCGATTTCTGGTGTTTGGCGGCAGCCAAGGCGCGCAGTTCTTTTCCGATGCGGTGCCGGCGGCGATCGCCCGGCTTTCCGATGCACAGCGCAGGCGGCTGGCGATCACCCAGCAGGCGCGCGCCGACGATGTGACGCGGGTGAAAGCCGCCTATGCCACGCTTGGCATCGAGGCCGAGGTGTCGCCCTTCTTCACCGACATGGCGGCGCGGCTGGCGGCGGCGCATCTGGTGATGTCGCGCTCCGGCGCATCGACCGTATCGGAAATCGCGGTGATCGGCCGGCCGGCGCTGCTGGTGCCTTATCCGCACGCGCTCGACCACGACCAGGCGGCGAATGCGGCGGCCCTTGCGGCAGCGGGCGGCGCCGAGGTGCATCCGCAATCCACGCTTTCGGCGGAGCGGATCGCCGTGCTTGTCGGCGGGCTGATGGATGATCCAGGCAAGGCGGCGACAATGGCCGCGGCGGCGAAATCGTCCGGAAAACCGGATGCCGCGCGGTTGCTCGCCGATCTGACAGAGGCTATTGCGTCCAGGAAATCCGTTTCGGAATTCAGGAAGGAGACGCACGCATGAAGATGCCACAGACGATCGGCCTCGTGCATTTCATCGGCATTGGCGGCATCGGCATGAGCGGCATCGCCGAGGTGCTGCACAATCTCGGCTACAAGGTGCAGGGATCCGATCAGGCCGACAGCGCCAATGTGCAGCGGCTGCGCGACAAGGGCATCGAATGCTTCGTCGGCCATCAGGCCGAAAACCTCGGCGAGGCCGAAGTGGTCGTCGTCTCCACCGCAATCAAGAAATCCAATCCGGAGCTGAAGGCGGCGAGAGAGAAGTTGCTGCCGATCGTGCGGCGCGCCGAAATGCTGGCCGAACTGATGCGCTTCCGGCAAGCGGTGGCGATCGGCGGCACGCATGGCAAGACGACGACGACTTCGATGGTGGCGACGCTACTCGAAGCCGGCGGGCTCGACCCGACGGTAATCAATGGCGGCATCATCAATGCCTATGGCACCAATGCCCGCATGGGAGACGGCGAATGGATGGTGGTCGAGGCCGACGAGAGCGACGGCACCTTCCTCAAGCTGCCGGCCGAGATTGCCGTCGTCACCAATATCGACCCCGAGCACCTCGACCATTACGGCTCCTTCGACAAAGTGCGCGAAGCGTTTCGTCAGTTCGTCGAGAATGTGCCGTTCTACGGCTTTGGTGTGATGTGCACCGACCATCCCGAGGTGCAGGCGCTGGTCGGCCGCATCGAGGACCGGCGCGTCATCACCTATGGCGAAAATGCGCAGGCCGACGTGCGCTTCACCAATCACCGCATGGACGGCCCGACCTCGGAATTCGACGTGGTGATCCGCGACCGCAAGACGCACGGCCAGATAACGATATCAGGCCTGCGGCTGCCTATGCCCGGGCGCCACAATGTTTCCAATGCGACGGCGGCGATTGCCGTCGCGCATGAGCTCGGCCTTTCGGCTGAGGCAATCAAGAAGGGCCTGTCGTCCTTCGCCGGCGTCAAGCGGCGTTTCACCCATACCGGTTCGTGGAACGGTGTCGATGTGTTCGACGATTACGGTCATCATCCGGTCGAGATCACGGCGGTACTGAAGGCTGCGCGCAGCGCCACCAAGGGCCGCATCATCGCCGTTACCCAACCGCATCGCTTCACCCGGCTGCGCGATCTGTTCGACGAGTTTTCCGTCTGCTTCAACGATGCCGATACGGTAATGGTGGCGCCCGTCTATGCGGCCGGCGAGGAGCCGATCGACGGCGTTACGTCCGACGCACTGGTGTCGCGCATCCGCTCCGGCGGCCATCGCGACGCACGCTACATCGAAGGTCCGGCGGCGATTGCGCCGATTGTGCGCGAGGTGGCGAAGCCGGGCGATTTCGTCGTCTTCCTCGGCGCCGGCAACATCACGCAATGGGCCTATGCGCTGCCCAGGGAACTCGGCGGGACCATCTCATGATGCGCGGCCAGGCGTTGATCGAGAAGCTTGGCGACCGGCTTGCCGGACTGCGCGGCCGCATCATGCCCAATGCCGAGATGGACAAGATCACCTGGTTTCGAGCCGGCGGGCTGGCGGACGCATTGTTCCAGCCGGCCGACGAGGACGATCTTGCCACGTTCCTGAAGGCGGTGCCGGAGGAAATTCCGCTGACCATCGTCGGCGTCGGCTCGAACCTGCTTGTCCGTGACGGCGGCATTGCGGGCTTTGTCATCCGGCTTTCGGCCAAAGGCTTTGGCGAGACCGAAGTGATTGCGCCGACTACGATCAAGGCGGGCGCCGCGACACCCGACAAGCGCCTTGCGGCCGTTGCCTACGAGGCCGGCATCGGTGGCTTTCATTTCTACCACGGCATTCCCGGCGCCATTGGCGGAGCGCTGAGGATGAACGCCGGCGCCAATGGCGTCGAGACGCGCGAGCGCGTGGTCGAGGTGCGGGCACTCGACCGCAAGGGCAATGTTCATACGCTGAGCAATGCCGATATGGGCTATGCCTATCGCCATTCAGCGGCGCCGTCCGGGCTGATCTTCACGTCGGCGCTGCTCGAAGGCATTCCCGAGGACAAGGCGGCGATCAAGGCCGCGATGGATGCTGTCCAGAACCATCGCGAGACCGTGCAGCCGATCCGCGAAAAGACCGGTGGCTCTACCTTCAAGAATCCTGAGGGCACCTCGGCCTGGAAGGAGATCGACAAGGCCGGCTGCCGCGGCCTGATGGTCGGCGGGGCGCAGATGTCGCCGATGCATTGCAACTTCATGATCAACACCGGAACCGCCACGGGCTACGAGCTTGAATATCTCGGTGAGACGGTGCGTGCGCGCGTGCTCGAAAGATCAGGCATCCGGCTGCAGTGGGAGATCAAGCGCATCGGTAATTTTCGGCCGGGCCATGCCGTCCAGGAATTTCTCGGACAGTTGCTTTAGGCAAGCTGACCGCCGTTGCCTTTTGGACTCATGAATTCACATTTTGCTGCCGTTTTTGCGGAAAGTGAATCCATCGGAATCGTAAGCACTTGCCAGCGAATCAACTCTCTGATTCTCTGCCCTGAAGCGTTTCCTGATTTGAGTCGTTTCGACGCGTTACTCGCGTTTCCGTCTGGGGGGCAACCTGCCGGGAGACTCGGACTCAATGTTGCGGAAACACGGGAGCGAAGTTGCTCGGCGCATTTGAGCGCGCGCGATGCTTTTCGGGGCATGCACGATGGTGCAGGCCTGCTGTGAGAGGAAATGACGGGGAATGACAAGCAAGCATGTGGCCGTCCTTCTGGGGGGATTCTCGTCCGAGCGGCCCGTGTCCCTGTCGTCGGGTAAGGCCTGCGCCGATGCGCTCGAGGGAGAGGGCTACCAGGTCACCCGCGTCGACGTCTCGCGCGATATCGGCTCGGTGCTCAGCGCGCTCAAGCCTGACGTCGTCTTCAATGCGCTGCACGGCCCCTTCGGCGAGGACGGCACCATCCAGGGTATCCTCGAGTACCTCGCCATTCCGTACACCCATTCCGGCGTGCTTGCCTCGGCGCTCGCGATGAACAAGGAACAGGCCAAGAAGGTCGCCAAGGCGGGAGGCATTCCGGTGGCGGAATCGAAGGTGGCCAATCGCTTCGCCATCCAGAACAAGCACCCGATGAAGCCGCCCTACGTCGTCAAGCCGGTCAACGAAGGGTCGAGCTTCGGTGTCGTCATCGTCCATGAAGGCCAGTCGCATCCGCCGCAGATCATCGGCTCGTCCGAGTGGAGATATGGCGATACGGTGATGGTCGAGCGTTATGTTCACGGGCGGGAATTGACCTGCGCGGTGATGGGCGATGTGGCGCTCGGTGTCTGCGAGATCATCCCGACCGGCCATTCCTTCTACGACTATGATTCAAAATACGTCGCGGGAGGATCAAAACACGAATGCCCGGCAAAACTTTCACCGAATATTTACCAAAAAATACAGACACTGACGCTCAAGGCTCACCAAGCTATCGGCTGCCGGGGCGTTTCCCGGTCGGACTTCCGTTATGACGATCGTCACTCCGAAAACGGCGAAATTGTCTGGCTCGAGGTCAACACCCAGCCGGGCATGACGCCGACGTCTTTGGTGCCGGAAATCGCCGCGCAAGCGGGACACTCGTTCGGCGATTTGTTGAGTTGGATGGTGGAGGACGCTTCGTGTCTGCGTTGAAGTGGGGACAGGGCAAGGGGAAGGGCACGGCCGGGCCGGCGCTGTTCGGCATGCCGTTGTCGTTCGACCATTTCGTGCTGCCGCGCCTGCTCCGCCGGCCGGTGCGCGTGCTGGCGCGCCTCGGCGAAGGCGACTTCGAAGCGCCGCCCTATTGCGCTGCCATGCTGTCGGCGGCACTGCTTGTTTCGAGCAGTGCCTATGGCGCCTATCTCGGCGGATATTCCGACGCCATCGTCCAGAGTGTCACCGCCCGCACCGGCTTTGCCGTCGACCAGGTCAAGGTCGTCGGCAACCGCGAAACGTCCGAGATAGATATTCTCGACAGGCTGGAACTCGACGGCTGGACCTCGCTGATCGGCTTCGATGCCGAAGCCGCGCGCGAACGCATCACCACGCTACCCTGGGTCGAAGCCGCGGCAGTGCGCAAGGTCTACCCGCATACGCTGGAAGTGCGCGTCGAGGAGCGCGAGCCGTTCGCGCTGTGGCAGCAAGGCAGCGCGCTTTCGGTCATCGAGAAATCCGGCACCGTCATTGCGCCGTTCTCCGGCGGCAAGCAGATATTGCTGCCGCTGATCATCGGCACCGGCGCACCGGCCAAAGCGCCGGATTTCCTGGCCAAGATCAAGAATTATCCGGAGCTCGCCGCGCGGATCAAGGGCTATATCCGCATCGGCGAACGGCGCTGGGATCTCAAGCTTGAAAACGGCATCACGATCAAGCTCCCCGAAGACGGTGAGGATCAGGCGATTGCCGACCTGGTCAGGATGGATCACGAGAACGGGCTTTTGACGCGCGACATCGCCGCCGTCGACATGCGCCTTTCCGATCGTCTGGTCGTCCAGTTGACGCCGGAAGCGGCGACACAGCGCCAAGCCGCGCTCGACGAAAAGCCCAAGATGCTGAAGCGCAAGCCGGAGACGAAGATATGAGCTGGCTTGGCGGCAATAGCGATGCCTCGTCGCGCCGGTCCGGCATCCTGACGGTGCTGGATGTCGGCTCCAGCAAGGTCTGCTGCGTGGTGGCCAAACTCAAGCCGCGCGACGATGGCAAGCTGCTGCGCGGCCGCTCGCATCGCGTCCAGGTGATCGGCATCGGCCACCAGAAATCGCAAGGCGTGAAATCGGGCGTCGTCATCGATCTCGACCGTGCCGAGCACGCCATCCGTCTTGCCGTCGACGCCGCCGAACGCATGGCGGGACTGACGGTCGATTCGCTGATCGTCAACATGACTGCCGGCCGGCTGAAGAGCGAGGCTTTTTCGGCCACCATCAATCTCGGCGGCCATGAGGCCGACGAGGCCGACATCAAGCGGGTGCTTGCCGCCGGCGCCAAGCAGGCGTTGCGGGCCGAGCGCGAGGTGATCCATTCGCTTCCCGTAGCCTTTTCGCTGGATGCCGAGCGCGGTGTGCGCGATCCGCGCGGCATGGTTGGCGACCAGCTTGGCGTCGACATGCACGTGCTGACAGGCGACGCAGCGCCCTTGCGCAATCTGGAGCTCTGCATCAACCGCTCGCATCTGTCGGTCGAACGCATGGTGGCGACGCCCTATGCCAGTGGGCTTGCTGCGCTGGTCGACGACGAGCTCGAAATGGGCGCGGCCTGCATCGACATGGGCGGCGGCACGACGACGATCTCGGTGTTTTCGGAAGGCAAGTTCGTCCACGGCGATGCCATCGCGATCGGCGGCAACCACGTCACGCTGGATATGGCCAAGGGCCTGTCGACCTCGCTCGATGCCGCCGAAAGGCTGAAAGTGATGCATGGCTCGGCGCTGCCTGGCAGTGCCGACGACCGCGACCTGGTTTCCATCCATCCGATCGGCGAGGACGGCGAGGTGCCGTTGCAGATCCCGCGCTCGGTGATGACGCGCATCATCCGCGCTCGCATCGACGAGACGCTGGAATTGTTGCGCGACCGGCTGAACAAGTCCGGCTACGGCAATGCCGTCGGCAAGCGTGTGGTGCTGACCGGCGGCGCCAGCCAGCTTGCCGGCCTGCCAGAAGCAGCACGCCGCATTCTCGGCCGCAATGTGCGCATCGGACGCCCGCTTGGCGTGGCAGGCCTACCCGAGGCGGCCAAGGGGCCGGCTTTTTCGACGCCCGTCGGGCTTCTGATCTACCCGCAGATGGCGAGCTTCGAGAGCCGCCCGGCGAAGGGAATTTCCGGTCTTCGGATGACCGGAACAGGCGGAAAACTGCATCGAATGAGTCAGTGGTTGAGAGACAGTTTTTAATTTGACGGGGACAGCCCCATAGGCGGCCGCGGCGGCGAAGCGGCGGGAAAGGCAAAGGACGAAGACAATGACCATCAATCTGCAGAAGCCGGACATCACCGAGCTCAAGCCGCGCATCACCGTATTCGGTGTCGGCGGCGGCGGCGGCAATGCCGTCAACAACATGATCACCGCCGGCTTGCGCGGCGTTGAGTTCGTGGTGGCCAACACCGACGCGCAGGCACTGACGATGTCGAAGGCCGAGCGGCTGATCCAGCTCGGTGCGCATGTCACCGAGGGTCTTGGCGCCGGATCGCAGCCTGAAGTCGGGCGCGCGGCGGCGGAAGAGTGCATCGACGAGATCATCGATCATCTCTCCAACACGCATATGTGCTTCGTCACCGCCGGCATGGGCGGCGGTACCGGCACCGGGGCGGCCCCCGTCGTCGCGCGCGCTGCCCGCGAAAAGGGTATCCTCACCGTCGGCGTCGTCACCAAGCCGTTCCACTTCGAAGGCCAGCGCCGCATGAAGACGGCCGACATGGGTATCGAGGAACTGCAGAAATGCGTCGATACCCTGATCGTCATTCCCAACCAGAACCTGTTCCGGCTGGCCAATGACAAGACCACCTTCGCCGATGCCTTCGCCATGGCCGACCAGGTGCTCTATTCGGGCGTTGCCTGCATCACCGACCTGATGGTCAAGGAAGGCCTGATCAATCTCGACTTCGCCGACGTCCGCTCGGTCATGCGCGAAATGGGCAAGGCGATGATGGGGACCGGCGAGGCTTCGGGCGAGGGCCGTGCAATGGCCGCGGCGGAAGCGGCCATCGCCAACCCGCTGCTCGACGAGACCTCGATGAAGGGCGCCAAGGGTCTGCTGATCTCGATCACCGGCGGCCGCGACCTGACCCTGTTCGAAGTCGATGAGGCGGCAACCCGCATTCGCGAAGAGGTCGACCAGGACGCCAACATCATTCTGGGCGCCACCTTCGACGAGGAACTCGAAGGCGTTATCCGCGTGTCGGTGGTCGCCACCGGCATCGACAAATCGGCGGCCGAAATCGCTGCCGCGCCGATCGCCATCCGCACGGCTCCGCCGAAGCCGGTCAGCCGCCCGGCGGCTCAGGTCACGGAAATGCGCCCGGCGCCTGTCCAGCAGCCGATCTATGAACCACGTGCTGCCGATCCGGTCGCCGAGGCCATTCAGCTCGCCGAGGCGAATGCGGCAGCGATGGCGCAGGCCCGCCCGGCACCGGTCGCCCATGCGGAAGACTTCCGCCCGCAGAGCAAGATCTTCCAGGCGCCACCGGCTCAGCCGCAGCCGATGATGCAGCCAGTGGTTCAGCAAGCGATGCAGCCGGCTCCGCATCGTGAAATGCCGCAGCCGGTTGCCGCAGCGCCCCAGCGCATGCCGCGGGTCGAGGATTTCCCGCCGCAGGTGAAGGCCGAAGTGGAAGCCAAGATCCGCCCGGCCGACCACGAGAACAGCGGCCCGATGGGGTTGCTCAAGCGCCTGACCAACGGTCTGACCCGCCGCGAAGAGGAGCCTGCACGGCTGCAGCCGGCGCAGCCGCGCGAACCGAAACTGCGCCAGGCGCCGGCCGAAGTGCGCCGCCTAGCCAGCCAGGATCCGCAGCTTTACGCGCCGCGCCGCGGCCAACTGGACGAGCAGGGCCGCCTGACGCCGCAGAGCCGGGCTGTCCAGGAAGACGATCAGTTGGAGATTCCCGCCTTCCTGCGCCGACAGGCCAATTGATCTGTTAACGGTTCGTAACAGTTATTAACAGGCGAGCAGGAAACTGTTCGCCTGTAAACTTTAAAAGTGATTGTAAAACAAGGACTTATGGGGCAATCCCGCGCTGGACCGCAGTTACAAAGAGTAAGAAACCGTGATTTGGAGTCTCCCTG
The DNA here is from genome assembly GCF_040318345.1 of Mesorhizobium sp. M1169. Taxonomy (NCBI): domain Bacteria; kingdom Pseudomonadati; phylum Pseudomonadota; class Alphaproteobacteria; order Hyphomicrobiales; family Phyllobacteriaceae; genus Mesorhizobium; species Mesorhizobium sp. M1169. The sequence goes on along the minus strand of NZ_JAMYME010000007.1, from coordinate 163,796 downwards.
CGGGATCATTATCTTCGCCACCGACCAAAGTCGGTTTGCTGGGAGTCTCGGGGAAGTGGCCCTGCCTGCCGATCAATCAAGAGCCGCGCCCTCAGGGCAGATGAAGCGGACCTAGGCAGCAAGGGCTATGGGGATTGTTTTGCACGACTATCAGACGACACTTAAATCGCGCGCGACGCTGACCGGCATCGGCGTTCACAGTGGCAATCCGGTCACCGTCCATTTCCTGCCGGCGGACGCCGATACGGGTGTCGTCTTCCAGCTTTCGAATGCAAGCGGAAGCCACGAATTTCGCGCGCTCGTTTCCGAGGTCGGTGCCACCGACCTCTGCACCATGCTCGGCGATCCGCAGGGCGAGCACATTGCCACGGTCGAGCATCTGATGGCGACGCTTTTCGGGCTTGGGATCGACAATCTCGTCATCGAAATCGACGGCCATGAGGTGCCTATCCTCGACGGTAGCGCAGTGATGTTCATCGAGGCCATTGACCAGGCAGGCGTCGAAACGCTGCCGGTCAAGCGTCGCTACATCAGGGTGGTCAAGCCGGTTCGCATCGAGAACGGCGCCTGCTGGGCGGAGTTCCGGCCCTATGACGGCACGCGCTTCGAGATCGAGATCGATTTCGAAAGCCCGGCGATCGGGCGCCAGCTTTTTGCATCCGACATGAACGCCGACATTTTCCGGCGTGACGTCGCGCGGGCCCGCACTTTCGGTTTCATGAAGGACGTCGAGCGGCTGTGGGCGGCCGGCTATGCGCTCGGCTCCTCGTTGGAAAACTCCCTGGTGATCGGCGACGACAACCGCGTGATCAATATGGGAGGCCTGCGCTATCCCAACGAGTTCGCGCGCCACAAGACGATGGATGCGATGGGCGACCTGGCGCTCGCCGGTGCCCGGTTCATCGGCTGCTTCCGCTCCTATCGTGGCGGCCACAGGCTGAACGCAGCTGCGCTGCGCCGTCTCTTGTCCGACCGTTCGGCTTTCGAGATCGTTGAGACGACGCGCCGCGAGCGCGGGCGTACCGCGGAGATGAGCGCCGTCAACGCACCCCTCTATGCGCCCTGGATGATCTGATTCTTAAGGTCTTGCGGCTCCCGTTGCGGTCAAGCTGTGTTGCATGGATGCATCACCGGCCTGCCAAATTACACAGTTTTCCAGGTAGCGCCAAAGCGCCACAAAAATGTGCGATTGGCCGGGGATAGCGTTGCCGGGCAAGGCAATTATGGTTTATGGCTGCTGCCGTCGACTGAAATGACGCCGAAAGGGCGGAATCCAAACATGTTTTTCAAGCGAGTTGGTCAATCGAAGGCGCCGCGGCGGGCTGTTTTCCTGGCGCTTTCGGTGGTCGTTCCATCGCTGTTTCTGTCGGCCTGCATGTCGTCCGAGAAGGACGTCGATCTGTCGACCTATGTCGATCAGACCGAGCCGGCCGACGTGCTCTACAATCAGGGTCTCGCCAATCTGAATGCCGGGCGACTGCAGGAGGCAAGCCGCAAGTTCGATGCCGTCGACCGCCAGCATCCATATTCCGAATTCGCCCGCAAATCGATGGTGATGGGTGCCTTTGCCGACTACCGTCAGGGCAATTACGATGAGGCGATCGGTTCGGCCAAGCGCTACCTGACCCTCTACCCGTCGACCGACGATGCAGCCTATGCCCAGTATATTATCGGGCTGAGCTACTACCGCCAGATCAAGGACGTCACCCAGGACCAGAAGGAAGCGCGTCTTACCGCGCAGACGATGCAGGATCTGGTAACGCGCTGGCCGACTTCCGAATATGTTGATGATGCCAAGGAGAAGATCCGCTTCGCCAACGATCAGCTCGCCGGCAAGGAGATGCAGATCGGCCGCTACTATCTCGAGCGCCGCGAATACATCGCGGCCGTCAAACGGTTCCGCAACGTCGTGGAGAACTATTCCAACACACGTCATGTCGAGGAGGCGCTGGCGCGTCTGACCGAGAGCTACTATGCGATGGGGCTGACGTCGGAAGCGCAGACCGCTGCGGCCGTGCTCGGCACCAACTATCCCGACAGCCAGTGGTACAAGGACTCCTACAAGCTCCTGCAGAGTGGTGGGCTCGAGCCGCGCGAGAATGCCGGATCGTGGATCTCCAAGGCCGGGAAGCTGATCACCGGCGCCTGAGCGGCGCGTCACCATGCTCTCCAGGCTGTCGATCCGCGATATCGTTCTGATCGAGAAGCTGGACATCGACTTCTCGTCCGGCCTTTCGGTCCTTACCGGCGAAACCGGCGCCGGAAAATCCATCCTGCTCGACGCCTTGTCGCTGGCGCTTGGCGCCCGCGGCGACGCTTCGCTGGTGCGGCATGGCGCGGCACAAGGCCAGATCATCGCCGTGTTCGACGTGCCGCGCAACCACGCGGCTCGCATGTTGCTTGCCGAGAATGCCATCGAGGACGACGGCGAAATCATCCTGCGCCGCGTCCAGACGGCTGACGGCCGCACGCGCGTGTTCGTCAACGACCAGCCGTCCAGCGTGACGCTGATGCGCGACATCGGCCGTGCGCTGGTCGAGATCCACGGCCAGCATGACGAGCGCGCTTTGGTCGATCCCGGCGCCCATCGCGAGTTGCTCGACAGTTTCGGCGGCCATCTCGGCGCTGCTCGGGCAACCGGCGAGGCGTGGCGGCATTGGCGTACCTGCGAGCAGGAATTTTCACGGCACCGGGCCAAAGTCGAAGCAGCTGCCCGTGAGGCCGATTATCTGCGTGCAGCGGTCGCCGAATTGACCAGGCTCGATCCGCAACCTGGCGAAGAGACCGAGCTGGCCGAATTGCGCGCCTTGATGATGCGTGCCGAAAAGATCGCCTCGGAAATCCACGATGCGCAGGATGTGCTCTCGGGTCCGTCCTCGCCCTTGCCGCAGCTGGCCAGCCTGCTCAGGCGGCTGCAGCGCAAGGTCACCGAAGCGCCCGGGCTGCTCGAGGATGTCGTCAAGTCGCTCGACGAGGCGATGCTGTCGCTCGACGCGGCGCAGTCGGGCGTCGAAGCAGCACTTCGCGCCACCGAATATGATCCGCAGCGGCTGGAGAAGGCTGAGGAGCGGCTGTTTTCGCTGCGTGCCGCCTCGCGCAAGCACAGCGTCGCCGTCGATGACCTGGCGCAATTGCGTGACACCATGGCTGCCGACCTTGCCGATCTCGACGCCGGCGAAGAGCGCCTGCAGGCGCTGGAGAAACAGGCTGCGGCGGCGCGCGAGGCCTATGACATTGCAGCGGCCCAGCTGTCGTCGCTTCGCCATGCGGCGGCTGTCGGGCTGAGCAAGGCGGTGATGGCCGAACTGCCGGCGCTGAAGCTCGAACGCGCCGAGTTCATCGTCGAGATCGCTAGCGATGCCGAGAGCCGCATGGAAGAAGGCATCGACCAGGTCGAGTTCTGGGTGCGGACCAATCCCGGCACCAGGCCCGGCCCTATGATGAAGGTCGCTTCCGGCGGCGAGCTTTCGCGTTTCCTGCTGGCGCTCAAAGTCGCGCTGGCTGATCGCGGGTCGGCGCCGACCTTGGTCTTCGACGAAATTGACACCGGCGTCGGCGGCGCGGTTGCCGACGCCATCGGCCAGCGGCTGGCGCGGCTGGCAAAACGCGTGCAGGTGCTTTCGGTCACGCATGCACCGCAAGTGGCGGCGCGCGCGGCGACGCATTTCCTGATCTCCAAATCGGGCGGTGCCGACCGGGTCTCGACCGGCATCGCCGAGATGGACCGGGCGGCGCGGCAGGAAGAGATCGCACGCATGCTCGCCGGTGCCACCATCACCGACGAGGCGCGTGCGGCGGCCGAGCGGCTGCTGCGGGAGAACACCGCGGCAGCGTAGAGCTGTTCATCGTTTCACCGAAACGCCGAACCGCTCTACCTCTTTGTTTCTGCGCAGTTCCGGACGGAAAACCGTTTCACACTTTTCCTGGAATTGCTCCAGGCGAGTTCGTTTCCGGCGCTCGTGACCTGAGTCAGGGTATGGCGCCATCCTGCTGTTCAGGAATGATTTTCTGTGTCTGGTCTCTCCCTCATGAGAAAATCCTGTTCTATTGTGTCGCGCCACCGTGGAGGGAGCAGTGCATGGACGAAAAACCAATCGATTCGCTCAGCGAAAGCGAGGCGGCAAGCGAGTTGAAGCGGTTGGCGCAGGAGATCGCCGAGCACGACCGGCGCTACCATGGCGAGGACGCGCCGATAATCACGGATGCGGAATATGACGCGCTGACCCGGCGCAACCTCGCCATCGAGCAGCAGTTCCCGCATCTTGTGCGCGAGGATTCGCCCTCACGCAGGGTCGGCGCGCCGCCGGCGGAAGGTTTTGCAAAGGTGCGCCACGCGGTGCCGATGCTTAGCCTCGCCAAGGCCTATACCGACCAGGACGTCGCGGACTTCATAGAACGGGGCCGGCGATTCTTTGATCGCGACAAGGAGCTGAACATCGCCTTCACGGCTGAGCCGAAGATCGACGGGCTATCGGCTTCCCTGCGGTATGAAGGCGGTGTGTTCGTGCAGGGGGCAACGCGCGGCGACGGCGTCGTCGGCGAGGACATCACCGCCAATCTCAAGACCATCGCCGATATTCCCAAGACCTTGAAGGGATCGGACTGGCCCGAGGTCATCGAAATACGCGGTGAGGTCTATATGACCTACGCGGAATTCGAGGCGCTGAAGCAGCGTTCGGCGGCGATAGGCGGCCAGGATTACGTCAATCCGCGTAACACGGCGGCCGGATCGCTGCGCCAGAAGGACCCGTCCGTTACCGCCAGCCGCAACCTCAAATTCTTTGCCTACGCCTGGGGCTATACTTCAAAGGATCCAGCTCCGACCCAATACGATTCCGTGCAAAAATTCGCGGAGTGGGGGTTCAAGGTCAGTCCGCTGATGGTCCGGGCAAAGTCGGTCGACGAACTGATCGCGCATTATCACCTTATCGAGGCCCAGCGCTCATCGCTCGGCTACGACATCGACGGCGTCGTCTACAAGGTCGACCAATTGGAGTTGCAGCGCAGATGGGGCTTCGTCACCGGCGAACCACGCTGGGCGATCGCTCATAAATTTCCGGCCGAACAGGCGATGACGACCGTGCTCAGGATTGACATTCAGGTCGGCCGTACCGGTACGCTGGCGCCCGTTGCCCGGCTTGCGCCCGTCACGGTCGGCGGCGTCGTGGTCGAAAATGTCACGCTTCACAACGAAGACTACATCAAGGGTCTGGACAGCAACGGCCAGCCGATCCGCGACGGCAACGACATCCGTATCGGCGACACGGTGGTCATCCAGCGGGCAGGGGACGTCATTCCGCAGATCGTCAGCGTCGTCGTCGACAAGCGTCCGCCAGATGCCGTGCCCTACGAATTCCCGCACAAATGTCCGATCTGCGGCTCACCCGCAACGCGCGAGATCAACGAGAAGACCGGCAAGGAGGATTCCCGCCGACGGTGCACCGGCGAGCTGATCTGCCCCGCGCAGGCCGTGGAAGGATTACGCCACTTTGTGTCGCGCGGCGCCATGGATATCGAAGGCCTGGGCGCTGAAAACATAGACCTGTTCTTCAATGCCGGGTTGGTCAAGACAGCCGCCGATATCTTCACCCTCCGGGACCGCCGTCCCGCCGTCACCAAGGCGCTGGCGGAGCGACGGGAGGAGCAGGCCAGGCAGCGCGAGGCCGCATCGGGCAAAACGCGCAAGAATGTACGCAGCGTCGAGGAACGCAACTATGACGGCCTCGACAAGCTCTTCGCTGCCGTCGACGCCCGCCGCGAACCCGAACTCGATCGCTTCATCTTTGCGCTGGGCATCCGCCATATCGGCGAAACGACGGCCGCTGTGCTCGCCCGAACCTTCTCGACGATCGAGGAGTTGATCCGCATTGGCAAGGAGACAGCAGCAGCAGCCGATCCACACACCGTTTTTCCTTCGATCAACGGCATCGGCGATACCGTGATAGGCGCGCTTCGCGATTTCTTCGGCAATGAACGCAACGACGCCGTACTTGAAGCGCTGCTCACACAGGTCCACCCGAAGCCGTACATTGTGAACGTCTCAGCCGATAGTGCGGTCGCCGGCAAGACAATCGTGTTTACAGGCACGCTGGAAAAGATGACGCGCCCCGAGGCCAAGGCGATGGCCGAACGTCTCGGGGCGAAGGTCGCCGGCTCGGTTTCCGCGAAGACCGATCTCCTGGTGGCAGGGCCAGGCGCCGGTTCCAAGCTGAAGGACGCGACCAAATTCGGCATCGAGGTGATCGACGAGGACACCTGGCTGCAGCGGATTGGCAAGGGCGGGTGATGGCGGCTGCGTTCAATGGATTTGGGCAAAAGGCCATTCCCTTCCTCAAGGCGCTGGATTTTCATCAGAGCCGGGAGTGGTTTTTGGAAAACCGCGATCTTTTCGAGCGCGACCTGCGCGATCCCTTCGGCGATCTGGTCGAGACGCTCTCCGAGCGCTTCACGGCATTGGGGCTCGGCCTGCGCGGCGACCGCAAGAAATCGCTGTTCCGGATTAATCGCGACGTGCGTTTTGCCAAGGACAAACGGCCTTATAACCGGCATTTGTCGGCGATCCTTTCGCCCGACGGCACCAAGATGGAACAGGGCGTGTTTTACGTCCATATCGGGCTCGAGCGCTGCTTTGCCGCCATTGCCTGGTGGCAGCCCGGACCGGAGCTATTGCTGGCGCTGCGCAACGCGATCGCGAAGCGGCCCGCTGAATTCTGCAGCCTCGTCGCGGCGCTGAAGAAGAACGGCCTCGAGCTCGACCCGGACGGCTGCATGAAGCGCACGCCGCGCGGCTTCGAGCATATCGCCGAGCCCGATCTCGCTGCCGCGATCCGCAACCGGCATTTTGCCGTCCGGCACGCAATCGAGCCGGCGGATATCTACGGAGCTGGATTGGTCGACGAACTCGTCGACTTCGTCATGCGGGCAAAACCGCTGCTTGACTGGGGCAGGGCGATCGATGGCAAGGCTTCGCCGCGCTAGGCTCGGAAGCGAGCTTGCCGCGACGCTTCAGCCATCATTTCCGCTGATCGTTTGCCTCAAGCAAATTGGTGTGACAAGCCGCGCCGCCCTCCCTACATAGGCGCTTCCCGAGGAGCGGTCGATGTCGGCGGAAGCAATCTCCGAAAACGGAGCGAAAAGCGATTTCTGGGACGGCGTGCGGCTCAGCATGCCCGTCGTGGTGGCGTCGGCGCCGTTCGCGTTGCTGTTCGGGGCGCTCGCAGTCGACAACGGGTTTTCCGTGCTCGAAGCGTTCCTGATGAGCGCAACGGTGTTCGGCGGCGCCAGCCAGATGGTGGGCATCGAGCTGTTCGGCCAGCATGTCGCGCCGTGGCTGATCGTGCTGTCGATCTTCGCGGTAAATTTTCGCCATGTGCTCTATTCGGCTGGCATCGGCCGACGCATCGCGCATTGGCCGCTGGTGCAGCAGGCGATAGGCTACTTCGTGCTTACCGATCCGCAGTTCGCGGTGGCCGAGCGCAAGGCTGAGGCCGGCGAGACCGTCGGGTTCACCTGGTATATGGGGCTTGGGCTGCCGGTCTATGTGTTCTGGATCAGCGAAAGCGCGCTCGGCGCGATGTTCGGCAAGCTTATTCCCGACACCCATGCGTTGGGCATCGATTTCCTGCTGCCGATCTATTTTCTCGGCCTGGTCATGAGCTTCCGCAAGCGGCCGCTGTGGCTGCCGGTGGTCGTCGCCAGCGCTGCCGCCTCCATTATTGCATACAAAACGGTCGGCTCGCCCTGGCATGTCTCCATAGGTGCGCTGGCCGGCGTGCTGCTCGCCGTCATCCTGCCGCCCCGCCACAGCGGCGTGGAGGCACGGCCATGAGCACGACCTTGTGGATCATCGTCGCCGGTTCCATCGCGACCTATCTGACCCGCATCGGCGGTCATCTGGTGATCTCGCGTTTCGATCAAATCCACCCGCGCGTCGAAGCCGGGCTCAGCGCCGTGCCGGCGGCGGTGCTGACCACGCTGGTGGCGCCGGCGGCGCTCAGCGCCGGGCCGGCGGAATGGGCAGCCTTGATCGTCGCCGGCCTTGTCTCACTGCGCGGCGGCCTTATGGCGATGTTCCTGGCGGGTGCTGCCGTGCTGATCCTCGCGCGGCAGCTCGTCGGCTGATCGACTTTTGCCTTGGCGGCGAGAGCACACATGCGCTTTACCGCAGCGACTATTGCCGCGCCGACCCGCGACAGGCTCAGCCGGACCGCCTCCGATCTCTCCTGGTGGGCGCCACGCACGGCGTCGCTATAGAGCGCTTCGTGCTGCTTCGGCGTCAATGCGCTTAGATCGGTCGGCTGGATGCCGAAGGGCTCACGCGACATTTCCATCTCCCCTGGTTTGCCGTGTTGATCGGCAGCTACACCGGCGATTTACGGGAAAGGCATAATCAGTTAAAATGAATAATTAAGATCGTTATGTTCTCCAGGAGAGATGTATGGATTTGGCCGATCTGCGCATCTTCCGCACGGTGGTGCGCGAGGGCGGAATCACCAGGGCGGCGGAAAAACTGTTTCGCGTGCAGTCGAACGTGACCACACGCATCCGGCAGCTCGAGGAGGATCTCGGCGTGCAGCTGTTTATCCGGGAGGGCAAGCGCCTGCACGTATCGCCGGCCGGTCACAGATTGGTCGGCTATGCGGATCGGCTGCTGGCGCTTGCGGAGGAGGCGCGAACGGCGATGCTCGATCCACGCCCGCGCGGCACTCTTCGCCTAGGTGCCATGGAGAGCACCGCCGCGGCACGGCTTCCAAGTCTGCTCGCCGAATACCATGCACGGCATCCCGAAGTGGAAATCCAGTTGCGCACCGGCAATCCGCAGGTTCTCGCGACCGCCATGCTTGCCGGCGAACTCGATGCAGCCTTCGCCGCCGAGCCGATCGCTGACGTTCCGTTCGAAAAGCTGCCGGCATTCCACGAACAGCTGGTCATTGTCTCGGCGGCATCGCGCGTTTCGGTCGAAGACCACCTGGACATGCCCAAAACCATGATAGCCTTCGAGCACGGCTGCCCGCACCGCAAGCGGCTGGAACAATGGTACGCGCGTAGAGGGTTCATGGCCGAGAAAACCATCGAGCTTGGTTCATACCATGCCATCCTTGGTTGCGTGGTGGCTGGCATGGGCATAGCGCTGATGCCGAAAAGCGTGCTTTCGGGTTTTCCGGAAAGCCGCTGGCTAAAGCTGCACGAACTGCCCGCTGACGAAGACAATGCCGTCACGGTGTTGTTCTGGCGCAAGGGAGCCGGTTCTCCCAACGTCACCGCTTTGCAGGCACTGCTTGCGGAGCAAAGCCTGTCAACCGGCGTTGCCGCCGCGGCTATTGCTTGAAGTCGTGCGGCAGCGGCGCGGTTGCCTTTTCCAGCCAGGCCAGCGTTTCGCCGTCGAGCATCGGTCCGATCTCGGCCAGTACGCGCGCATGGTATTCGTCAAGCCAATGCAACTCGTCGCGGGTTAAAAGGTCCGATCGGACCAGCCGCTTGTCGATCGGCGCCAGCGTCAGAGTCTCGAAGCCGTGCATGGCGATGTCGCCGCCCTCGATTGCCTCGGCCGGTGTCACCAGAATCAAGTTCTCGATGCGGATGCCGTAGGAACCTTCCTTGTAATAGCCGGGCTCGTTGGAGACGATCATGCCGGCCAGCAGCTTTTCGGTGCCGGTCTTGGCGATACGCTGCGGGCCCTCGTGCACGGCAAGATAGGAGCCGACACCGTGCCCGGTGCCATGGGCGAAATCGCAGCCGTGTCTCCATAGCGCCAGGCGCGCCACTGCATCGATTTCGGAGCCGCGCGTGCCCTGGGGGAAGCGCAGCATGGAGATGCCGATCATGCCTTTCAGCACCAGCGTGAAGCGCTCGCGCATCTCCTCGGTTGGCGCGCCAATCGGAACCGTGCGGGTGATGTCGGTGGTGCCGTCCTGGTACTGCCCGCCGGAATCGAGCAGGAACAGCTCGCCATCCCCCAGCTTGCGATTGGTGGCGCGGGAGACGCGGTAGTGCATGATGGCGCCGTTAGGACCAGCGCCGGAGATGGTATCGAACGATACGTCGCGCAGCGGCATCTGCGTTTCTTCGCCGGTCTGACGGCGCGTCTCCTCAAGCCTGGTGACAACGGCGATTTCGTCGAGCGTGCCGGGCTTCTGGCGGTCGAGCCAGCACAGCAGCTTGGCGACCGCGGCGCCGTCGCGGCGATGTGCGGCGCGTGCGCCGGTGATCTCAGCTTTGTTCTTTGTTGCGCGTGGAATGCGGGCCGGATCGGGCACGGCAATGACGGTGCCGCCATTATCCTCGACCAGCATCCTGAGCTTGTCCGCCGCTAGAACCGGGTCCAGCGCGATTTTTGCGCCGCCCTTGGCCCGGGTGACGATTGCCGTTTCGAATTCACCTGGGTCGTGCAATTCGGCGAGCTGCGTCAGGTAGGCCGCGACGGTGCGCGAAAACTTGCGCTGATCCATGAAAAGCAGATGCGAGCCGTCGGCGGCGAGCACGGCAAAGCCGAGCGCCAGCGGTGTGTGCGGTACGTCGCCGCCACGGATGTCGAACGCCCAGGCAATGGAGGAGGGGTCGGTCAGCACGGCATGGGTGGCGCCGTCCTTCTCGATGGCCGCTGCCAGCCGCACCAGCTTGTCCTTGGCCAGTTCGCCGGCAAAGCCGATCGGGTGGATCTCGACCGGCGCCAGTGGCGGCCCGGGCTGGTCCTGCCAGATGGCGTCGATTGGATTTTGTTCGAGCGGCTCCAAAGTCGCGCCGGACTTCTCGGCCGAGGCCTTCAGCGCCTTGACGTCACTGATCGTATGGAGCCACGGATCGAAGCCCAACCGCACGCCCTTGCCGAGATTATCCTTGATCCAGTTGGCCGGCGGGTTGTCGACAAGGCTCTCGATCGAAAAGATGTCGAGGTCGACCTCCTGGCGCACCTGCAGCGTGTAGCGCCCGTCGACAAACATGACGGCGCGCTCGCCAAGCACAATGGCGACGCCGGCCGAGCCGCTGAAGCCGGTCAGCCATTTCAGCCGTGCCGAGCGGTCGGCGACATATTCGCCCTGGTGCTCGTCGGCACGGGGCACGATGAAGCCATCCAGCCCGTTCGCCGCCAACCATTGGCGCAGCATTGCCACGCGCGGCTTGCCAACGGCCGGATCGCCGGCGGAATCGAAGGTCTGGAACATGTCGGCTCTCCTCGAATGCTGGCGCGACCGTAGCGCATGACTTCGAAAATCGGAATCGATTTTCGGACCGATCATTCCCGGTTGCTGCGTGTCTCTTTGCGCATGGACGCCATGCAGAATCGACGATTTCAAAAAGCGTCAGCGGAGCTTACCTTCTTAATGTGGAGGAAAAGTCCTGTTGCCCTGCAAAGGAGACCGTCATGTCCACGATTTCACCTAGACGCGGATTTTTCAAAAACGCTGTGAAAGCGCTGATCGAAGCTCGCCAGCGCGAAGCGAGCCGGTATGTAAGCGGCGTTCTGCTTGGCTTTGACGACGAAACGCTGAAAGCTCACGGCTACGATCGCGAACAGCTGAAGAAAGCGGCGAACTCGCGCTAAGTCCGAGCGGATTCCGGCTTGCGTTGAAGGCGTCGCGCCTCAGCGCTTGAGGTGAATCGTCACCCAGCCCTCGCGGTGCAAGGTGCGGACGTGCCGGAATTTCTGGCCGACATAGGCCGCGATTACCGCATCGCGCTGGCGCTCGAGGATGCCCGACAAAACAATCGAGCCACCGAGCGCGATATGCTCCGCCATTTGCGGCGCCAGGCGCATCAGCGGCCGCGCCAATATGTTGGCGACGATCAAGTCGAAGGGCGCGCGCGCGGCAAAGATCGGGTGGTGGAATCCGGGCGCCGTCACTGTTTCGACGAGCCCCTTGACGTGGTTCAGCCGCGCATTGGCGGCGGCCACCTTGACGGCGACCGGGTCGATGTCGGTCGCCAGCACCGGTATATGCGCGAGCCTGGCCACTGCGATCGCGAGCACCGCGCTGCCGGTGCCAAGGTCGAGCGCGTTGCGCGGATGCTCGCGCCGTACGACCTGCTCCAGCATTTCGAGGCAGCCGGCGGTGGTGCCGTGATGGCCGGTGCCGAAAGCAAGGCCGGCCTCGATCTCTATGGCGATTTCGCCGCTGTGGCGCTTCCTGCGGTCATGCGCGCCATGGACGAAGAAGCGCCCGGCCCGCACCGGCTTCAATCCCTCCAGCGAGCGCGCCACCCAGTCGATGTCGGGCAGCGTTTCGCGCGCTATAGGCTTCGACAGCGACAGTCCGGCAAGTACATCCCTGAGCCGCGCCTCGACCGCATCGACGTCGTCGCCGGCATAGAGCGATACTTCGTGGATGTCGCGGTCCTCGTCGACCTCGAGCACCGCAATCGGCAGGCCCTCATCGTCGAACGCCGCACCGAGCGCCGCGAAGATGCGATCAGCCTCGATCTTGCCCGCGGTGAAATACAAACGCGTCTGCGTCATTACCGGATGTGTCAACCTTCCGCCGCCAGCCGTTTGAGCTTGGCGATGGCGGCGTCCGGGCTTTCGCCATAGGCAATAGTGCCGGCGAAATCGCCCTTGGCATTGAGCAGCAGCACCGAAGCGGTGTGGTCCATCGTGTAGTCGCCGTCGTTCGTGTCGACTTTCTTCCAGTAGATGCCGAAGGACTTGGCCATGGCGTGGACCTTATCCGGATCGCCTGATATGCCGAGGATGCGATCGGAGAAATTGCTGACATAGGTGTTCATGATTTCCGGCGTATCGCGCTCCGGGTCGACCGTAACGAAATAGGCACGCAGGTTCTTGCCGTCGTCGCCCATCGTCTTCAGCCAGCCGGCCAACTCGAAAAGCGTGGTCGGGCAGACTTCCGGACAATGCGTGAAGCCGAAGAAGACGACGCTGGGGTGGCCGCGAAACGCGGCTTCGGTGACCGGCGCGCCCTTCTGGTCGACCAGCGTGAACGGTGCTCCGAACGGCTCGCCGCCATAATGTCCGCGGTACCAGTCGAAGGTGAGCCAGCCGATGCCAGCGGCCATCAGGACGAGAATACCGACCAGAATTGAACGCATCATCAGTGAAGTCCGTCGTTATTTCCATCGGGCGCCGGGTTGGCGCCGTGAAGGCCCTGGCTTGGCGAACACTCTTAGCGGTTCGGTCGCGCCGACGCAAAGATGTCGCGTTGCCGCAACCGGCAATCCTGTGGGAGGCGATCTGCTTGCAAAGCGCTGCCGTTCGTCCCACCTGAGGTCGGCAAAATTCGAACCGCAGGAGGCCTCTTTGCGAAAACTGATTGGCGGCGCGTTAGCCGCATGCCTGGTCATTGGCGCCGGCGCGGCCGCCGCCGAGGAAGTCGGCAAGGTCGGCGTCGATTGGCTAGGCAATGATATCATCGTCGAGGCGATCAAGGATCCGAAGGTCGAGGGCGTGACCTGCCACGTCTCCTATTTCGACCGTGGCATGATCGACCGCCTGCAGAAAGGCAACTGGTTCGAGGACCCGTCCGATTCCTCGATCTCCTGCCGCCAGACCGGGCCGATCACCATTGGCGACATCGACATGAGCGAGGCCGGCGAGGAGGTGTTCAAGCAAGGCATCAGCCTGATCTGGAAAAAGCAGGTGGTGAACCGCATCTACGACAAGGCCAACGAGACGCTGATCTACCTGTCGCATTCGCGCCAGGTGCAGGATGGCTCGGCAAAAATGTCGGTCACCACCGTGCCGCTCTACGGCCAGAACGTAGTGTGGACCAGCGGCAAGCCGAAATAGAGACTGAAGGTGCTACGGGGTCCTTGGCGCGTCCAAGCGGATGCGCGGCGCTGCACTCGGCTTGCGAGACTTTGCGCGCGGGCGTAAAGCGCCCGCATGGACCGTCCCGAACACCTTGTCCTGAAAGATCCCGAGCCGCGCATCCACCCGACGGCGGAGCTGAAGGCGTGCAAGCTTGGACGCTATGCGTCGATCGGCGAGCGCGTCATCTTACGTGAAGTCATGGTTGGCGACTTCTCCTACTTCGAGCGCCACGCCGAGGCGATCTATACGACGATCGGCAAATTCTGCTCGATCGCCGCCAACAGCCGCATCAATGCGCTGGAGCATCCGGTCGAGCGGCTGACGCAGCACAAAATCAGCTATCGGCCCAACGAGTACTTCCGCTGGCTGGGTGTCGATCAGGCATTCCGCGACCGGCGGCGGGCGAGAGCCGTCAGCATCGGCCATGATGTCTGGATCGGCCATGGCGCCGTGATCATGCCTGGCATAGTGATCGGCAACGGCGCGATCGTCGGTGCCAATGCGGTGGTGACGCGAGACCTGCCGGCCTATGCAATCGTCGCCGGCGTTCCGGCCAGGCCATTGCGGCAGCGCTTCAGCGCGGGAACTGCGGCCCGGATCGAACGTCTTGCCTGGTGGGACTGGCCGCTCGAGAAACTGGCCAGGGCAGTCCCCGACATGCAGGCCTTGCCCATCGAGGCTTTCCTCGACCGCTGGGAAAACGGCGCCGCCTGAGTTCGGGCGTATCTGCAAGCGGTCCGACGGCCTGCGCGATCTGCTCCTCCAACAATGTACCCGCGACCTTCCGCCACGAGGGAACCAGGAGCGGCTGCCAACTGTTTCTGCAGACACAATGAACTCGGCTTCCGTCCGGGTTCGTCGCCCGGCTGTTGAGGGAGTTTGAATGATTGAGAAGCTTTTCACCAGGATCGCCAACAACGTCGCCCATTTTGCCGGCCTGCCGCCGACGTTTGCCGTCTGTTTCCTGATCATCGTCGTCTGGGCGGCAAGCGGGCCGATGTTCGGCTTTTCGGACACCTGGCAGCTCGTCATCAACACCGGCACGACGGTCGTCACCTTCCTGATGGTGTTTCTCATCCAGAACACCCAGAACCGCGATGGCGCTGCGATCCAGGCGAAGCTCGACGAATTGATCCGGGTCAGCACAGCCCAGAACACCTTCATCGGTATCGAACACCTGACTGAGACCGAAGTCGAAGAGATCCGCAAGAAATGCGAACAGGCAGCGAAGCGGCATGATCAGAAGCTTGCCGAGTTGGCAGCCGAGAAAGCCATGGCGAAGAAGCGGAACACGAAGAAGCATGCGGCGGCGTGATATAAAGGTCTGGCGCATACCTGCGAAGATCGGATCCGATTCGTTGCTACGGTGATCTTCGGTTCGGGATCATGCGCTGCGTGTCATGAATGCCGCGAAAGCATCCTTGTAGTCCGGGTGCCAGCGCGACAGGGCAGGGCGGTTCTCGATGAGGTCGCCAATCGCCCAGGCCATGCGCTTTTCGTCCATGGACCGGGTCGCCTCGTTATCGGGGCACAGGATGTAGAAATCGCCACGCAGCAGCGAGGCCAGCATGAAGTCGATGACCCGCTCGCCGGTCCAGGCGCCGGCCGGCTTTTCGGTCGCACCTTCGGTCAGGCCGGTAAAAGTGAACCCGGGGATAAGCAGATGCGCCGCGACACTGGCGCGCGGCTCGTTGCGCAGCGCGTGTGCAAGGCCCTCGGTATAGGTCTTCACGCCAGCCTTGGAGACGTTGTAGGCGAGGTTGCCGGGCGGCGTGGTAATGCCTTGCTTGGAGCCGGTGTTGACGATCAGGCCCGGCTTTCCCGCCGCCAGCATGCGTGGCGCGAACGCCTCTACGCCATGCACGACACCCCAGAAATTGATGTCCAGCAGTCGCTTCCAGGCGTCACGGTTCTCCCACGGCTTGCCGGGGTTGTTGCCGACGCCGGCATTGTTCATCAGCAGCGACACGTCGCCGAAAGTGCCGGATGTCCTTTCGGCGAGGCGGTCGAGCTCGTCGGCCTTCGAGACATCGGTGGCGACGGCAAGTACGGCGCTGTCGCCGGCGATGGCGGCGACGGCGCGTCGGGCCTCATCGAGGCGTGCGCCGCCGATATCGGCCAGCACGATCTTCATGCCCATCGCCGCCAGCCGTTTGGCCGCGGCGAGGCCGATGCCGCTGGCCGCGCCGGTGATGACGGCGACATTACCGGAGGCAAGTGCGGGCAGGGCGGTCTGGATCTCGGCGTCGGTGGTCATGATTTTCTCCTGTTCTGGCCGTGGCGAACTTAGCGCGGAAAGAGGCTCGCGCAAGCCGGTGCGGCTTCTTCGGGTTGACCGCGTCGGCGGGCGCTGCGCATGCTGATATCGAAAAAGGAGACTGACGATTGACCGACTGGATCGAGATCCTGAAAGAACAGACCGCCACCGGCGACCAGATGAGCCGCGAGGTGCCACAAATGCTCGCCAATCCCGACATCAGCGAAGCGCAAGTTATGACGCTGTTTTCGGCGCTCGAAAAACAGGCGGAATTCGTTGAAAAGCTGCGCATGGCGCTGGAAAAATTCGGCCATGATTTTTCAGTGATCAAGGCGGCCGAGCGGCTGGAGGAGCGCTACGCCGACCTTGCCGCTTCGGTAGCGGAAAAGCTGAAAGCAATGCGAGGCTAGAAGGGGCCTATTTCTCGATCAGCCGCTCGAAGCGCCTGTCCGGCACGAACCAGATCATCGCCACCAGGACATAGATCGAGACACCGATCCAGTGATTGACGAAGGTCAGCGCGATGGCGGAAAGATAGAGGACCAGCGAGATCTTTCCCTTGAGGTCATTGCCCAACGCCCTGGCGAAGAGAGTCTCATTGCCGTGCAGTCGATGCAGGGCCATGGTGAGGATGTTAAAGCCGATGGCGCAGAGCGCCAGGTCGACGCCATAGACGGCAACCGGCACCGGCGCGAAATGGTTCTCACCCATGAAGGCTGTCGTCGCCGGCATCAGCGATAGCCAGAACAGCAGGTTGAGGTTCGCCCACAGCACGCGGCCGTCGACCCGCTGCACGGTATGGAACATGTTGTGCAAATTGTTCCAGTAGATGCCGACATTGATGAAGGACAGCACATAGCTGAGGAAGATCGGCCAGAGTGGTGCCAGCGCGGAAAAATCCTCGCCATGCGGCACCTTCAATTCCAGCACCATGATGGTGATGATGATGGCGACCACGCCATCGGTGAATGCCTCGACTCGTCCCTTGCCCATGAATCTCCCCTGACAATCCGCTGAAGTTAAAAGAGGATCTCGCTCAGCGCCATCGGCAAAGCTGCCAAACTTGTCAGGAGCAAGCCGGGGAGGGGGAACGGCTGACGCGAAAAAGGCGTTAGGATGTCAGATTCCGAACAGCAAAAGGTCGAAAAAATGACAGCTCACGCTCAAGTCATGACGCGCGATCACGAACTCGGCGGCCGCGCTGCAGCGGCCGCCGTGGCCGCCATGATTGCGGCTCTTTTCGCCGGCAGCACGGCGCTGACGCC
Source organism: Mesorhizobium sp. M1169 (assembly GCF_040318345.1). Lineage (NCBI taxonomy): Bacteria > Pseudomonadati > Pseudomonadota > Alphaproteobacteria > Hyphomicrobiales > Phyllobacteriaceae > Mesorhizobium > Mesorhizobium sp. M1169. The sequence continues at coordinate 146,512 of NZ_JAMYME010000007.1, read as the reverse complement.
GCTTTACATCATCTACAAGCAGCTCTTCGGCTTCTCGCAGATCACTTTGACGCTGGTCTACGCCGTCTATGTCATCGGCAATCTGGCAGCGCTTCTGATGTTGGGGCGTGTGTCCGATGTCATCGGGCGCCGTCCAATGGCATTGGCCGGGATGGCGGTGGCCGTGGTCAGCGCGGTGGTTTTCCTGTTCGCCGAAAATGTCGCATGGCTCGACATCGCCCGAATTCTGAGCGGACTGGGAATCGGCGTCGGCGCGGGCACCGGCACCGCCTGGCTCGCCGAATTGCTCCCGACCGACGACAAGTCACAGGCGGCGACGATTGCCACCAGCACCAATTTTCTCGGCCTCGGCCTCGGTGCGCTGGGAGCCGGGTTGCTCGCCGAATACGCGCCTTGGCCGCTCAGGCTGACATTCGTCGTCTACCTGGCGATGCTCGCGACTGTAACCCTGCTGGTCTGGCGCACGCGGGAAACCGTTTCGCGGCCGGGGAAACTGGCTGACGTTTCGATGCGGCCGCGCCTTTCCGTGCCCGATGCCATCCGCGCAAATTTCGTTGCGCCGGCGGTGACCGGCTTTGGCGCAATGGCGCTGGTCGGCTTTTATGCAGCACTCGCACCGAGCATTTTGGCGCAGCAACTGCAGGTAACCAACCATGCCGAAGCCGGCGCTCTGTTCTTTGAATTGGCGATCGTGACGGCCGCCACCATTGTAGCGACGGCACGTCTTTCGAGCCGAGCCGCGATGTTCGCGGCGCTTGCGCTGATGATCCCAACCGTCGCGCTGATTGTTGCGGCGCAGGTCTTCGCCTCGATGACCATAATGATTGCCGGCACCGCCTTGTGCGGCGTGGCGGCAGCGCTCGGCTATCGCGGCGGCTTGCAAGTGGTGAACGAGATCGCGCCGGCGGACCGGCGCGCCGAAGTCGTCTCGGCCTTCTTCATCTGCTGTTTTTGCGGCAACGCGCTGCCGGTCATCGGCATCGGCGTTCTGTCGACGGTGGCAGGTGCGACCGCGGCAAGCCTGGCCTTTGCCGGCATGATTGTCGTCTTTTCCCTGGTCGCTCTCGGGTTTGGCGCGAAATACGCGCGCTGAGCCGACCTTTCAGCCGTTCGGTGTCTCGGGCGAAAGGTGCGCGCGCTGGCGCGGTACGCCGAGGCCGGTATCCGGCGGTTCGCCGGCAGCCGGCCGGCTCTCGATCATGTGCAGGCTGCGCCAGCGGCCGAAGCGATAATAGGCCGCGGCCAGCACGAGCGAGGTTACAGAGCCAGCCGGAAAGCTCCACCACAGAGCTTCCTCGCCGATCACGCTTCGGAAGAAATAGGCGAAGCTGGTGCGCACCAGCAGCACCGAGATCACCAGGATGATCAGCGGCGGCATCACCGCGCCGGTGGCACGCACGGTGGCGAAGAGCACGATGGTGATGCCGAACAGGATGAAGGACCACGACGCGATCTTGTTAATGTGAGTGGCGATGTCGATTGCTGCACTGTCGCTGCCAAGGAAGAGGCTGAGCACCGCGCGATCGAATACGAACAGCAGCGCGACGAGCATCCCGGTGAGCACAAGGTTGAAGCCGACGCCGGAGGTGGCGATGCGTCCAATCCGGTCCCAGCGCCTGGCGCCGACATTTTGCGCCGCCATGGACGACACCGCGGCGCCGATGGCGAGCGCCGGCATCTGGATATAGGTCCAGAGCTGTGCGGCTATGCCGTAGGCAGCCGCGACCTGCGAGCCGTACGAGTTGACCATGCCCATCACCGTCAGCGCCGCGGCCGAAACGACGATCATCTGCAGGCCCATCGGCACGCCCTTGAAGACGACGATGCGCAGCAGCGCCGGGTCCGGCCGCAGCAGAGCGAGATTAGCGCCGGCCAGCCGCAGCGGGTGCTTGCGCGCATAAAGCACGATCAGGATGGCAACCACGCTTACCGTCTGGCCGATCAGCGTCGAGGTGGCCGAGCCGGCGATGCCGAGTTCGGGGAACGGGCCGATGCCGAGGATGAGCAACGGGTTCAAAACGACGTCGAGCATGACGGCCAGCGCCATAAAAAGGAAAGGCGTGCGCGAATCGCCGGCGCCGCGCAGCACCGTCATGACGAAGGACAGCAGGTTCATCATCGGCACGGCGAGGAAGATGATGCGCAGATAGGAGCGCGCCAGCGGCAACGCGTCGGCCGGCGTGCCGAGCGCATCGAGGATCGCATCGACCCAGATCCAGCCGCAGACCGCGAACACCACCGAGACGAGGAAGAAGAAGGTGGCGCTGGTTCCGACGATGCGCCGGGCTTCGGGCAGGTCACGAGCGCCGACGGATTGTGCGACCAGGATGGTCGCCGCCATGCCGATGCCGAAGACGGTGCCGAGGATGAGAAACAGCACGAGGTTGGCATTGGACGTGGCGGTCAGCGCCGCTTCACCGAGGAAACGGCCGACCCACACGGCATTTATCGAGCCGTTGAGCGACTGCAGCACATTGGAGCCGAGCACCGGCAGGGCAAACAGCAACAGGGTGCGCGGGATAGGCCCACTGGTGAGGTCGCCGGTCTGCCGGCGCGGGGGCATGTTGTCGTCCATGGCAGGCAACTCGGCGAAGGCTTGTCTGAGTCCGCAATGATTGCCGATTTAACGGGAGAGGTCGATGCGGCGCTGTAAATTCCGCCTGGCGTGCCTTGATCTAAGCATTTCTCAACCTTCCGGAATCGTATATTGATCCCGCACGCGTGGGGCCGCATTTTCCTGGATCTCATGGGTAGGCCGGGGGGCTCATGTCCGATATTCCGTTGTTTTTTGAGCGCCTGAACCGGCGCGCCTTTCTTGGTGCATCCGCTCTGGGCGCGGCCTCCGTGGCTCTTTCGTCGTGCACTACGACGGACGTGGCGGCGCCGGTGCCCGCGGCACCAAGCGATCCGGCTTTCGGCGATGCCGCAAGCATGTATGCCGCGCGCATGGACGAGGGCTATCAACTGCCGGCAATCCCGGTAGCCAAGGTCGATCCGAAATTCGTGCGTCAAATCGTGGCCGACCCGACTGGAGAAAAACCCGGCACGATCGTCGTCGATACTTCCGAGCACTTCCTCTATCTGGTGCGCGACGGCGGCAAGGCAATTCGCTATGGCGTCAGCCTCGGCAAGGCCGGTTTCGGATGGACCGGCAGCGCCGTGGTACAGGCGAGGAAGAAGTGGCCGGTCTGGACGCCGCCGCCGGAAATGATCCAACGCCGGCCGGAACTGGCGAAATACAAGGACGGCATGCCGCCCGGCCCGCAGAGCCCGCTTGGTGCCCGCGCGCTGTATCTCTTCCGTGACGGCAAGGACACGATGTATAGGCTGCACGGCACGCCGGAGTGGGATTCCATTGGGAAGAACGCTTCCTCCGGCTGTGTGCGCTTCATGAATCAGGACATAATCGACCTCTACAGCCGCGTCGACGGCGTCGCGCCGGTCTTCGTGCGCCCGAACCTGTCGGCCGCCGGGAAGATCGCCGCCGTGTCGAACAGGACGGCCGAGCCGATCGATGCCGGCGTGCCAAAGGACGCGGAGATGTTGAGGTAAGTGCCTTCGACTGGATCGTCAGTCGCAGGTTTTGCAACGCACCAGGACACCGTCCTTGCGCGGGCGAGCCGCAACTGAAGGGCACGACCGCTCAATCGCGCCAGCTCAGGCGGACGCGTTCCGCGCGTCCGCCTGTATGGGTGCCGCTACTTCTTGGCGAGGCCTGGGAGCGTGACCTGATAGACCAGGAACATGGTGTCGACATCGGCGCCATCCTCGGCCTTGTAGGCCGCGCCTACCTGGAAGCCGTCCTGCGTGAGGAAGTCATTGTCATTGGCGACGAACAGGAAATAGTCGTCGGGCAGTGTCGGATCGAGGACGCTCACCACCGACATCGCCTCCCACTTCTCCGAAAGGTTGTTGCGGTCGTTGGGCGCGCCATTGTGCAGCCCGAAGCGGCCGAGCTCGGTCTTGTCGTTGATGTCAATGAGCGGCGTCAGCTTGGCCGGCGTCACCGATGGATCGAGCTCACCCTTGGGCGCCAGCGGCTTGTCCTTGTCGAATTCTGTGCCGGCGACATCGGTTGCCGCAGACAGATCGACGACGCTGATCTCGCGGTGGAGCGAGGTGTCGCCCTTCAGCCCCTGGCCATTGCCGCTGTCGCGCGCCAGCATCAGGAAGGTCTTGTCCGACAGCGCCACGATTTCGCTCTGCGCGGCGATCTTGGTTTTGCCCTTGGCATCGGTGAACACCGGCAGCGGCACGACATATTCATGCGCGAGCTTGAGCTGGCCGGGATCCGAGGCATCGTAGACCAGCGCGCGCGTGTTCTGACGCGTCGAGGCGGAATCGCCGCCATCCTGCCTTGGGGCCGACTGCAGCACGGCAATCAGGAACTTCCCGTCCGGCGTCAGCGCCATGCCTTCGAGGCCCTGGTTGTTCTGACGGCCGGTTTCGGGATCCTTCGGATCCGGGTCTGCCGCGCCAAGTCCCGGATTGTTGGAAGCAAAGTTTGGCGTCCCGTGACGCATCGGGACAAGCGCCGCCGGCGGCTGCGTTGCCGACATCAGACGCCCATCGGCGGAGAAGCGGTAGATGTTCGGACCGTATTCGTCCGAGATGAACATCGTGCCGTCGGGCAGCCGTGCGATCGCTTCGTTATCGAGCGCGAGCTTGCCGTTGGCTTCGGGCAGGATCGGCATGTCGTCGGTCGCGGCACGCACGCCGTTGAGCGGATCGAGGCCGGTTGCGTCGGCGCCCTTGTCGTCGGTCAAAAGCATGGTGTCGGCAAGCGTCGCCTTGAGGCCCGATTGTTCCTGGCCGGTGGCCGGCACTGCACCCGGCGCGATCGGCGCGAACTCGAGGGCGATCGTGTTGAGGCGCGGGCGGTAATCGGTGGTACCGACGACATTGTAGCCGCGGTCCGGCAACAGCCATAACGAGCCCTTATAGCCATCGGCGCCATGTGTCCAGCCGGCAGCGTCGATCGACATGCCCGAGCCGGAGCCAAACGTCTCGCCGAACTTGTCCTTCTGGCTGGCCGGGATGCGGCCGACACCGACCAGGCCCTTGTTGACGAAGCCGACGCCGCCGACGGTCGCGGCGTTTTCTGCCAAGGCCGGGGTCAAGGCGGTGAACATCGCCAGCGCGACGGCGAGGGACGCGGTTCGGAGCAGGTTTTTCATGGATATCCTCTTTTGAGACAAAGCTGCCGGGATCTGAAAAAGCGCCGCGTGGCATCGAGGATGCCGCGAAAGCCTTCGGAGAAGCGATCTAGGACGCGAACATGATACTTGCGTGACAGTGCCGCGCTTGCTTGTCCCCCGTGGTCGCAACTGGCCTGGGTATGGCGAATTCGTCGTCGCCGAGCGAGCAATTAACAACTTTACAAATAATCGTTCTAATGTAAAGTTATGACAATGGAAGGTCCCCGATGACTGCCTATCGTTTCGCCACCCGCCTCAATTCCTTTGCCTCGCGGCCACAGTCCGAGTGGCCCGATCTTGTCGGCAAACCGTCCATGCTGCAAATGGCGGCACGTGCGGCGAAGGTTGCGGAGTTGACCGATCTCGACCTCAACTTCCCCGACCATGTCGATGAAAAGCCTCCGGAAATAGCGCGCAAACTCGGCGATATCGGGCTTTCCATCAATGGTTTCGCCATGCGCTACTATTCCAATCCGGCTTTCAAGCTCGGCGCCTTCACCAACCCGGATCCTGCCATTCGCCGCGAAGCCATCGACCTGACCAAGGCCGGCATCGACGCCACCCGCGAGGCGGGCGCCAGCCTGATGACCTTGTGGCTCGGGCAGGATGGCTTCGACTATGCCTTCCAGGTGGACTACGCAGCGCTCTGGCAACACGAAATCGATGGCATTCGTGAAGTTGCGGCGCATGATCCGGGCTGCCAAATCAGCCTTGAATACAAACCCAACGAGCCGCGCTCCTACAGCCTGATGCCAGATGCGGCGACTACATTGCTGGCGATCCGCGAGATCGGCCTGCCCAATCTCGGCGTGACGCTCGATTTCGCCCATGTGCTCTATGCCGACGAGCAGCCGGCCTTTGCCGCAGCACTCGTGGCGCGCCATAGCAAGCTGCTCGGCGTGCATCTCAACGACGGCTACGCCAAGCGCGACGACGGCCTGATGGTCGGCGCCGTGCACACGCTGCAAACGATCGAGCTGCTCAGGCAGATCCGTCGAGACGGCTATGCCGGCGCCATCTACTTCGACACGTTTCCCGATATGACCGGGCTCGACCCGATCCACGAATGCGAAGTCAACATCGCGACCGTCAAGCGCATGCTGCGCGTCGTCGATCGGCTGGACGGGGACAACCGCCTGTCAGCCGCCGTCGGCCGTCAGGACGCGGTCGCGTCGCAGGCCATCATCCAGGAAGCCATGCTCGGGCCGGACAGCTGAGGCCGGCGGCATAGACCGTTTTTCAACAAGGGAGGAAGATCATGAAATTTCTACTTGCCATCGCTGCCGCTGCCCTGATGGCGCTGTCCATCGACTCGGCTTTTTCCGCGGACCTCGCGCCGCTCAATTCCGACACCGAGAAGGATCGCATCGACTGGTCGCAGCTCGAGGCCAAGTTCGGGGCGTTCCCCAAGCTGCCCGAGGGTACCAAGGCGGGTGCGGTCTCCAAGACGCTGACCAATGAATACTGGCGCTCGCTGGGAGAGGGCTACAAGTCGTTCGGCGACCGCACCGGCGTGCCCGTCGTCTACCAGGCAGCGCAGAGCGAGGGCGACCAGCTCGGCCAGCTCACCATCGCCGAAGGCCTGGTCACACAGGGCTACAACGTGCTGCTCGTCTCGCCGCAGACCGACTCCAACCTGCAGCCGATCATGGAACAGGCCAAGGCGGCCAACGTGCCGGTGGTCAACGTCAACGACGCGGTCATCCCGCAGGCCGAGCATTATGTCGGTAATGTCCAGCGCGACAACGGCGTGCGCGTCGCCAAATGGTTCATCAAGAACCGGCCGGACGGCGGCAAGGTCGCCATCGTCGAAGGCCAGGCCGGCGTCTACGCCGCCGTCCAGCGCACCGACGGTTTCAAGACAACGATCACCGAGGCCGGCAAGTTCGACGTCGTCGCCAGCGTCCCCGGTAACTGGGATCGCCAGACCTCCTACGACGCGGCCACCAACATCCTGCAGCAGCACCCCGACCTGATCGGCTTCTATGCCAACAATGACGGCATGGCGCTGGGCATCGTCGAGGCGGTCAAGGCTGCCGGGCTGCAGGACAAGGTTGCGGTCTTCGGCACCGACGGCATCTCCGACGCCTATGCCTCGATCCGCGCCGGCGAGCTGACCGGCACCGTCGATTCGTTCCCGGTGCTGACCGGCGAGGTGGCGCTGGAATCGGCGCTGCGGCTGGTGGCCGGGCAGAAGCTGCCGCGCGTCGTTGCCACGCCGCAGGCGCTGATCACCAAGGACAATGCCGACCGTTACTCCGGCGGCGGCGATGCCGTGCGCAAGGCGCTGCTCGAGGACGCGGCAGCGGGCCAGTAGAGCAGGGCCGGCAGGTGCCGGCCTTGGGTCGGCACCTTGCCTGGAGAACCGAAGCAATGTCAGCGCGGCTGCAATTCGAGGGCATTTCCAAAGAGTTTCCGGCTGTGCGGGCGCTGAGCGAAGTGTCGTTTTCGGTCGGCGCCGGCGAGATCCATGGCCTGCTCGGTGAAAACGGCGCCGGCAAATCGACGCTGCTGCGCATACTGTCAGGCGTCTACCGACCGACGGCGGGAAGCGTGCTGATCGACGGCAAGCCGGTGACGCTGAACAATCCGGTCGCCGCACGCGCCGCGGGCGTGGCGATGATCCATCAGGAATTACAGCAGGTGCCACGCCTCAGCGTCGCCCAGAACATGTTTCTCGGCCATCCGTTGACGCGCGGCGGCGTCTTCGTCGCACGGCGCGAGCAGGAGAGCCGCGCTGCGGAAGCGCTGGCCGCCATCGACCCGACCATCGATCCGGCAGCCCCGCTTGGCAGCCTGAAGGTGGCGCAGCGGCAGATCGTCGAGATCGCCCGGGCGCTGCTCGACCGCGCCAGGATCGTGGCGATGGACGAGCCGACGTCGAGCCTCACGCCGAGCGAGTTCGAACGGCTGGCGGAAGTCATTGCCGGTCTGGCACGCGACGGTGTCGCCGTCGTCTATGTCTCGCACAAGCTGGACGAGGTGTTCGGCATCTGCCAGCGCGCCACTGTCATGCGCGACGGCGTTGTGGTCGAAACCGTCGATCTCGCGCAGGTGTCGGAAAAGGCCGTCGTTTCGATGATGGTCGGCCGCGAGCTTGCCCAGGAACAACACCGCTCGCATGCTTCCCCCGAAATCAGGCTGAGCGTGCGTGGCCTCGCCTCGGTAACCAAGGTCCGTGACGTTTCGTTCGACCTGCATCGCGGCGAGGTGTTGGGCATTGCCGGACTGGTCGGCTCCGGCCGCACCGAGCTGCTGCGGCTGCTGGCCGGCGCCGACCGGGCCTCATCAGGCGCAATAGAGATCGACGGCAAGGCGGTAAAGCTTTCCAGTCCGCGCGACGCGATCGCGGCCGGCATCGGCCTGGTGCCGGAGGAGCGCAAGCGCGAAGGCATCGTGCCGTTGCGGTCGATCTCCAGCAACATGGCGCTGGCCTCGATGGGCGTGTTCGCGCCGCGCGGCCTCATCGACCACCGCCGGCTGAAGCGCGTCGCAGCCGAGAAGATGAAGCGAGTCAATCTCAGGCCGTTCCTGCTCGACCGGCCAATTCGGCTGTTCAGCGGCGGCAACCAGCAGAAAGCGATCATCGGCCGCTGGCTGGCGGCGGGAACGCGGATCCTTCTGTTCGACGAGCCGACGCGCGGCATCGATGTCGGCGCCAAGGCGGAGATCTACCACCTGATCGAGGAACTCGCCGCCGAAGGCCATTCGGTTATCGTCGTGTCGTCCGAGTTGCCTGAGGTGATCCGGCTCGCCGACCGCGTGCTGGTCATGCGCGACGGCACGGTCGCCGCCGAACTGGGCCGCGCAAGTCTCAGCGAACACGCGATCGCCGCGCACGCCATACCCCAAACGGAGATTGAGGCCGGCAAGGCGCAAGGCCATCGGGCCGGTGCATAACGGACAGGACCAGCGGATGACCGATATAACCCAACACACAGCAGCGCGCCCAAGGGCAGATTTCCTGCACCGGTTTTCCGTGCGCGACGCCGGCACGCTGATCGGCCTGGTGGTGATCCTTGCCGTCTTCGGGGCGCTGGTCCCCGGCTTTTTTGCCGAGCGTAACCTGATCAACATCCTGCAGCAGTCGAGCATCAATGCCTGCCTGGCGTTGGGCATGACGCTGGTAATCATCTCGGGCGGCATCGATCTGTCCGTTGGGCCGACGGCAGCGGTTTCTGCCGTCATCTCGGCCTCGATGCTGGTTGCCGGCGTGCCGTTTCCGCTGGCCATCGCCGCCGGCTTCGCCATCGGCCTCGCCTGCGGACTGCTCAACGGCGTGCTGGTTGCCTATATCGGGCTGCAGCCCTTCATCGTCACGCTGGGAACGCTCAGCACCTACCGGGCGCTGGCGCTGATCTATACCGGCGGCAATCCGGTGCTCGGCCTGCCTGCCGGCTTCCGTGCCATCTTCAACGGCTCGCTGTTCGGATTGCCATTGGCGGTCATCATCGTGGCCGTGGTCGCGCTGATTGCCTGGATCATCCTCAAGAAGACGCCGTTTGGCGAATATCTGCTCGCCGTCGGCGGCAATGAGGAGGCGGCCTACATAGCCGGCGTGCCGATCGCCCGCACCAAGATCGCCGCCTATATGATCTCGGGCCTGCTGGCAGCGCTTGCAGCGCAGATCCTGATCGGCCGGCTGGGTGCGGCCGAACCCATTCTCGGCAATCTCTGGGAGCTCGACGCCATAGCAGCGGCGGCGATCGGCGGCGCCTCGCTGATGGGCGGCAAGGGCAGCGTCGTCGGCACCATCCTGGGTGCCGTCATCCTTGGCAGCATGCGCAACGGCCTGACGCTGATGAACGTGCAGTCCTTCTATCAGCTCCTGGCAACTGGCCTTATAATCCTCGCCGCGATGCTTATCGATCGCGTGACGAGGGGACGTGGATGACCTTGACCGGGCTGGACCTGAAAGCAGTAGGACCGCGCATTCGCATGATGATGCCGCATCTGACGCCGCTCGAGGCGAAGGTGGTTGAAACCGTCTTCGGACGGCGCGGCTTCGACGAGACCATACCGCTCAAGCAGATCGCCGAGGAGGCCGGTGTCTCGGAGGCGATGGTGGTCAAGATCGCCAAGAAGCTGGGTTTTTCCGGCTATCGCGATTTTCGCACGGCGGTCTATGAATACAGCCGCCTGCCGACCGCCGAGATGCATCAGGAGCTGTCGGTGGACGACAGTTCGGCCGAGATCGTGCAGAAGGTGTTCCGCACCTCTATCCAGGCGCTGGAGGAGACGCTGGCTATCCTCGACATGGACGATTTCGACCGTGCCGCCGATCTGCTTTACCGCGCCAGGAACCGCGATTTCTACGGCGTCGGCGGTTCGGCGCAGATCGCACGCGACGTCTCGCACAAATTCCTGCGCATCGGCATCCGCACCTCTGTCTACGACGATTCGCACATGATGCTGATGTCGGCCTCGCTGCTCGGCGCCGACGACATTGCTGTCGGCTTCTCGCATTCCGGCAACACGAGCGCCGTCATCGACGCCATCCAACTTGCGCGCAAAAGCGGCGCGCGTACGCTGGCCATCACCAACTATGACAACTCGCCATTGGCAGCCGTCGCCGACATCGTGCTTTGCTCGACCGCGCAAGGCTCGCCGTTGATGGGTGAGAACGCAGCGGCCCGCATTGCCCAGCTCAACATTCTCGACGCGCTGTTCGTCGCGGTCGCGCAACGCGACTACCAGGCGGCGGAGCGCAATCTCGGCCGCACCATGTCTGCGGTGACGTCGAAACGGAAAGATAAAGGCACATGACGGCTTCCCCGCCGCTGGTGACCGTATTCGGCAGCCTGCATTACGACATCATGGTCGAAGCCGCCGATCGCCCGCGCAAGGGCGAAACGGTGACCGGCCATTCCTGGCATCCAAAATGCGGCGGCAAGGGCGGCAACCAGGCGGTGTCGGCAGCGCGGGCCGGCGTGCATGCGGCGATGATCGGAGCTGTCGGCGACGATGATTTCGGCCGCGCGCTTCTCGACAATCTTGATCGCAACGGCGTCGACCAGCGCTTCGTGGGAGTGGCTTCGGGCGCCGGCTCGGGCATGAGCGTAGCGATTTTCGACGACAGCGGCGACTATGGCGCGGTGATCGTCTCGGGCAGCAATCTCACTCTCGGCGAAAAGGACATTATTGAGGCGGCCGAGTTGATCGCGCAAACGGCGGTTCTGCTGCTGCAAAACGAGGTACCGGAAGCCGCCAACATTGCCGCGGCGCGAGCGGTGAAGGCGCATGGCGGCCGGGTCGTTCTCAATGCGGCGCCGGCGCGAAAGCTGACAGCCGAACTGATCGCGCTGACCGACATCGTCATCGTCAACGCCATCGAGGCGGAGTTCCTGGCCGGCGTTCCGGTCGTCGACACGCTCGAGGGTGCTGCGAAGGCGGCCGGCATACTCGTCGGTTCCTATCCGGCTGCAATCGTCACGGCCGGCGGCGAGGGCGTTGCCTATCGCGACCGCGACGGCCAGGCATTCGCCTTGCCGGCGATGCCGGTGGAGGTGGTCAGCACCCACGGTGCCGGTGATGAATTCGTCGGCGCCTTTGCGGCGTGGCTTGCGCGTGGAGAGCCCGTCGAGGCGGCACTTGCCGCCGCCAATGCCGCCGCTGCCTCGCTGGTCGCAACGCCGGAGCGCGAGCGCGGGGGTCTTGATCAATCTGAGCCTGCTCAGTGACCGCCGCGATTCAATCGCTGTCGCGCGCGATCAGTTCCAGCGGCCAGACTTCACGGATGATGCGTGCGCCTTCGGCGCCGGCGTAAGCCGGGATCGATGCCAGCAGCATTTCGGCCAACCGCTCGCCCATCGGCTCCAGCGCCGGGCGGAAGCCGGTCAGCGCCGGCGAAAAATAGCGACAGAGCGGCGTGTCGACGATGACGATCACCGCAACGTCGTGGCCGGGCCTGATGCCCGCCTCGGCCAGAGCCTTGCAGCCGCCAAGCGCCATCGCGTCGTTGTTGAAGATGATGGCCGTCGGCGGGTCCTTGGAGTGCATGACCTTCGGCGTCACCGCGTAGCCGCCGGCCTCGTTGATGAAGCCGTCGGCGATCAACGCGGGGTCGAATTCGATGCCGTGCCGCCGCAACGCCTTGCGATAGCCGGCGAGGAACAGATAGCCGAAATTGAGGTCGAGCGACGGGCGGATGGCGGCGATGCGGCGGTGACCGCGCGCGACGAGACGATCGACCGCGTCAGCCCCGGCTTTTTCGAAATCGAGGTCGAGCGAGGGATAGGCATCGCCGCCGGAGCGGCTGCGGCCGAGCGTCGCGAACGGGAAACCGGCCTGGGTCAAATAGTCGATGCGCTCGTCCTCGCGCCGCGTCCAGGCCAGCACCACGGCATCGGCCCGCCGCGTCTCGACGACACGGCGCAGGCGCTCCTGCTGATAGTCGCCCGGCGCGCCCATCACCACGATCAGGTCGAGGCCGCTTTCGGCGAGCTTCGCCTGCAACCCGGTCAGGAACGGAATGAAGAACGGCTCGCCATATTCCTGGTCGCCCGGATGAGGCTGCAGCATGAAGGCGATCGAATGGGTGGCGCCGCGCCGCAGGCTGCGGCCGGACTGGTTCGGCGAATAATTCAGCTTCTTGGCCGCATCGAGCACGCGCTGGCGTGTGTCGGCATTGACGTCGGCGCGGCCGTTGAGCGCGCGCGACACCGTGCCGATGGAAATATTCAGGTGACGTGCAAGGTCGTGAATGCTGGACGCCAAAGGACAGTTCTCCCCCTTGCTTGGCTAGCACCGGCTGCTCTCCGGGCCAAGCCGACGCCACGATTTTTCACAGCCGGCCAATTGACATTCTACGCCATCGGGTGTGTTCTCGTAAACGTTTACGGAAGAACGTTTGCGGCTCTGCCGTGAACGCCGTGGCGATCGGTCTGGAGGGGCCGAGAGGGAGGAGTGCTGGATGATCAATGTCGTCCTTGTCGGCTGCGGAGCGATGAGCAAGACCTGGCTCGATGCGGCCAAGCAGATCGACGGGCTCGCCATTGTCGGCCTGGTCGATATCGACGCCGAAAGGGCGCGGGCAAGGGCGCGCGAATACGAGCTTTCCGGCGCCGTCATCGGAACCGAGCTCGACGCCGTGCTCGACCAGACCAGGCCCGACGCGGTATTCGACGTCGTGGTTCCCGCCGCCCGCCGCGAGGTCGCGCTTTCCGCCTTTGCCCACCATTGCCATCTCTTGACCGAAAAGCCGCTGGCCGACAGCCCGGACAATGCGCGTGCCATTGTCGAGGCCGCCCGCAGCGCCGGCCGCATCCATGCCGTCGTGCAGAACCGCCGCTATGTCGCCAATGTCAGGCGCATCCGGCGCTTTCTCGATTCCGGCGCCATTGGTGCGCCAACCAGCATCCACGCCGATTTCTTCGTTGCGCCGCATTTCGGCGGTTTTCGCGAAGAGATGCGCCATGTGCTGCTGCTCGATATGGCGATCCACACATTCGATGCAGCCCGCTACATGGTGGCCGGCGAACCGGCCGGCGTCTATTGCCAGGAGTGGGAGCCGGCCAACTCCTGGTATCGGCAAGGGTCGTCGGCAACCGCAAGCTTCGACCTCGGCGGCGGCAAGCTGTTCACCTATGCCGGCAGCTGGTGCGCGGCCGGCTTCCGTACAAGCTGGGACAGTACATGGCGGATCGTCGCCGAGCGCGGCAGCATTGTCTGGGACGGCGCGGACGGATTGAAGGCGGAAGTCGTGCGGCCGGTCCGTGAAGGCCTGTTCGACCGCACCGAACCGATAGCCGTGCCGCCGCTCGACCCGGCAGATCGCGTCGGCGGCCATCTCGGCATCATCCAGGATTTCGTCCGCGCCGTCGAAACCGGCACCGAGCCGGAGACGCGCGGCGCCGACAACATCAAGAGCCTGGCCATGGTTTTCGCTGCGATCGAGAGCGCCGAAACCGGGCGCCGGGTCGCCATCGCTCAACAGGAAGGATCATGATGCCAAACCCGCTGCTCGACATCAGGATCGGCACCATGGTGCGCGCCAATCTGGACGACCCGGCCGCCTATGTCAGGCAGATTCTGCCGCTCGGCTTCGAGAGCATCCAGCCGTTCTTCTGGCAGACGCTGGGCGGCAAGGACATTCCGCGGCTGGCGGGCGAGATCCGCGAGGCGATCGGCGATGCCGATGTCATCGTCTCGTCGATCGGCGTGTTCGGCAATCCGCTGGAGAGCGGCGAGATCGATCGCGGCGTGCTCGAGGCGTGGGAAACGATCATCGACAACGCGCATCTGTTCGGCACCAATGTGGTCAGCGGCTTCACCGGCCGCATCCGCGGCAAGCCGCTGCCCGACAGCCTGCCGCGCTTCCGCGAGGTCTGGGGGAAGCTGGCAAAGCGGGCCGCCGACAAGGGCGTGCGCATCGCCTTCGAGAACTGCGCCATGGACGGCAACTGGGCCAGCGGCGACTGGAACATCGCCCACAATCCGGACGCCTGGGAGCTGATATTCAACGAATTGCCAAACGACAATCTCGGCCTGGAGTGGGAGCCCTGCCACCAGCTGGTCTATCTGATCGATCCGATCCCGCAGATCCGCAAATGGGCGCAGCGTATCTTCCACGTCCACGGCAAGGACGCGACGGTGCGCTGGGACGTGATCCGCGAACATGGCGTGTTCGGCCGCCTGCCGTTCGTGCAGATGCGCACCCCTGGCTTCGGCGACAGCGACTGGACGCGGGTGATCAGCGAGCTGCGGCTGGTCGGCTACAAGGGCGCCATCGACATCGAGGGCTGGCACGACCCGGTCTATCGCGGCGATCTCGAGATCACCGGCCAGGCGCGTGCGCTGGATTATCTCCAACAATGCCGGGGAGGCGCGAGCTACCTGCCGAACCCGGTGTGAGGCTAATGCATGTCGCGCAAAAGTGCCCAGCGGTTTTGCGATAACGGCATACATAAAAACAGGACAAGCCGGCGGGAGGTGCCGGCCAGCGAAAGATTGCGGCGCAATACCGAAGCGATCGTCAAAACCCCTCGGCTAGCGAGGGAACAAAGGGAGGATAAGTGCATGAGCATTACGATGAGAAGGACAGTTCTGCGCTCGACCGTCGCGGCGGCCGCGATGGCGCTCTCCGCCGCACTCTCGACCTTGCCGGCGCAGGCGCTCGATGCCCAGTGGTGTAAGGATGTCCATATCCGTTTCTTCGTCGGCGGCGCCGAGGGCGATGCCTTCGGCACGATCGTCTATAATGGCGCGAAGCAGGCGGCGGCCGATCTCGGGCCGAAGGTCGACTACATCTTTTCCCAGTGGGATGTCGAGAAGATGGTGCAGCAATTGCGCGAGGCTGTCGCGGTCAAGCCCCAAGGCATCGCCATGATGGGCCACCCGGGCGACGCCGCGATCATGCCGCTGGCCGAACAGGCGCACAAGGACGGCATCAAGATGATGTACCAGAACGTGCCGGTGCCGACGGTCACGGCGGCGTTCGGCGGCGGCTATGTCGGTGCCCAGCAGGAGCAGCAGGGCCGCGCGCTTGGTGCCGAGGCGGTCAAGCTGGCCGGGCTCAAGGCCGGCGACAAGGCAATCATGATCGGCCCGTTCGAGAACGAGAGCCGCGGCGCACGCGAACGCGGCACTGTCGCTGCCCTCAAGGAAGCGGGCGTCGAGGTCATACAGCTCTCCTCGCCGCCAAGCGGCGAATGGGCTTCCGACCCCAATCTGGCCCTTCCGGTGATCACCGCGGCACTGCTCAACAATCCCGACGTCAAGGCGGTTGGCTATCCCGGCGGACAGATGCTGGGCAACGTCCCGACTTACATGCAGGCGGCGGGCAGGAAGCCGGGCGATATCTTCAACTTCGGCTTCGACACCAGCCCGCAGATCGTCGAGGGCTTCAAGGGCGGCTGGGTGCAGCTGACGGCCGACCAGCAGCCGTTCCTGCAAGGCTATCTGCCGATCCTCAGCCTCTGCCAGCAGGTTGTGCTGGGTCTCGCACCGATGAATGTCGACACCGGCGCCGGCTTCGTCACGCCGCAGAATTACGAGATCGTCGCCGAGCTCGCCAAGCAGGCGCTGCGCTGACCTCCCAAGCCGCCGGCCGGGATCGAGCCCGGCCGGCGGGACCGCCGGCGAAAAGGCCGGCACGCGACAATCAAGCGAGGATCGCCATGGCCGAACGCATCATCGAACTGCGCGACATCACCAAGTCCTACGGCCAGGTCTATGCGCTGGGCGGGGTCAATCTCAGCGTCGATCGCGGCGAGGTGGTCGGCCTGATCGGCGACAATGGCGCCGGCAAGTCGACGCTGATCAAGATCCTGTCCGGCGTGGTCAAACCGACCAGCGGCGAGATTCTCGTCCGCGGCAAGCCGGTGACCGGATGGAACCCTGCGCGCTCGCGCGACGCCGGCATCGAAACGGTGTTCCAGGACCGGGCGCTCGCCGTGCAGCAGACGATCGTGCGCAATATCTTCATGGGCCGGGAGCTCACCGGCTGGCTTGGCTGGCTGAAGGTCAACAAGGAGATCGCGGAGGCGAGCCGGCTGATGCGCGAGATCGGCTTCACCTCGAAAGTGTTCACGCCACAGTCGATCGTCGGCCAGCTCTCGGGCGGCGAACGGCAGGGCGTGGCGATCGCGCGGGCCATCTATAAGAAGGCGGAGCTGATAGTCCTCGACGAACCGACGACCGCGCTATCGCTGACCGAGACCGCCAAGGTCTTCCACTTCGTGCGCCAGGTGCGGGCGAGCGGTCGCTCGATCCTGTTCATCGGCCACAACATCCACCACGTCTTCGATATCGCCGATCGCTTCGTGGTGCTGGACCGCGGCAAGGTCGCGCTCAGCGCCGACCGCAGCGAGGTCAAATCGGCCGAAGACCTGATCAATTTCATGGAAGACGTCGCCCACCCCAGCGGATTGCCGGGGTTGCACGACGCGGGCGATGCGGGGAGGGCGGCACGATGAGCAAGACCATGGAACCCGATCTGCAGAGCCCCCTCGGCGGCACGCATGGCGAAACCGCCGGGAAAGAGTGGAGACACCCGTCCGACAATTGGCTGCGCGGGTTCATCCTCGACAACCGCGCCGCGCTCGGCACGCTTGCCGTGTTCATCGTCATGATGGCGGTGTTCATGATCGCCAACCCGATCGTCTTCACCACCTGGTATCTCTACAGCTCCGTACTCACCACGCTGCCGGTGGCGCTGTTCGTGGTGGTGCCGCTGGTCTTCGTCGTCACTTGCGGCGAGATCGACCTGTCGTTTCCGGCGACGATGGGCTTTGCCTCCTGGGTGTTTGCGCTGGTCGTGCAGGCCGGCTACGACCCGTTCCTCGGCATCGCCGCCGCAATCGTCACCGGCATGCTGCTCGGCTTCCTGGTCGGCTCGCTGGTCGTCTATGGCGGGCTGTCGTCGCTGATCGCCACGCTCGGCATGAATTTCCTGCTGCGCGGCCTGATCCAGATCATCAACGAGGGCAGGTCGACGGCGCTGACCGGCCTTGCCGACAGCTGGGCCTACAAGATCTTCTCCAGCCAGCTTTACGGCATTCCGGTGCAGATCTTCTGGGCCATCGGCTTCGTCGTGCTGTCGGCGCTGCTTTACAACCGCCATCGCTTCGGTGCCCAGGTCAAGGTGGTCGGCGACAATCCAGACAGCGCCCAGCAGATGGGTATCGACGTCAAGCGCGTGCGCGTAAAAGTGTTCGTCTTCGTCGGCATCGGCGCGGCAATCGCCGGCACCTTCTCGGTGATGATCAACTTCACCTGGTGGCCGACGGCGGGCGACGGCTATCTGCTGCCGGTGCTGGCATCGGTGTTCGTCGGCGGCACCCCGACCTGGGGCGGCATCGGTACCGTCGTCGGAGGCGCCATCGGCGCGGTCACGGTCTCGTTCATCCAGACCGGCGTCGTCGCGGCAGGCCTGAGCGGCTTCTACGTCCAGTTCTTCAACGGCCTGATCATCATCCTGTCGCTGCTCGGCCACAAGTGGAACCAGGCGCGGTATCGCTAGCGCCCGGCGGCCTCACACCCCGGTGACAAACCCGTCCAGCACGCGTTTCTGGCCGGCTTTGTCGAAGTCGATGGTCAGCTTGTTGCCTTCGATGGCCGAGATGTTGCCGTTGCCGAATTTCTGGTGGAAGACGCGGTCGCCGACGCTGAAGGGGGACGGCGTGTCGGCGACGGATTTGGCGACCAGCTCGCCGTCGATGGTGCGCCCCTTGACCGAGGTGCGGCCGGCGCCGTAGCCGGAGTCGGTTTCGCCATAGCCGATGCGCTCGACCTGGTGACCGGAGCGCGTGCCCCAATTGCGGTCGGTCGCCTCGGTGCGGTTGGCCTGAGCACGCTGCCAGCCCGGTGTCGCATAGGTGCTGGAGAAAGCGCCGGATTTTTCGGCGCCGTTATTGCCGCCGATGTTGTCGAAGCGCGATGCCCCATAAGGGTTCTGCCTGCCTGCACCTTGGCCTCCACGACCGGAGGCGAACGAGCCGCCGCCATAGGCATTGCCGTAGCCGCCGTAGGAGTTGCCGCTCTCGGAAACTTCGACATGGGCTTCCGGCAGCTCGTCAAGGAAGCGCGACGGGATGGTCGATTGCCAGAGGCCGTGGATGCGGCGGTTGGAGACGAACCAGATGTGCAGGTTCTTCTTGGCGCGGGTCAGGCCGACATAGGCGAGGCGGCGTTCCTCCTCCAGCCCTGAGCGGCCGCCCTCGTCGAGCGAGCGTTGATGCGGGAACAGGCCTTCTTCCCAGCCGGGCAGGAACACGGTTTCGAATTCGAGGCCCTTGGCCGAATGCAGCGTCATGATGTTGACGGCGTCGAGCTCGGCGTTCTGCTCGGCGTCCATCACCAGCGCGACATGTTCGAGGAAGGAGCGCAGCGATTCGTACTCCTCCATGGAGCGGATCAGTTCTTTTAAGTTCTCGAGCCGGCCGGGCGCTTCGATCGAACGGTCGTTCTTCCACATGTCGGTGTAGCCGCTCTCCTCCAGAATGGTCTCGGCGAGCTCGGTGTGCGGGGTGGTTTCCAGCGCCTTCTGCCAGCGCTCAAAATTGGCCGCGACCTCACGAAGTGCGGCGCGTGGCTTCGGCTTCAGCTCGTCGCTCTCGGCGAGTTTTGCCGCCGCCTCCAGCATCGGGATGCGCAGCGCCCGTGCGGTGTCGTGGATCTGGCGGATGGTGGCCTCGCCCAAGCCGCGCTTCGGCACGTTGACGATGCGCTCGAAGGCGAGGTCGTCGGCGCCTTGTGCGACGACGCGGAAGAAGGCCAACGCATCGCGGATTTCGAGGCGCTCGTAGAAGCGCGGGCCGCCGATGACGCGGTAGTTGAGGCCGAGCGTGACGAAGCGGTCCTCGAATTCGCGCATCTGGAAGGACGCGCGGACGAGGATCGCCATGTCGTTGAGATTGTGCTTCTGGCGCTGATAAGCCTCGATGGTCTCGCCGACGGCGCGGGCCTCCTCTTCGGAATCCCAGGCGGCGTGGACATGCACCTTCTCGTCGTCCTCGGCGATCTTTTCGGTGAACAGCGTCTTGCCGAAGCGGCCCTCATTGTGGGCGATGAGGTGGGAGGCGGTGCCGAGGATGTGCGCGGTCGAGCGATAGTTGCGCTCCAGCCGGATGATGGTGGCGCCGGGAAAATCCTTGTCGAAGCGCAGGATGTTGTCGACCTCGGCGCCGCGCCAGCCATAGATCGACTGGTCGTCGTCGCCGACGCAGCAGATATTTACGGTGGACAGGCGCGGGCTTCCCTCCCCCTTGAGGGGAGGGTGGCCGGGCGAAGCCCGGTCGGGTGGGGTCCGTGCGGCAGTGCTTGACCTACCGGCGGCAGTGCTCGACGCTCTAGCGGTGCCTTCTGCGGCAACCCCCTCCGCCCGCTTCGCGGGCACCTCCCCCTCAAGGGGGGAGGATTGCGGCCGCTGTGCCAGCAGCCGCAGCCACATGTACTGGGCGGTGTTGGTGTCCTGGTATTCGTCGACGAGGATGTAGCGGAAGCGCTTGTGGTATTCCTTCAGCACGTCCGGATTGGCGCGGAAGATGCGGATCGGATGGCACAGGAGATCGCCGAAGTCGCAAGCGTTCAGCGTTTTCAGCCGCTCCTGATAGGCCTTGTAGAGCTCGCGGCCCTTGCCGTTGGCGAAGGCACGGGCATCGCCCTCGGGGATGTCGGCGGGGCCAAGGCCCTTGTTCTTCCAGCCGTCGATCATCTGGGCGAACTGCTTGGCCGGCCAGCGCTTGTCGTCCAGCCCTTCGGCCTGGATAAGCTGCTTGATCAGGCGCACGACATCATCCGTGTCGAGAATGGTGAAGTCGGATTTGAGCCCGGCCAGCTCGGCATGTCTGCGCAGCAGCTTCACTCCAATCGAGTGGAAGGTGCCGAGCCACGGCATGCCCTCGACATTGCCTTCACCGATCAACAGGCCGATGCGCTGCTTCATCTCGCGCGCCGCCTTGTTGGTGAAGGTGACGGCGAGGATCTGCGAGGGGAAAGCCTTGCCGGTGGCAAGGATGTGGGCGATGCGGGTGGTCAGGACGCGCGTTTTGCCGGTGCCGGCGCCGGCCAGCACCAGCACCGGGCCTTCGGTGGTTTCCACCGCCAGCCGCTGCTCGGGGTTGAGGCCGTTGAGATAATCGGGCGCGTTGTTCTGGTTGCTGCGGGCAGCCATGGCGCGCGCGGCAATGCCCGACGGGGCCGCGGGCCGCGCGTTCGGTTCGTCAAAAAAGGGCATGTCTTCCGAAAAGCCGGACATCTCCCCCCGAATGTAGTGATTCGGCAGCGAAAGGCCAGAAGTGTCTCCGTTTTGTTCTCTGTCCAGTCGGTAGACTCACAATCTGAATGGGTCCGCTAACCAAAACGCCGGGCTTGCTGAGGGTCGGCACCGTAAAACGCCGAGCTTGCTTGACAGGGGAAGCGGGCCGGAGAAAGTTGCGTGGGGGCAGGAGCGCAATGCCGGGTTGCCCATGGACGCGTCGCGGAGCGCACCAGTCGAAGGAGCACCGTCTTGGCTGTGGTCATTACCTCCCTGATCCTTTTCCTCATCGGCCTGGCGGTTGGCGGCGGCGGCATCTGGCTCGTGACGCTGGGCGGCAGCTGGTACTACGTCATCGTCGGTCTAGCTTTCCTTGTCGCGGCCTGGCTGCTCTACAGGCGCAGATCCACGGCGCTGTGGCTCTACGCGGCGATCGTGCTCGGCACGCTCGCCTGGGCGGTCTGGGAGATTGGCTTCGACTGGTGGGAGCTCGGCCCGCGCGGCGGCATCATCGTGCTTGTCGCGCTATGGCTGTTGACGCCATGGGCGCGGCGCGGGCTTACCGGTCCCGACGGACGCGCGCCGCTTATCCTCGCCGTGCTGGCATCGCTAGCCGTCGCCGGCTATTCGATGACGACCGATCCAAAGGATATTGCGGGTGAACTCAACACCGACAAGGTGACGCCGACGGCCGATCTTGGCGGCAACGTGCCGGCTGGCGAATGGCACTATTACGGTCGCACGCAATATGGCCAGCGCTATTCGCCGCTCGACCAGATCACCGCTGAAAACGTTGCCAATCTGCAGCCGGCCTGGACCTACCGCACCGGCGACGTGAAAGGGCCCGACGACATCGGCGAGACGACCTATCAGGTGACGCCGCTAAAAATCGCCGACACGCTCTACATCTGCACGCCGCATAATTTCGCCATCGCCATCGATGCCGCGAGCGGCAAGGAGAAATGGCGGTTCGATCCGCAGGTCAAGCTCAACAAGGACCGCCAGCACCAGACCTGCCGCGGCGTGTCCTATTATGCCGATGCCAAGGTCGCCGCCGGCCAGCCCTGTGCCACACGCATCTACCTGCCGACATCCGACGCCCGGCTGATCGCGCTCGATGCGGCGAATGGCCAGGTCTGCCCGACTTTCGCCGAAGGCGGCACGCTGAACCTGCTCGCCAACATGCCATATCCGAAGCCGGGCTATTATTATTCGACCTCGGCGCCGCTGATCGTCGCCAACAAGATCATCGTCGGCGGCGCGGTCAACGACAATTATTCGACGCAGGAGCCGTCCGGGGTCATCCGTGCCTACGATGCCGACACCGGCGCGCTGTTGTGGAATTGGGATTCCGGCAATCCGGACCAGACGACGCCGCTGCCGCCGGACCAGACCTACACCAACAACTCGCCCAACATGTGGTCGACGGCAAGCGCCGACGAGAAGCTCGGCCTGCTTTATGTGCCGCTCGGCAACAAGACGCCGGACCAGCTCGGCGCCGGGCGCAGCGCCAATGACGAGAAATTCTCCTCGTCGATCACCGCGCTCGATCTCAACAGCGGACAATTGCGCTGGGTGCGGCAGACCGTGCACCACGATCTCTGGGACATGGACGTGCCGGCGCAGCCGACGCTGGTCGACATCACCACGGAAAGTGGCGTGGTGCCGGCGCTGGTCGGGCCGACCAAGCAGGGCGACCTCTATGTGCTCGACCGGCGCAGCGGCGAGCCGATCGTTCCGGTCAAGGAAGTGCCGGCACCGGGCGGCGCGATCGAGGGCGACCATACCTCGCCGACGCAGCCGGTCTCGGATCTCAGCTTCAGTCCGAAACCGCTGACCGGTGCCGACATGTGGGGCATTACCATGTTCGACCAGCTGGCCTGCCGGATCGAGCTCCGGAAGTTGCGCTATGAGGGCCGCTACACGCCGCCGTCGCTGCAAGGCTCACTGATCTATCCCGGCAATTTCGGCACCTTCAACTGGGGCGGCGTGGCAGTCGATCCGGTCCGGCAGGTGATGTTCGGCATGCCGACATACCTGGCGTTCATCTCCAAGCTGGTGCCGCGCGCCGACGTGCCGCCGCCCGGTGACACCAAGGGCAGCGAACAAGGCCTGAACCGCAATGACGGTGCGCCTTACGCAGTGATATTGAAGCCGTTCCTGTCGCCGCTCGGCATTCCCTGCCAGGCGCCGCCCTGGGGCTATGTGGCGGGTGCCGACCTTCGGACCGGCAAGATCGTCTACAAGCATCGCAACGGCACCGTCTACGACATGACGCCGCTGCCGCTGCCGTTCAAGGTCGGCGTGCCCGGCATTGGCGGGCCGATGATCACTGCCGGCGGCGTCGCCTTCCTCGGTGCGGCGGTCGACGACTATGTGCGCGCCTATGACCTGACGACCGGCAAACAGCTCTGGCAGGCGCGGCTGCCGGCCGGCGGGCAGTCGACACCGATGACCTACACGGTAGCCGACGGACGCCAGTTGGTCGTCATCGTTGCCGGCGGCCACGGCTCGGTCGGTACCAAGCCGGGCGACTATGTGATGGCCTATACGCTGCCGAAATAGAGAAGTTCCTTCAGAGCCCGAGATGCCCTTTCAGGTCGGGTACCGATGCAAGTACCTCACTGGTCAGCTGCGGGCCGGCGGCTGTCTCGGCCTGCTGGACCAGCATCGTGCCGGCCTGGCTGATCTGAGCGAGCGTGAGGCCTGATGGCTTGAGTATGGCGACGCCGTTGATCAGCGCGCCGGTCTTTTCGCCGAGAGCGCCGCCGAGCGCGCCCTCCAGCGAGGACAGGAGGCCACCACCGGAAGCCGCGCCGGGAGCCATGACATCATATTGCTTGGCCAGGGCGTCGGCTCCCGGGATTTTGGCAAAGAAGCTGGACAGAGTCGTGCCTTCCGCCTCGTGTTCGAGCACCGAGAAAATCGTGCCGGCGACCTTTTCCGTCAAAGCCTGGTTGAGACCGGATTTCTGGGAGACGGTGTTGATGATGTCCTGAACGTCCATGACCTTTCCTCAGGCTTTGGTGTTTGCGGGCGGGTGCCGGTTGGCGCGGATCTTGATCAACGATCGTTTGAAGGCGGTGAAGGCAGTGAACCGCAGCGCCAGCAAAGCCATAGCGGCGAGGGCGAACCCACTTGCCAGAAGCGGGGAGGGAAAGGTCATGGGCGTGTTCCTTCGTCGTCAATCAGGCATTCTTTTCCCGCCAAATGGCCATTGTCGTTCGCCAAATGGCCCGAGTGAGGCATAGCCCGGTAACTTCTTTTTACATTGTGGTGCGTGCATTTAGCATTGCCACAAAGGACCAAAATTTAACGACAGTGGGGCTAGCGGCATCACGGCCCTCGCGCAGGGACTTATGGCAGCCTCACTCAGCCGTGACTGGATCAGGCAAGCTTCGGCTCTATGTTGCCGCGGGGGGCGCCGACGAGGAGCGCGCCATGACAACACCTGCCGAACCCACTGCCGCCGAGCCTGTCATTACCCAGGCGATGATCGACGCCTATGACGAATACACGCATCTGACGCTCGACCGGCGGCGCTTCATGGAGCAATTGACCAGGCTTGCCGGATCGGGTGCGGCAGCTGCCGCGATCGCGCCGCTGCTGGCGGCGAACTCGGCCCAGGCGGCAATCGTGGCGGAAGACGATCCGCGTGTGAAAGGCGAGGACATCAGCTATCCCGGCAGCGCCGGCGAGATGAAGGGCTATCTGGTCAGGCCGGCGGACCAGACCGGCAAGCTTGGCACCGTCATCGTGGTGCACGAGAACAGGGGTCTCAACCCGCATATTCGCGATGTGGCGCGGCGCGTGGCGCTGGAAGGGTTCGTGGCGCTTGCGCCGGACTTCATGACATCGCTCGGCGGCACGCCGGACGATGAAAACAGGGCACGTGACCTGTTTTCCCAGCTCGATCCAGCACAGGTCGCCGCCAATGCCGTGGCAACCGTCGCCTACCTCAAAGGCTACGAGGACGGCAACGGCAAGGTCGGCGCTGTCGGCTTCTGCTGGGGCGGCGGCACGGTGAACATGCTGGCCGTCAACGCGCCGGACCTCACCGCCGCCGTCGCCTATTACGGCATGCAGCCAAAGGCCGAGGACGTGCCGAAGATCAAGGCCGCGCTCATGCTGCACTATGCCGGGCTCGACACCCGCACCAATGCCGGCATCGATGCCTTCAAGAAGGCACTCGACGCGGCTCACGTCGAATACTCGGTCTATGTCTATGAAGGCGCCAACCACGCCTTCAACAACGACACGTCGGCGGCCCGCTACGACAAGAACGCGGCTGACCTCGCCTGGGGCCGAACGATCGCTTTCCTCAAGGAGAAGCTGGCCTGATCAGGTGGGCGCCGGCGCCGGTTTGTGAAGGGCGACGCCGGCCACCACCAACGCGATGCCGATGCAGTCGGTGAGGCTCGGCACCTGCCGCAGCACAATGACGCCGATCAACGTCGCGGTGACCGGCAGCAAAGACAGCATCAGCGCGAAGCTGGAGCGCGGCAGCCGCGACATGGCAAGCTGGTCGCAAATATAGGGAATGACCGACGAGCAGATGCCGACGCCGACCCCCGCAAGCAGCAGCGGCGGCGCCGAGAAAGCCGGCAGAGCATCGGCGAAACCGATCGGCAGAACGACGAGAAGGGCGACCGCCATGGCGGCACCCAGCCCGGCGATGCCATCACCGGCGCCGCCGCGCGCGACGCGGTGGCCGAGCACGATGTAGCCGACGAACAGCGTGCCGTTGAGGAAGGCCCAGAACAGGCCGACGGGATCGCTCGACCATTTGACGTCGATCAGCAACAGGGTGCCGGCGACAGCGATTGCGAGGGCGGCGAGATTGCGCGGGCTTTTGAGGCCAACAAGCGCAACGCCGATGGTGCCGACGAATTCGATCGCCGCCACCAGCGAGATCGGCAGCCGGTCGAGCGCCAGGTAAAACGAGCAATTCATCACCCCAAGGCAGACGCCGAAAGCCACAAGCAACAACCGCGTCGAGCGATCGGCGCGGGCGAAGACAGCCCATGGCCGGGTCAATGGGGCAAAGACGAGTGCCGCGGTGGCGATGCGCAGCCAAGCCATGCCGAGCACGCCGACATGCGGGAAGAGCAGCACCGCGAAGGCCGGTCCGAGATAGTGGAACATGGCGCTGACGCCGAACCAGAGATGCGGCGGGACCGCGTTTGCCAAGGTAAAGGCGGGGCCGGCGAGTGCCGGACTTGCCGCTGGGGCTTGCGTCCGATCTTGCATGGGATCAGTATCGCAGGCGATTTTTGCGATTGATATGGATGGTGGCCGGGCATTGCGGCCATTTCCTTTCCGAAAGCAAGGAGTATTCCGCTGAAACGCCTTCGAAATGAAAATAGCGATCTGGATCCGGCGGATCTGAAAATCCTGCGCCTGCTGGAAAAGGACGCGCGCACCAGCACCGCCGAACTGGCGCGGTCGGTCGGCCTGTCGGCGCCGAGCGTTGCCGAGCGCATCAAGCGGCTGCAGGAAAGCGGTGTGATCGAGGCCTATACGGTGCGTATCAATCCGGCCGCGCTCGGCATGAAGCTGTCGGCATGGCTGCGGATCAGGCCGGTGCCGGGGCAACTGGCTGTCGTGGCCGAAATCATCCGCGACCTACCGGAAATCGCCCAATGCGACCGGGTCACCGGTGAAGACTGTTTCATCGCGCTGGCGCATGTCGCCTCGGTGGCCGAGCTCGAGCGGGTGATCGACCGGATCATTCCGTTCGCGATGACCAATACGGCGATCATCCAGTCGTCGCCGGTGGTGCCGCGATCGCCGCTGGGTGCGGTGAAGCGCCAGCCTTGACACTTGGGATCGTTCGTCAGCACATCATCAGAAATGCAAACCGGACGGCCGGTCTGTTTTTTCCCCCACCGTTCAGGCGTGGCCGCGTTTCATCCGCGCCTGCTTCAGGATGGCGCGCCAGCGGATCATGGCGAAGGGGATCGGCTCGTTGTTGTTGGCGATGTGGAAGATCTCGTTATTGAGGTTCTTCAGCGAGCGCCAGAAATCATAGTCGGTGATGCGTGGATCAGCCGCCAGCCTGTCCGCCTCGACCTTGATATCGGTTTTCATGCACGTTCCCCGAACCGCTGCTGCTCCGCCGCCCGTATCGCAATTCGATGCGGACGGTTTTCCAACGCCGCACTGAGTCGTTCAACGTCTCAATTCGGCTTGTTCACGTTAAAACCTCGGTAAGGTTAACGGCGGTTGGGTTGCGGTTCAAGCCGGCTTACGACGAATACCGATCGAGCGGCCGGCGCGCTCCGGCATCGGCAGGGCGGCATGGGCGGCGCGCATCGCTTCCACCCTGGCCAGGACGTCGGCGGGGAAGGGCGCGACCTTCGGGCCAGCCATGTCGACGTGCAGCGACAGCGTTTCGGATGTGGCGGCAAGCCAGCCGTCGAGATGGCGGATTTCCTGATAGGCCCTCAGGCGCTTCTCGTCATGGTCGAGGAGTTGGAACGAGACCGTGACCTTGTGGTCGAGATGCAACTCCTGGACGTAGCAGACATGGACTTCCGCCGTGTAGATGGTCAGCCGTCGTTCTTTCACATAATCCGGCCCCATCCCCATCATCTCGAAGGCCTCGTCGGAGCAACGATCGAATAGCACGTTGTAATAGGCCATGTTGAGATGGCCATTGTAGTCGATCCAGGCCTCCTCGATGTCCATGGCACGAGAGACGAAAGGGGCGGAGATGGGCATCGGAAACTTCCTTCTCGTCATGCCGGGATGAGCGTGGACTGGACAGAGCGTGGTTGGTGAGACTACGCATCCGTAGATGCAGAACAAGGGTGGACGCTGGTCCATTCGCGGAGGAATCGATGGCTCTAAGCGACCTCAATCCGGTCGAGCGCAACGAAGAAGGCATTGCCGCCGTACTCGGCATCCTCAAGCAGCGGCTCGGCGAGCGATTCCAGACCGGCCAGGCGATCCGGGCCCAGCACGCGCACACCACGACCTATATCCCGACGCAGGCGCCGGACGGCGTCGCCTTTGCCGAGACGACGGAGGAGGTGCAGGAGATCGTGCGCGCATGCGCGGCACATCGCGTGCCGGTGATCGCCTTTGGCGTCGGTTCCTCGCTGGAAGGCCACACCAATGCGCCGGGCGGCGGCATCTCGCTCGATACGTCACGCATGAACCGCATCATTGCGGTCAATCCGCAGGACCTCGACTGTACCGTCGAGCCCGGCGTGACGCGCGAGGATCTGAACCGGCACCTGCGCGACACCGGCCTGTTCTTTCCGATCGACCCGGGCGCCAACGCCTCGCTCGGCGGCATGGCGGCGACACGAGCGTCGGGCACCAACGCGGTGCGCTACGGCACGATGCGCGAAAACATCCTGTCGTTGACGGCGGTGATGGCCGACGGGGAAGCAGTGACGACCGGCAAGCGCGCCAAGAAGAGCTCGGCCGGCTATGATCTGACGCGGCTGCTGATCGGTTCGGAAGGCACGCTTGGCATCATCACCCAGCTGACCTTGAAGCTGCAGGGCATTCCACAGGCGATTTCAGGCGGCGTCTGCCCGTTTCCCAGCCTCGAGGCGGCGTGCAACGCGGTGATCGCGACCATCCAGATGGGCATTCCGGTGGCGCGCATAGAATTGGTCAACGCGCTGCAGATGCGGGCGATGAAGACCTATTCGAAGCTCGACTATCCGGAGAGCCCGTGCCTGTTCGTCGAGTTCCACGGCAGCGATGCCAGCGTCGCCGAACAGGCCGAGACCTTCGGCATGATCGCCGAGGAAAATGGCGGCGGTCCGTTCCTGTGGACCAGCGTCGCCGAAGAGCGGACAAAATTGTGGAAAGCCAGGCACGATGCCTACTGGTCGTCGCTGACGCTGCGGCCGGGCGCCAAGGGCCTGTCGACCGATGTCTGCGTGCCGATCTCGCGCTTTGCCGAATGCGTCACGGAGACCGAGGCGGATATCGCCGAGATGGGCCTGATCGCCCCGATCGTCGGCCATGCCGGCGACGGCAATTTCCATGTGCTGGTGCTGATGGACGTGGATGACCCGAAAGAGATCGCACTGGCCGAAAAATTCGTGGCGCGGCTCAATATGCGCGCCATCGCCATGGACGGCACCTGCACTGGCGAGCACGGCATAGGGCAAGGCAAGATCGGCTTCCTGCGGCATGAGCTCGGCCATGGCGTCGACATCATGCGCACGATCAAGCAGGCGCTCGATCCGCTGAACATCATGAACCCGGGGAAGATACTGCCGGGCGTGGGGAAGTAAGGGGTATGGCCGCCCTTGAGACACTTCTGCCAATCGAGGTGCCACCGTCGTCCGCCGGTGCACCGTTGCCTCACATCTTTGCGGATGAAGGCAAGCTGCTCATCACCTACGTCGCCAACAGGCCGGAGCCGTCATTCGATGGCACGAATCCGCGTTCGGTTTCGCCGGCAACGGATAACCAGCCCATCGCAATCCTGACGGCGGATCCTTATCTGGCACTGCAATTCGGCCCGCCGAATGACGAAGCCATCAACGGGCATCGGCTTTATGGGCTCGGGTTGAAGCCATATTCCGCGTTCGAAGTTTTCAACTCGTCCTGGATCGCTTCTCTGGAAAGGGCAAATCGGGTTCACCCATCCCATACCCCTGAGCTGTTTTCAGGCTATCGCCATTTCATCCTGACGTTTCAAGATTCGACGCTGGAATTCATCGCTAAGAGTTTCTCGACTAGTGTTCGCGAGGGAGCGGTGTTGAGCGCACTGATGGAGAGCGTTGGCCATTCTGTTCTAGCGCATCGTGTCAAACCAACTGGATTTTTCACACGGCTTTTGAGACGCGGTTGATCGCCGAGACTTCCATGTGTCTTGATCGCATCGCCGTTTGGTCGCAGACTTCGGCCCAAGAGAACCGGGAAGAAGCGGTCTTCACCAACGGAGGAGCGGTGTCATGGCGATTTCGTGCAAGGAAGAGGCTCGGGCACTGAGCGCCGACGAGCACGGTCTGGTCCAGAATCGCACCATCCGGCGGTGCAGGGTCATGCCGACGCCGAGCTTGCCGGCCTGGTCAAGCTGCTGAGAGAACGGCGCGACGAGGCGCAGACCGAGGCGCATCGGCGCCGACGCGAAATACGCGGCAAAGGCTCGCCGAAGGGGACTGCCGCCTCAAAGCTGATGGCGGCTCGCAGTTGAAGCTTGCAGTGCTGGCGATGGCCATGCGACGGCTCAATGGCGAGACCGAACGCCGCCGCCAACTGTTGGCGCGTGTTTCGCTGGTCGAGAATGCACGCAAGGCGCTGTCCATGAGCAAGGCGCTGCCGCGGACGGTCCCGAGTTCAACACGCGTACCGCGCACAAAGGCATGCGCGCGGTCGTGAGCCGGCGGCCAGAGAATCTGATCCGACCGATGGAACGCGGCCGGCAGCGGCAGGCGGCAAAGGTGGCGCAAGCAAAGCGCGACGCGCGCTGAGTTTTCTTGGCTACCTTCTTTTGCTCTGGAGCCAGTCTGGCGGGAATTGCCTCTTTATCGACACGCTGATGCGGATAGAGTGCGGCTGACTTTCAATCAACCGCTTCGGAGTTCATGCTCGCACGCCTGTTCGTGATCTTCGGTGGGCTTCTCGTGCTGGTGCTGTGTGCGGCGCTGGTGGTGCCGTACTTTGTCGACTGGACAGGTTACCGTGCCGATTTCGAGCGCGAGGCCAGTGCCGTCCTGGGCCGCAAGGTGACCGTGCGAGGCGATGCAACGGCAAGGCTGTTGCCGTTCCCCTCCGTGACCTTTTCCAACGTCGCCGTTGCCGGTGGCCCTAACGGCCAGCCGGCGATGACCGTCGAAACCTTTTCGATGGATGCAGAACTCGCGCCATTCCTGCGCGGCGAGGTGCTGATCTTCGACATGCGCCTGGTGAGGCCGAAGGCGAGGATTGACATCGCCGCCGACGGCACGGTCGACTGGACGATACGGCCGTCCTCGCCCTTCGATCCCGGCCAGATCTCCATCGAGAAGCTGACGGTGACGGAAGGACAGATCGCGCTCAGCCACGCCGCCGGCGGGCGCAGCCATCTTATTTCCGAGATCAACTCGACGATCTCGGCCAAGTCGCTGGCCGGCCCCTGGCGGCTGGACGGCTCGCTGTTGCTGGACGGGTTGCGGACGACGATCGCCGCTTCCACCGGCAAGGCCGAACCGGACGGGCAAATGCGGCTCAGGCTCAAGGCCGATCCGGACGCCTATCCGCTGGTCATCGAGACCGACGGCAATGTGGGCCTCGTCGAGGGCGCCGCCGTCTATTCGGGCCAGTTCAAGATATCGGGCGCAGACCAGACTGCGGCGCGGCAGCTGGGCACCGGCGGCGAGGCGCTGAAAGTCAGCGCCGGCAAACCGGACCCGGGCTTCAGGCTGAACGGCAAGTTTTCGCTCGACCACCAGAAGCTCGGCGTCGACGAATTCCGCTTCGAGACCGGGCCGCGCGACAATCCCTACACTGCCGACGGCAAGGCTGCGGTCGACCTTGGGCTGAAGCCGCATTTCTCGATCGAGGCCGATGGCGCGCAGGTGCAGTTCGACGAGGCCGTGGGGGCGGCGGCCGGTGCCGGATTGACGCTGTCCGAGCGGGTGGCGGCGCTGGAGCAGGCGCTGCTCGACCTGCCGAAGCCGACCATACCGGGCACGGTCGAGGTGAAACTGCCGGCGGTGGTGGCAGGCGATACCACCGTTCGCGACGTGCACCTGTCCGCCGAGCCAGCCGAGGGCGGCTGGGCGGTAAAATCGCTGGCCGCCACGCTGCCCGGCCGCGCCAAGCTGGAAGCCAACGGCATGGTCAGCGTCGAGGACCATTTCGGTTTCACCGGATCGCTGCTTCTGGCGGTGGCGCAGCCCTCCGGCTTCGCCGCATGGCTGTCGAAGGACGTCGACGAGGCGATCCGCCGCTTGCCGGCCGCCGGCTTCAAGGCCAAGGTGGATTTGAGCGAGAAGCACCAGGCCTTCAGCGATCTCGAACTCATCCTCGGCAAGGCGAAGTTCTCCGGCCGCATCGATTCCAGCCAGCCCGACGACACAAGGCCATCGGTGCTGATGCAACTGGAAGGTGGCGAACTCGATGTCGACGGGCTCGCCGCCTTCGCCTCGATCTTCGTCAGCGACAAGGGCGCCAACCGCTTTTCCGACCGCGACCTCGATTTCCAGATCAAGGCCGGGCCGGTCAGCGCCGGCGGGTTGACCGCCGATAGCGTCGACACCGCGCTTAGATTGCGCGATGGGCTGCTTGAGATCGATCGCCTGTCGGTCGGCGGACTTGCCGGCGCCTCGATCAGCGCTACCGGTCGAATCAAGGATTTCCCGGCGAGCCCGACCGGCAAGCTCGACGCCTCGGTGGTCGCCGTCGACCTCAAGCCGCTGATCGACGTCGCCGTCCAGCATTATCCCGACAATGCAGTGCTGAAGGGCCTGGCGGAGCGTGCTGCTGCCTATCCCGAGCTGTTCCAGGATGCGCGTATCGATGCGGTCACGAGTGCCGCAGACAATGGCGACGGTACGACTGGACTGGCAATGAGCGCACAGGGCAAGGCCGGTGGCTCGGCCTTTTCGGCGTCGTTGTCCGGCAAAGGGGCGCTCGACCGGCCTCTCGAAGCGCCGGTGACGCTGACCTTCAACGCAAGGAACGCCGACGCCACCGCGCTGCTGGCGCTTTACGGTCTGCCGGCGCTGCCACTCGGCATGCTTGGCGAGGCGACCACCGAGGTCTCGGCCAAAGGCACGCTTGGCGGCGGCCTGGCGACACGCTTCAGCCTGGCCGGCAACGACTTCAAAGCTGGTTTCGACGGGACAATTGCCGACACGCCTCAAGGCGCGGCCGCCAAGGGCAAGGTCAGCCTTGAAACGGCCGACATCGAGCCATGGCTGATGACGACCGGCGTCGGCCTGCCCGGCATGGGCACCGGCATGTCGACGTCGCTTGCAGCCGATGCCGATTACGGCAATGGTCTCCTGGTGCTGAGCGGCCTCAGCGGCGCCGTCAACGAAGCGGCGGTCTCCGGTGACGTAAATATCGACATCAAAGAGGGGCTGCCGCATCTTGCCGGCGCGCTGTCGCTGGACGAGCTGGACCTCGATCCGATGGCGGTGATGCTGTTCGGTGACCAGGCCTTCCTTGTCAATGACAGGACCTGGCCGACAGCACCGTTCAGCCAGAAATCCAGTCTGCCATTTACCGCCGATCTCGATCTGACGGCGGCGTCGCTTGCCGCCGGCCCGCTTGCCACCGCCTATGACGCTGCGCTGTCGCTGCAGCTCGACCAGGAGGGCATCCGCGTTTCCGACCTCAAGGCAAAGTTCCTCGGCGGCGCGTTGAGTGGCCTGTTCGAGCTCAAGAACAATGACGGCACCGGGCTTTTCTCCAGTCAGATGAAACTCGCCGGCGCCGATCTGGTAGCCGTGCTGCCGGAGGCCGGCATCAGCGGAAGCGGCGAGTTCTCGACGGCGCTTTCGACCAGCGGCAAATCGGTCGACGCGATGGTTGCGGCGCTGTCCGGTTCCGGCACGGCGACGCTGAAGGGCATGACTATTGCCGGCTTCAATCCCGATGCCTTTGGCGCATTCATTGCCAAGGCCGACGCGATAGGGCGCGATATCGACGCGTCGAAGACCGCCGGCTTTGTGCCGCAGATCGCCGCGGCGGGCAGTTTTCCGGCGCAGGACACCGATATTGCCTTCACCATCGCCGGCGGCACGCTGAGGGCGCCGCCGGTCAAATTCGAAAGCCCGGGCGCGACGCTGTCCGCCGACATCACCGCCGATCTGAACACCAGCACCGTCGATGCCAAGGGCGAGATCGCCTACCGGCCCGGCGATGAGGCGCTGGTCGGCTCCGAACCGATTTTGAATTTCAGCGTCGACGGGCCGTTTGGCGCCACCAAACGGCAGTTCGACAGCGAGCCGCTGGCACAGTTCCTGACCCAGCGTGCGCTGGAAAAGGAGCAGCAGCGGGTCGAAGCCATGCAAGCCGCACTGCTCGAGAAACAAAGGCTGCGGCGTGAGGTGCGCTACTACGCTGCGCTGCAAACCGAGCGTGAAAGAGCGGCGGAGGAACTGCGCAGGCAACAGGAAGCAGCGCGGCTGAAGGCCGAGGCCGACGCCAAGGCAAAGGCCGAAGCCGAGGCTCAGGCCCAGGCCGAAGCCGAGGCGAGGGCGCAGGCTGAAGCCAAGGCGAAGGCTGAAGCGGACGCCAAGGCACAGGCGGATGCGGAGGCGAGGGCGCAGGCTGAGGCCAAAGCGAAAGCTGAAGCGGACGCCAAGGCAAAGGCCGAAGCTGAGGCGCAGGCCCAAGCCGAAGCGGAGGCCAGGGCGCAGGCTGAAGCCAAGGCAAAGGCGGATGCAGCGGCGAAAGCCGAAGCCGAGGCCAGGGCGAAAGCCGAGGCGGCTGCAAAGGCCGCAGCGGATGCCGAAGCCAAAGCCAAGGCGGCGCAACAGGCTGCCGAGGAAGCAGCGCAGGCCGAAGAACAGCAACGCCAGAGGGCGGAAGAGGCGTTGCGGATCGCCTCGGAAGAGAAGGCAAGGCTCGACGCCGAACGCAAGGCCGCGGCGGAGCGCGCGGAACGGGAGCCACCGGCCGCAAACAACGTGCCACCGCCAGTGCAGCCCCCGCCAAAGCTCAAGCTCGATCCCTCGTCGATCGACGATCTGCTGAAATCGCTGAATGGCGGGTGACGGCGCATCCCTTATGTGTCGCCTCCAGCAAGCAAGCGCTTCAGCATCGGCTCGATCCGCCCGAGTTCGTCGAGATGAGCGGCTGACAGATCGGCGAGACTGTCGTCGGCGCGCTCGGTCAGCCGCAGCAGCACGCGGCGGTGGTCCTCCTCGTCGTGGTCCCTCGCGACCAGCCCGGCTTCGCAAAGACGGTTGACCAATTCCACTGCGCTGTGATGGCGGATGCGCAGGCGCTCCGCGAGGTCGCCAATGGTCACTGGCCCTCCGCCGGGGAACCCTTTGATTGCAAGCAGGGCCTGATGCTGGCGTGGTGTCACCAACATCGCTCGTGCCCGCCATCTTCGGTGGCACGGCCGGCGACCCATCCGCAAGTCGGCACGCCGCCAGAAAGCAAGGTCTGCAAATGAAGTCCGATCACGCCAACCCCAGCCATCTGCGCGATTTTACCACCGATGCCCGGGTGCTGCTCATTGCCGGCATAGCGGTGGTGGTTGCGACGGCGGGGTTGTTTGCCGGCATTGCCCTCTTGAAGCTGATCCGGCTTGCCACGAACATCGCCTATTTTGGCCAGTTCACGCTCGCCGACCTGAAACTGCAGGATACGCCGCTTGGCAGGCCGAAGAACGCGACCGTTCGGCTTTGCTGGGCTTCCGTATCCGGCGCAGGAAACAGGATAGCGTTGCCTGAAGGCTACAACTTGCCGCGCTTGGCCCAATCCAGCACATAGAGCCGGAGCGCCGAGGAGAGATTGGCATCCCGCGGGCGGCTCTCGTCGATTTCGGCGACAAGGGCGGCGAGCGTCAGTTTTCGCACGGCCGCGATGGCGACCAGGTCGTCGTAAAAAGGCTTTTCGAGCGAATAGCTGGTGCGGTGGCCGCGAATGGTGACCGAGCGTTTTTCCACCGGGCTCACGAGACGATCCTACTCACACTTCAAGCATCGGATTTGTCCGAATCGCCCGAATTTTCGCGGCGATGGCCGGCGACGAATTTATCGGCCTTGTCGGCGATCAGGCGGTCGCGATCCCGGCTGGGTTTGGAACGGCCATGCAGCGCCCGGTTCTGTTCGGCCAGGCGCTCCTTCTCGGCTCGCGCCTTCTGCTTGCGTGCCTGACGGAGATTGACGATCTCGGCCATGTCACGCCGCCCGTCGGGTCACTTCTTGCGGAAGGCGTCAAGCGACACCACGTCGGCGCCCTTGGCGACGGCGTCGGCCGCGGCAGGCTTCTTTTCCGCCTCGGCGGTTTTCTTCTTCGACTCGGGCTTTTTCTCGGCGACGATGGCCAGCGGTTCGGGAGCAGGCTTGGCCTTTGTCTCCTGTTCCGCCGGGGTATCGGTCTTGACGTCGAATTCGAGCTCGAAGTTGACGGACGGGTCGTAAAAGCCGCGTACGGCCGAGAACGGGATTTCCAGTTTCTCCGGCACGTCGGAAAACGACAGCCCGACCTCAAAGCCGGTGTCGCTCACCTTCAGGTCCCAATACTGGAACTGGATGACGATGGTCATCTGTTCGGGATAGCGCTCGCGTAGCCGCGACGACACGCGCACGCCCGGCGCGCCGGTGAGAAAGGTGATGAAGAAATGATGGTTGCCCGGGAGACCGGTGCGCGCGACTTCGGCCAGGACCTTGCGCATGACGCCGCGCAACGCCTCCTGGGCCAGAATGTCGTAGCGGATGTGGTCGTCGGCCATGTGGCTGTCGGGTTCCGTTGAATCGTCCTGATAGCTGTAATCAAGCTTGAGCGCGGCGTAAACCGGATATAGATCGCCGGCGTGCGGAAGCGAAGCCCATTGGCGACGATTTGATCGTCAAACAGCTTTGATCGTCAAGCGCTGGCGAGCGCGCCCTGATTGCTCGCCCGGGCCACAGGCTGCCGCTTGCCGAAGGCGCGCAGGAAGGTGCGCACGCCATTTGTCGCCGATTGGACCACCTCGTCCTCGGTCGGTGTGCCGCCGAGCATGAACGTCGTCTGCAACTCGGCATTGGCAAGCGCCATGAACTGGCGCGCTGCGACATCGGGATCGTCGATGTCAAGGAAGCCCGCATGAGCGAGGCGGGCGAAGCGGGCGGCGATCGCCGGCCATGTCCTGCCCGGTCCTTCTTCGCGCCATTCGGCGAACAACTCGGGATAGCGCCCGCCCTCGGTCTGGATCAGCTTGCGCAGGAATTTGCCGTCGCGGTTGCAGATGCAGTTGTGGTTCATCCGCACAGCAAAGGCGATGAGGTCGGCCTCGAGATCCTTCGGCTGATCGGGAAAAGTGGAAATCGTGGCAAAGATGCCGGCATTGCAACGTTCGGTGAGGTCGCGGACGATGGCAACGAAGAGTTTTTCCTTGTCGCCGTGATGATTGTAGATGGTCTGGCGGGAGACGCCGGCCTCGGCGGCAATCATGTCGATATTGGCACCGGCAAAGCTTTCGCGGCAGAAGACCGAGGCGGCGGCATCGACAATCGATATGCGCTTGGCCTCGTGGCCTCGCGGCGGGAAAATGTCAGGAGAGACGTTGGCCTTCATGCAAAACTATATAGAGGTGGTTGACGAATTAGACAAGCCTGTCTAAATTTGTGGACTTGCACGAAGGGGGTTTCGTTCCGCAGAAGAGTCGGAACTCCACGGGATGGAACGTCCTAGGGTTACACGTCGGTCCTCGGCGGCAACCAGAATTCGAAAGAGCCTGCTATCATGAACGCCAAATTCCTCCGCATTGCGGTCGTGCTCGGCCTATTGTCCGCGATCGGCCCGTTTGCCATCGACATGTATCTTCCGGCCCTGCCTTCAATCGGCGAAGATCTGCATGCCGGCACTGCCGCGGTGCAGATGAGCCTGCTGATCTTCTTTCTTTCCATGGGCTTCGGCCAGATCGTCGTCGGACCGATCTCCGACATGGTCGGCCGCAAGCTGCCACTCTACGGCGGCCTGGCGCTGTTCATGGTCGGCGGCGTCGGCTCGGCGCTGGCTCCCTCGATCGAATGGCTGATCGCCTTCCGCTTCCTGCAAGGGCTCGGCGCCAGCGCCGGCATGGCCGTGCCGCGCGCGATCGTGCGCGATCTGCATACCGGCACCGAGGCCGCCAAGCTGATGTCGCTGCTGATGCTTGTGTTTTCGGTGTCGCCGATCCTGGCACCGCTGACCGGTAGCCAGATCATCGAGAATTTCGGCTGGCGCGCCGTGTTCTGGACGGTGACGGGCGCGGCCGTGCTCGCCACCATCCTGCTGGCGACCTCGCTCAAGGAGACACGGCCGGTCGAGGAGCGCGCCGGGTCGTCCTTCGGGACGGCACTTTCCGGCTACCGCTTCCTGATGGGCGACCGCAACTTCCTTGGCCTGACGGCCATCGCCGGCTTCGGCATTGCGAGCTTCTTCGTCTATCTGTCGAGCTCGTCCTTCATCCTGATCGACCATTATGGCCTGTCGCCTTCGGTTTACAGCGTGTTCTTCTCGATCAATGCGGTTGCCTTCATCGGCATGTCGCAGCTGACCGGGTTGCTATCGGAGCGGTTCGGGCTGCAGCGCGTGGTGCGCGTCGCGGTGACCGGCTATGCGACGACGATGGTGGTGCTGTTCGCGGTGATGGCATCGGGTGTCGACCGGCTCGACGTGATGGCGGCGCTGCTGTTCATCGGCTACGGCTTTCTCGGCCTGGTCATCCCGACGACGTCGGTGCTGGCCATGGAAGAGCATGGCGAGATCGCCGGTACCGCGTCGGCGCTGATGGGCACGCTGCACTTCGCCATCGGCGCGGTCGCCATGGGCGTCGCCGGCGTGTTTTTCGACGGCACGCCGCTGCCGATGGTGGCGGGCATCACGCTCTGCGCAGCGATCTCCTTCACACTGGCCAAAATAACGCTCGGCCGCAGCCGGGACGTCGCGGAAGCGCCGGCGGAGTAAACTTCGCTTATCGAGACAAAAAGGCCGGGCGATGTTCCCGGCCTTTTCACGTTTGCGGTCCCGGTTCAAAGCAGCCTATGCCTATATGACGGGTTCAGGACATGCAGCTTCGACATCTCAAAACCTTCGTGGCGGTCGCCACCACCTTGAACATCACACGCGCCTCCGAGCGGGTTCATCTTGCCCAATCGAGCGTGACCGAACAGATCCAGGCGCTGGAAAGCGATCTAGGCACGTCGCTGTTCGACAGGTCACGGCGTGGCTTGAAGCTGACGGCGGCGGGACAACGCCTGCTGGACTATGCAAACGATCTCCTCGACCTCGCGGACGAAGCCCGTTCCGCTGTCGCCGACGCGAGCGGCACCGTTGCCGGTCGCCTGACTGTCGGCGGCCTGGAGACGCTTTGCTCGACACGCTTGCCAGCTCTGCTGGCGGAATTCCATCGGCGCCATCCCGATGTGGAACTGAACCTCAGGGCGGACGATAGCAGTGGGTTGCGTGCCGGCGTGACAAGCGGGGCGCTGGACGTATCTTTCCATTTCGGAGCCGTCCCGGCGGCGCCGCCGGAGCTGCGAAGCGAGCAAGTGGCATTAGAAGAGCTCGTCACCATAATGCCGGCAAATCACCGGTTGGCCGGATATTCTGCCATAACGCCCGACGATCTGGCCGACGAGGCCTTCCTCGTCACCCAGCCCGGTTGCGTCTATAGGCGGATGTTCGACGAAACGTTTGCCGCAACATTGCCTGACCGTCCAAAACTCGTCGGCGAGTTCGCCAGCATGGGCGCGATACGGAGCCTTGTTGAAGGCGGTCTTGGATGCGCGCTGGTCCCGCGTCTCGTGGCTTCCGCGGCTGACGCCAATATCGTCGTGCTGCCCTGGGTCGGAAGCAGCCCGGTGACGCCGGTCACCATGGTATGGCGCCACCGGCGCATTCAAGCGCCGGTGCTGCGGCTGTTCCTTGCAATGGTCCGCGAAATTTTGGCCATCGCTAGACCAGTCGCTGGCCACCATCGACATGAAGCACGGTTCCGGTGATGAAGCCGTTGTGCATGAGGGACGTGATGGCTTGGGCAATGTCGGCTGCCTGGCCGATCCGGCCGACGAGCAGACGCTTTGCCATGGCGTCCAGCGCGGCTGTCTTTCCGCTGCCGACGACGGCATCCCAAATCGGCGTGTTGACCCAGCCGGGCGAAACGACGTTGACGCGGATCGGCGCCAGTTCGACGGCAAGCGCGTAGGCGAGTGAGCCAAGTGCCCCATTAACGGCTGCCACCACCGAGCCTTTCGCCGCCGGACGATAGGCGGCGATGCCCGAGGTCAGCGTGATCGATCCCCCGGGCGTCAGACGAGGCGCGCCATGTTTGGCAAGAAGAAGCGGTCCGACGACTTTGGAATCCATCACTTTGCGCGCCACCGAGATATCCATCTCGGGAAGCAACACATAGACGCCGGTAACGTCGGCGGCGGTCGAGACGATGTGGTCGAGCGTGCCGACATCCTGGAACAGGCGCTGGACCTCGTCCTCGCTTGTGACGTCGGCTGCGATCGTCCTCAGCCTTTCCGGGTGAGGCAAGCGCTGCCGTGCGGCCGACAACCGGTCCTCGGAGCGGCCGACGATCGTAACCTCGGCGCCGGCGGCAAGCTGCTGTTCGGCCAGCGACAGCCCCATGCCGGAACTGCCGCCAACGATCAGGATGCGTTCGTGTTTTGGTGTGGTTTCCTGGTTCATCTTATCTCTCCATGAGGCAGCTCGCCGGGCATGACCACACGCGGCGAGAAACTGAGGCCTTGTCCCGCAAAGGCGTAGAAGAAGGGAAACGGGAAGAAACGAATGCTGCCATCGGAGGTTCCGATGATGGGAGGCCCTTGGGCTTTCGCCTCAGCCTGAGACGCCTCAGCCTGAGACGTTGACGATGCGCGATTTTCTGTGTAGCAGCGATCATCATGAAGATCGCAATGGTTCTTGCAGTGGTAGGAAAGCGCACGGGCAGGATGGTGTAACCATCCGGCGACAGCCACCCGTGCGCGACAAACAGGCTCCCGACGGGGCCTTTTTTTATGCCCGAAATTCTTCTTACGCCCGATTTCGGCGATGCCCCGTCAGCCCATCCTCATCACGCTACGGGACAGAACCATGACAAGCGATAATTCCATTCAGCATACGAGCAACCGCATGACAGGAGCGGAGATCGTTCTCCGCGCACTCAAAGACAATGGTGTGGAGCATATTTTCGGCTATCCCGGCGCGGCCATATTGCCGATCTACGACGAGATATTCCAGCAGGACGACATCAAGCATATCCTCGTGCGCCACGAACAGGGCGCCGGCCATGCCGCGGAGGGTTATGCCCGGTCCACGGGCAAGGTCGGCGTGATGCTGGTCACATCAGGCCCAGGCACGACGAATGCCGTGACGCCCCTGCAGGACGCGCTGATGGATTCAGTGCCGATCGTCTGTCTGTCCGGACAAGTGCCGACAACATTGATCGGCTCCGATGCCTTTCAGGAATGTGACACGATTGGCATCACGCGATCCTGCACCAAGCACAACTCTTTGGTCAAAGACGTCAATGACCTGGCGTCAGCAATCCATAGGGCGTTCCACATCGCCCGGTCGGGGCGACCGGGGCCTGTTCTCGTCGACATGCCAAAGGACGTTCTGTTTGCGTCCGGCGTGTATACGCCGCCATCGGGTGTTGCTGCGCTGAAAAATTATCAACCGAAGCTTCAGGGCGATATCGGCAAGATCGGCCAGGCGATAGCACTGATGGCCAATGCCAGCCGTCCCGTTATCTATGCCGGCGGCGGCATCGTCAATTCCGGCCCGGAAGCATCGAGATTGCTCAGGGAGCTGGTTCAACTGACCGATTTTCCGGTCACCTCGACGCTTATGGGCCTTGGAGCTTACCCCGCCTCCGGCAAAAACTGGCTCAAGATGGTCGGCCTGCATGGTTCCTATGAGGCGAACATGGCGATGCACGATTGCGACGTCATGATCTGTATCGGCGCGCGCTTCGATGACCGCGTGACCTCGCGTGTGGACGCTTTTTCGCCGAACTCCAGCAAGATCCATATCGATATAGATCCGTCCTCGATCAACAAGAACGTCCACGTCGATATCGGCATACAAGGCGATGTCGGCAATGTTCTGGATGACATGGTTCGTCTATGGCGCGCATTGCCTCAGAAACCGGATGGTGAACAAGGACGTGATCATGCCGCAATATGCGGTGCAGCGTCTCTACGCGCTGACGAAGGATCGCGACACATACATCACCACAGAAGTGGGCCAGCATCAGATGTGGGCGGCCCAATTCTACGGCTTGGAAAAGCCGAACCGCTGGATGAGTTCGGGCGGCCTCGGGACGATGGGCTACGGCCTGCCGGCGGCGCTGGGCGTGCAGATCGCACATCCGGACAGCCTCGTCATCGATATCGCCGGCGACGCATCGGTTCAGATGACCATGAAAGAGATGTCGACGGCAGTCCAGTACGACGCGCCGATCAAGGTCTTCATCCTGAACAACGGATATATGGGCATGGTTCGCCAGTGGCAGCAAATTCTCCACGGCAACCGCCTCGCGCATTCCTATTCCGAGGCTTTGCCCGATTTTGTCAAATTGGCCGAGGCGTTCGGAGCGGTCGGCCTGCGCTGCGACAAACCAGCCGACCTTGATGATGCGATCCAGGAAATGATCGATGTGGACCGGCCGGTGCTCCTTGACTGTCGTGTTGCCAAGCTCGCCAATTGTTTTCCGATGATCAGGACGGGCAGGGCGCACAATGAGATGCTTCTGTCATATGAGGCTACCGACGAGACCTTTGGCAGCGCGATCGAAACGATCAGCCAGGGACTGGTATGAACGCCGCGGCGCCAGGGCGTATCAGGGCGTAAAAAGCCGAAGCCCGCAGCTGCACATATCGGGCGAGCCTGCGGCTGCGCATATCAAAAAGGGGGAGAAATGGAGGTTTCTGTTGCCAGGTACCTCCGAACCCCGCCTAGAAGTGCGAACCACTAGGGCTTGAATTGAAGCTATCGCACCGCTTACGCGGCGAGACGTGCTTCCGCATAGTTGTCGTTGGCAACTATAAGTTTAGCCCGATAACGGTGGTACAATGCCGGGCAAAAGTACGATCTTTACACCTTCGTCGATCCTATTTCGCCCCCAGCAAAAGCCGCTCCTGAGCAGCGGTTTTTGGTGGAGGCGCCGGGTACCGCCCCCGGGTCCGAACGGCTTATTTCATCGCCTGTTTATCGCCATAGTCGGTCGAACCGACGAAGCGAATATAGGGACTGGCGGTGGAAAATGAAAGGCCGGAATGCCACTTTCGTCCGTGCCAAAGTGGATCATGAAGGGTTGACTTGCAGCCGGTCTCAACCGAAGCTTTGTGGCGGTGAGGAGACCTAGCGCA
The DNA here is from genome assembly GCF_040318345.1 of Mesorhizobium sp. M1169. Taxonomy (NCBI): domain Bacteria; kingdom Pseudomonadati; phylum Pseudomonadota; class Alphaproteobacteria; order Hyphomicrobiales; family Phyllobacteriaceae; genus Mesorhizobium; species Mesorhizobium sp. M1169. The sequence continues at coordinate 103,631 of NZ_JAMYME010000007.1, read as the reverse complement.
TACTTGCGGCAGCGCGCCACAATCCTCATCGACCGGATCCCGTGGCGCCGACGAGGGGAAATTCGATGGCCGATTATCTCGCAGACGTAAAGAAGTATGATGCGGCGGCGGATGCCGACGCGGTCGCCAAGATCGTCAAGCATCTGGGCATCGCGCTCAGGAACCGCGATTCCTCGCTAGTGTCCTGCACCGACCCGGAGGAACTGAAGCGCGTCAGGAACAGCTGGGTCGCCGGCAAGCTCGGCGTCACCGACGGTGCCAAGGCGGATGCGGCTATCGAAAAGACCTGCAAGGCTATGGCGGCCGACAACAGCAAGAGCCGGGTGACATTCTATTACCTCGTCGCCAAGGATCTGGGCATGCTCGGCTCGCTCTGAGCAACCTCGCCGCCGGTGCTGGTGAAACTTCTGCTGGAATCGTCTCGCTTTGCTGTGTTCGGCCGACGGTCATTCGGCTATGATGGCTGATAACCCGAATCGGACCGGAGCCGATGCGCCAGTATCTCGACCTTCTGAAGCATGTGCTGGAAAACGGCGCTGATCGCGGCGACCGCACGGGCACCGGAACGCGCTCGGTATTCGGCTACCAGATGCGCTTCGACCTGGCCCGCGGCTTTCCGGTCACCACCACCAAGAAGCTGCACCTGAAGTCGATCATCCACGAACTTTTGTGGTTCCTGGCCGGCGACACCAACATCAAATATCTCAACGATCACGGCGTCTCGATCTGGGATGAGTGGGCCGACGAGAACGGCGATCTCGGCCCGGTCTATGGCAAACAATGGCGGTCGTGGCCGGACGGCCATGGCGGCGCTATCGACCAGATCGCGAATCTTCTGAAGGAGATACGCAAAAATCCTAATTCGCGGCGGCTGATCGTTTCGGCGTGGAACCCGGCCGAGGTGGAGGCCATGGCCTTGCCGCCCTGCCACTGCCTGTTCCAGTTCTATGTTTCGGAAGGCAAGCTTTCCTGCCAGCTCTACCAGCGTTCGGGCGATATCTTTCTCGGTGTGCCGTTCAACATCGCTTCCTATGCGTTGCTGACGCTGATGGTGGCGCAGGTGACCGGATTGAAACCCGGCGATTTCATCCACACGCTCGGCGACGCGCATCTTTACTCGAACCATTTCGAGCAGGCGCGCGAACAATTGCGGCGCACGCCCAAGGCGTTGCCGACGCTGTGGATCAATCCCGAGGTGAAGGATCTCTTTGCCTTCCGCTTCGAGGATTTCCAGCTCGAGAACTATTTCGCCGACGCGACGATCAAGGCACCGATCGCGGTCTAGCACCATAGCTGACTGTGCATGTCGACATTGCCTACTGCGGCTACGCCCTCGGGCGTTGTCAGCATCCATCTTTATTGGCCGACGTCGACTTGACGCGCAATCCCTGGTCGCTGATTTTCATGTGAATATTTCCTTCGGCCTCGGTGCCGCTGTATCCAACGAAGATTATCGCAGGCCGGGAAAACCTCAGCTCAGAATGCCGTAGGCGGTAAAGAGCCTTTCCTTGTTATGTTCACATGGATATATCGATGGACGGCTTCGGGCGTTCCGAGACGAGGAGAGTTTCATGCTGGCGCGCAAAGGTTCGACGACGATTACCATCGCGGGTCTCGCCGCCATCCTGATGGCCGCGGTGCCGGCGGCCCAAGCCGATGACAAGGTGGTCGTATTTGCCGCGGCGAGCCTGAAGGATGGGCTCGATGCCGTCAACAAGGCCTGCGAGGCCGATGTCGGCGAGGCGGCGACCATTTCCTACGCGGCGAGCTCGGCGCTGGCCAGGCAGATTGAAAGCGGCGCGCCAGCAGACCTGTTCATCTCGGCCGATCTCGACTGGATGAAATATCTTGCCGACAGGAAGCTGACCAAGCCCGAAACCGAAGTGAAACTGCTCGGTAACCAGATCGTTCTGGTTGCGCCACGGGATTCCAAGGTTGAAACCAGGATCGAAAAGGGTTTCGATCTTGCCAAGCTCGTCGGTGACGGCAAACTTGCCATGGGCGATGTCAAAGCTGTGCCGGCAGGCAAATACGGCAAGGCAGCCCTCGAATCGCTCGGTGCCTGGTCTTCGGTCGAAGGCAAGGTGGCGCAGGCCGAGAATGTCCGCGCCGCCCTAAAGCTGGTGTCGACCGGCGAGGCAGCACTCGGCATCGTCTACGCCACGGATGCGCATGCGGAGCCTGGCGTGAAGGTGGTCGGCACTTTCCCCGCGGGTACCCATCCGCCGATCATCTATCCAGTCGCCCAGCTTGCGGATTCGAAGAGCAGGGATACGCCGGCATTCCTGAAATGCCTGCAATCCGCCAAGGCTGGCGAACTCTTCAAGGCGCAAGGTTTTACAATCCTCGCGCCGAGCAACTGACGTACGGCACCGCACATGAACTGGCTGCTGGATCTCGCTCCCGACGAATGGAATGCGGTCCGGCTGTCGATCAAGGTGGCGACCGTGGCGATGATTGCCAGCCTGCCGCCGGGCATCCTGATCGCTCTTGTGCTTGCCCGCGGCCAGTTCTGGGGCAAGACGCTGCTCAATGGTCTGGTGCATCTGCCGCTGATCGTGCCGCCGGTGGTGACCGGCTATTTGCTGCTGTTGACTTTCGGCAAGCGTGGTCCGGCCGGCGCTTTCCTGGCCGAACATTTCGGGATCGTTTTTTCCTTCCGCTGGACTGGCGCCGCGCTCGCCTGCGGCGTGATGGGCTTTCCGCTGATGGTGCGGGCCATCCGGCTGTCGATCGAGGCCGTCGACCGCAAAATCGAGGCGGCCGCCGGCACGCTCGGCGCCAATCCGCTATGGGTATTCGGCACGATCACGCTGCCGCTGATCCTGCCCGGGCTGATCGCCGGTGCGATCCTCTCCTTCGCCAAGGCGATGGGCGAATTCGGCGCGACGATCACCTTTGTCTCCAACATTCCGAACGAGACGCAGACGCTACCGTCGGCGATCTACACTTTCACGCAGGTTCCCGGCGGCGACGCCGGCGCGCTCAGGCTGACGCTGATCTCGATCGTCATCTCGATGGCGGCACTTGTTGCCTCGGAAGTGCTGGCGCGGCGTGTCGGCCGGCGGATGGACATCGAATGACGGTTCAGGTCGACATCAGCCACCGGCTTGGCGATTTCATCGTCAAGGCCCGCTTCGAAAGCGCCGGGCGGCTGACTGCGCTGTTCGGGCCTTCCGGCTCCGGAAAGACGACGCTGATCAATTTGATTGCCGGGCTGATCCGCCCCGACAAAGGTCGCATCGCGGCCGAGGGCCGCGTGCTGGTTGATAGCGATGCCGGTCTGTTCGTGCCGAAGCACAAACGGCGGATCGGCATGGTGTTCCAGGATGCGCGGCTGTTTCCGCATATGAGCGTGGCGAGCAATCTGCGCTATGGCCGCTGGTTCACGCCGGCTGCCGAGCGTTACGCCGATATCAATGGCGTGGTCGAACTGCTCGGGATCGGCCATTTGCTCGACCGGCGGCCGGCAAAACTCTCCGGTGGCGAGAAGCAGCGTGTGGCAATCGGCAGGGCGCTGCTTGCCAGTCCGAAATTGCTGCTGATGGACGAGCCGCTGGCTTCGCTCGATGAGCGGCGCAAAGCCGAGATCTTGCCTTATATCGAGCGGCTGCGCGACGAGACGAAAATCCCGATCGTCTATGTCAGCCACTCGATCGCCGAAGTGGCGCGGCTGGCGAGCGACGTCGTGGTGCTGATGCAAGGAAAGGTCGCCGCTTCCGGTCCGACCGGAGCGATCATGCAGCGTCTGGATCTATTGCCGGCCGAAGAGCGCGGCGAGGGCGGCGCCGTGCTGGATACCGCGGTTCTGCGCCACGACGAAGCCTTCGGCATGACGGTGCTAGGCTCGTTGGCGGGCGAGATCCGGGTGCCGCTTCTGGCAACGCCAGTCGGTGCGCCGGTGCGCGTCCGCATCCGTGCCCGCGACGTGATGATCGCCACCGAGCAGCCGGTTGGCCTCAGCGCGCTCAACATATTGCCGGGCACGATCGTGGCGATAGAGCCGGGCGAAGGGCCTACGGTCGAGATTGGCCTCGACTGCAATGGCGCAACCGTGCTTGCCCGCATCACCGAACAGTCGCGGCAGACACTGGGGCTTCGGCTTGGTCGACAGGCCTTCGCCGTGGTCAAGACGGTCAGCTTCGACCGGGCGAATACCGGCGCCGGCCTGCCCGCCGAGGCGGATGAGTGAACGGCCGATGATTCGCTATATCGTTTTGGAATAGCGGTATCGCCGCGGAACTTGTAGAATAGCGTGACCGCGGAGGAGCAAATGCCGTCGCTGAGTTTGCGGATAAATCTCGATCCAGATGGCCGCATCGGACCGGGCAAGATCGAGCTTCTGGAACAGATCGCCGCCTTCGGCTCGATTTCGGCCGCGGCACGCGGCATGGAGATGTCCTACAAGCACGCCTGGGATCTGGTCGAAGACATGAACCGCGTGTTCGGCAAGCCGCTGGTTGCGGCACAGACGGGCGGCAAAAAAGGCGGTGGCGCCCAGTTGACGTCGGTCGGGCTTGCTGTGGTCAGCCGCTTCCGCGCGATCGAGCGGGCTGCGTCTTCAGCAGCGGCGGCGCATATGGAGGCGCTGCAAGCCGAGATCGACGCAGCGTGACGCCGGCGGAATTCTGCCGCGTGTGATCCCTGTTACTTCTTAGGCTCGCCCGGCTTGCGCAGCAGATAGGTGTCCATGATCCAGCCTTTTTTCCGGCGGGCCTGCTCACGGGTGCTCACGATCTTGTCGCCGACGTCGCCAATCCGGCCCGAGATGACGATCTCGTCGGGCGTCCCGAGATAGGCGCCCCAGTGAACGGTGACGTCGTTGTCGTCCAGCGTGTTGAAGGCGCATTTGCCGTCCAGCATGACGATGGTGCTGCCGGCGTTTTCGGGCAGACCTTCCTCGGCGAGCCGGCGGCCGGTGGTGATCAAAATGGCGTCGCCGATCCGGTTCAATGCCATTTTGTGGCTGGCTGCGAGTGCCTGGATGGCGGTGATGCCAGGGATGACCTCCAGCTCGAACGCTACATTGCCTCTGAGGCGCACGCGCTCGAGGATGCGCAGCGCACTGTCATAGAGCGACGGATCGCCCCAGATCAGGAAGGCGCCGCAGCCATCTTCAGGGAGTTCGTCGCGGATCAGGCCTTCGTAGATCGCGGCGATCGCCTCGTGCCAGTCGTCGACGGTCGAGCGGTAGGAAGGCGCCGGCTCGGCGCGCACCGGTACATCGAATTCGACCCGGCGCGAGTTCGGATTGATGACGAAGCGGTCGCAGATATGGCGGCGCAATTCGGCGAGATCGTTCTTCTTCGCGCCCTTGTCGGGAATGAACAGCACGTCGGCCCGGTTGAGGCCATTAATGGCCTGGACCGTAATGTGCTCCGGATTGCCGGCGCCGATGCCGATGACGAGAAGCTTGCGCATGGGCGAACTCCTGCCCGATCGGGACCGGCGTGTCCAGACCGACACGACATGCCGGCAGGCGCCGGCGCATTTGCCGAAAGGCTTTGAAACGCCACATTGAACAGCTAGAGTCATGTTGGCATTCTCGCCGGGGGAGTTTCCATGTTCCGTTACGTCCTGACCGCAGCCTTGGCGCTCTCGGCTACGCCTGCGCTCGCCAATGATTCGGTCGCCGAACTCGGCACCGGTGGGCTGATTCTTTCGCGCAGCGATGCGGTGGCGATGGAAAGCGAGGATCTCTACATCTCGCCGGAAAAAGTGATGGTCGATTACGTCTTCCGCAACAATACCGACAAGGATGTCGATGCAATCGTCGCCTTTCCGATGCCCGACATCGAAGGCGACCCCGAAGAAATACCGGCGATTCCGGAGGCGCAGAGCGACAATTTCCTCGGCTTCGAAGTGACGATCGACGGGGTGCCGGCAAAGCCGCAGCTAGAGCAGAAGGTGTTCGCGCTCGGCATCGACATCGGCGCTGACCTGAAGGCGCAGGGCGTGCCGTTCTATCCGTTCGGCGATGCGGCCAAGGCAGCGCTGGCAAAGCTGCCGCAAGCGGTCGCCGACGACTGGGTCAACCGCGGCATCATCATCGAGGACACTGCTGACGACGGTTCGGGCATGAAGACCGTCTATACGCCGTTCTGGCAATTGCGCTCGACCTATTGGTGGCGCTCGACGTTTCCGGCCAACAAGGCGGTCCATGTCTCGCATCGCTACAAGCCGAGCGTCGGCGGCACCTCCTCGGTCAGCTTCTTCTATGACGGCCAGTTCCAGGGTCAGTATGCCGCCTACAAGACACGCTACTGCATGGACGATGCCTTCGAGAATGCCGTGCGCAAGGCAGCCAAGGACGATCCCGACGGCTACCCCAAATATTTCGAGAACCGCATCGCCTATATCCTGACCACGGGCGGCAACTGGGCGTCGGGAAACATCGGCAGTTTCAAGCTGACCGTCGACAAGGGCGATGCGAAGAACCTGGTCTCGTTTTGCGGCGAAAACGTCAGGAAGATCGGACCGACGACGTTCGAGATGAAGGCGCAGAACTTCTACCCCGAGCATGACATCGACATATTGCTGCTGGAGCCGTCGGATGGCGGAAACGGCGGCTGATGGACCTCGCGCTTTATGTCGCCATCGCCGAGAACGGCGTGATCGGGCGCGAGGGTGGGTTGCCGTGGCGGCTGTCCACCGATCTCAAGCGGTTCAAAGCCGATACGATGGGCAAGCCCATCATCATGGGCCGCAAGACCTATGAAGGCATCGGCCGCCCATTGCCGGGCAGGCTCAACATCGTGGTGACACGAGACAAGGCATGGCGCGCCGAGGGCATCGAAGTCGCGCACTCGATCGAGGACGCAATCGCGCTGGCGACGGTGCGCGGGCGCTGCATGGCCGGCGCCGACGAGATCTGCGTCATCGGCGGCGGCGAAATCTACGCTCAGGCGCTGCCGTTGGCCGATCGGCTGCACGTGACCCATGTTCTGGCCGCGGTCGACGGCGATGCCCATTTCCCGCCGATCGATCCGGCGCTGTGGCGGATCGTCCGCTCGCAGGAGGTGGAGGCTGGCGAAAAGGACAGCCATGCGACACGCTATTCGGTTTACGAGCGGCGCCGCGACGTGCATTGAAGGCGACAAAGGGGTCGCGACAGGTCTAGATGGACCCAAAGGCGGACAGTGGCGGCAGCCGATCGCGTTGAAAGCGTGCCGTCGCATCCCTATAGAAGAATAATATTGGATTTTGCGCCGGTGAGCCGGCGCTTGAGGGAATTCCAAGCGAAAGGACATTCATGCCCTGGAACGACAAGAGCGGCGGCGGCGGCCCGTGGGGCGGCAGCAACAATCAGGGGCCTTGGGGTCAGGGACCAAAAGGACCCAGCGGCCCGCAGGGCTCGCCTCCCGATCTCGAGGATATCATCCGGCGCGGGCAGGACCGGTTGCGGCGCGCGCTGCCGGGCGGCGGTGGCGCGAGCCCTGCCGTGTTCGGGCTGATTGCCGCGGCGCTGGTGGTGCTATGGGCGTTCAAGGCAGTGTACACCGTCCAGCCAGATGAAGTTGCGGTGGAGCTCAGGTTCGGCAAGCCGAAGGCGGAGCTGTCGCAGCCGGGCCTGCATTTCCATTGGTGGCCCATCGAAACGGTCGAGACCGCTAACATCGCCGAGCAGCTTGTCAGCATCGGCGGCGGCAGCACCAGCGGCGATGGCCTGATGCTTTCCGGCGACCAGAACATCGTCAACGTGCAATTCTCGGTGGCCTATCAGGTTTCCGACCCGAAGGCCTATCTGTTCGACGTGTCCGACCCGGGCGGCATGCTGCAGCAGGTCGCCGAAAGCGCGATGCGCGAAGCGGTCGGCCGGCGCCCGGCGCAGGACATTTTCCGCGACGACCGGCAAGGCATTGCGGCGTCGGTGCGTGAGATCATCCAGACGACGCTGGACGGCTACAAGGCCGGCCTCAACGTCAACGCAATTTCCATCGAGGACGCCGCGCCGCCGCGCGAGGTGGCAGACGCGTTCGACGAGGTGCAGCGGGCCGAACAGGACGAGGACAAGTTCGTCGAGCAGGCCAATCAGTATTCCAATCAGAAGCTCGGCCAGGCGCGCGGTGCGGCCGCACAGATCCGCGAAGACGCGGCCGCCTACAAGAACCGGGTCGTGCAGGAGGCCGAAGGCGAGGCGCAGCGCTTCATCTCGGTCTATGACGAATATGCAAAGGCGCCGGAAGTGACGCGCAAGCGGCTCTACCTGGAGACGATGGAGAGGGTGCTGAAGGATTCGAGCAAGGTCATCGTCGAGCAAGGCAACGGGCAAGGCGTGGTTCCCTACCTGCCGCTGCCGGCATTGCAGCAGAAGGCGCCGGCACCGGCCACCGGAGGAAACCAGTGATGGCCAACCGTCTTCCCGTCATTGCGGTCATCGCCGCGGTCATCCTGTTCCTGCTCTATTCGTCGGTCTTCGTCGTCAATGCGCGCCAGCAGGCGCTGGTGCTCAGGTTCGGCGAAATCGTCGACGTCAAGAACCAGCCGGGCATCTATTTCAAGGCGCCATTCTCCTTCTTCGATGCCGACACCGTCCAGCTGATCGAAAACAGGGTCCTGCGCTTCGACCTCGACAACATCCGTGTCCAGGTTTCGGGCGGCAAATTCTATGAGGTCGATGCCTTTATCGCCTATCGTATCTCGGACCCGCGTGTGTTCCGCGCCGCGGTTTCCGGCCAGATCGAACTGGCCGAGGCCCGGCTGAGGACGCGTCTCGACGCTGCCTTGCGCCGCGTCTACGGCCTGCGCGACTTCGAGGCGGCACTCTCGGAAGAGCGCGCCGTGATGATGCGCGAGGTGCGCGATCAGCTGAGGCCTGATGCCACCTCGCTTGGCCTGCAGATCGAGGATGTCCGCATCCGCCGCACCGATCTCACGGCCGAAGTCTCGCAGCAGACCTTCGACCGCATGAAGGCCGAACGTCTCGCCGAAGCCGAGCGGCTGAGGGCGCGCGGCAACGAGGCAGCGCAGCGGATCAGGGCTCGCGCCGACCGCGAAGTGGTCGAAATCGTCGCCGAAGCGCAGAAAGAGTCTGAAATCCTGCGCGGTGAAGGTGAAGCCCAGCGCAGCGCGACGTTTGCCGGGGCCTATCAGCGCGATCCGGCCTTCTTCGATTTCTACCGGTCGATGAATGCCTATGGCACGGCGCTGAACAGCGCAGGAACGACGATGGTGCTGTCGCCGAATTCCGAGTTCTTCCGCTTCTTCCGCGACCCGGACAGCAAGGAAACGCCTGCGGCACCGGCGGCAGCACCGCCAGCACCTGCCGCTCCCGCGCCACCGGCGGCTCAGCCAAGCACCGGCCAGTAGGGCCGGTGCAGGGATAGCCGGCGTAACAGAGGATTTATTCTCTGGCGGTAGCCATAGCCGCAAACGTGCCTTATTTCTTGCCAACATGACGCGACGCGGCGTTTTTTGCCGAAGCGCTTTTTTCAGAACACCCGGAGGCCTTTCGATGACATCCACCACCCTTCTGCGTGCAGCGAGGCGGACGTTCATCGCCGGGGCCGCTGCGCTTCTGGTCGGCGCCATTGCCGTTCCGTCGTTCGTGGCGCCGACGATGGCAGCCGACGGGCCGCCCTCGGTTGCCGATCTCGCCGCCGGCCTGCTTGGCGCCGTGGTCAACATCTCGACGTCGCAGACTGTTAAAGGCACTGAAGGGCCGGGCGCAGTGCCGATGCCGCAGCTGCCGGAGGGCTCGCCCTTCCAGGACTTCTTCGACGATTTCTTCAAGAACCGTGGCGGCGACAAGGGCGGCGGCGGGCAAAAGGTGCAGTCGCTGGGCTCCGGCTTCGTGGTCGACGCCGAGCAGGGCATCGTGGTGACCAACAACCACGTCATTGCCGATGCCGACGACATCGAGGTGAATTTCTCCGATGGGGTGACGCTCAAGGCGACGCTGGTCGGCACCGACACCAAGACCGATGTCGCGGTGCTGAAGGTCGATCCGAAAGGGCACAAGCTGACGGCGGTGAAGTTCGGCGATTCCAACACGATGCGTGTCGGCGACTGGGTGATGGCGATCGGCAATCCGTTCGGTCTCGGCGGCACGGTGACGGTCGGCATCGTCTCGGCACGCAATCGCGACATCAATTCCGGCCCGTATGACGACTTCATCCAGACCGATGCCGCGATCAACCGCGGCAATTCCGGCGGACCGCTGTTCAACAGCAGCGGCGAGGTCATCGGCATCAACACGGCAATCATCTCGCCATCGGGCGGCTCGATCGGCATCGGCTTCTCGATCCCGTCGCAGCTTGCCTCGGGCGTCGTCGACCAGCTTCGCCAGTTCGGCGAGACGCGGCGCGGCTGGCTCGGCGTGCGCATCCAGCCGGTGACCGACGACATTGCCGAAAGCCTGGGCATGGCGACCGCCAAGGGCGCGCTGGTCGCCGGCGTTATCAAGGGCGGGCCGGTCGACAACGGCACCATCCAGGCCGGCGACGTCATCATCAAGTTCGACGGCAAGGACATCCATGAAATGCGCGACCTGCCACGCGTCGTGGCGGAGAGCCCGGTCGGCAAGGCGGTCGACGTGATCATCGTGCGCAAAGGGGTCGAGCAGACCGTCAAGGTAACGCTCGGCCGGCTCGAGGACGGCGAAAAGCTTGCCAGCGGCGGTGAAAACGGCAACGCCGACCAGGACGATGCCGACAAGGCGCCTGCGGTTTCGACGGCTGCCGTGCTCGGCATGACGATCGGCGAGCTCAATGAGGAGACGCGCACGAAATTCGGCATCGCCGCCGACGTCTCCGGCGTCGTCGTGACCGACGTCTCCAAGGATTCGGCGGCTGCCGAACGCGGCATCCAGCCGGGCGAGGTGATCACCGAGATCGCGCAGGAATCGGTCGCAACGCCCAAGGACGTCATGGACCGGATCGGCGCGCTGAAGGAGCAGGGGCGCAAGAACGCGCTGTTGATGCTGGCGTCGAAGACGGGCGAGCTGAGGTTTGTGACAATCCGGATGGATTGAGTCCGGAAGAGCCTGCAATGCTCTGATCTTGAAACGAAAAAGGGCGGCTAGCGGGCCGCTCTTTTTCTTGCCTGCCAGTCTGTGCGTGACAGCCTGTAGAAGACATGTCGCCTGAGTGCGGTGTGGCTGTCCGGAACACCGGGATGGTCGAAATCGGAGGCGGGGTCGGCGATCATGCCCAGGCGCTCCATAACGGCAGTGGACCGGCTGTTATCCTTGACTGCGAAGGACACGATTTCGTCGAGGCCAAGTCTTTCAAAGCCATAGGTGAGCCAGGCTTCGGCTGCTTCGGTGACATAGCCGCGGCCCCAGAATTCGGGTGCCAGCCGCCAGCCGATCTCGATCGTGCCGGGCGGCAGGAATGGCAAATGATCAGTTCGGGTTATGCCGACGAAGCCGATGCATTCGCCTGTGGCTGCGATCTCAGCGGCCGCGAAGCCGAAGCCGTCGCGATCGATAGCCGCGCGCAACTCCTCCATCTTGGTGTCCGACTGGGCACGGTCGCGGCGAAACGGAAAGAATTCCATGACCAACTCGTCGGAATTGATGCGATGGAAGAGCTCGCGGTCACGATCTTCCCAGTTGCGCAGGATCAGGCGCTCGGTGCGGATCGGCGTCATTCGACAAATTCCTCCCGGCGATAACCCTGCAGATAAAGCAAGGCGGTGAGGTCGCCGTGGTCGATGCGGATCTTTGCCTCGGCTGCGACGGCCGGCTTGGCATGCAAGGCGACGCCGATGCCGGCAAGACGGATCATGTCGAGATCGTTGGCGCCGTCGCCGACGGCAATGGCATCGGCAGGCGTCAGGCCGAGGCCGGCGGAAATCTCGATAAGGGCTTCGGCCTTGGCGGCGCGGCCGAGGATCGGTTCGGCGACCAGGCCGGTGAAGCGGCGATCCTGCTCGATCAGGCGGTTGGCGCGATTTTCGTGAAAGCCGAGCAATGCTGCGATGCGGGTGGTGAAGATGTCGAAACCACCGGAGATCAGCGCCGTCCAGGCGCCATTGGCCGCCATTGTCTGGACGAGCGTGCGGCCGCCGGAGGCTAGCGTCAGGCGATTGTCGATGATGCGGTCGATGATTGCGGCATCGAGACCCTTGAGCAGCGCCACGCGCTCGCGCAAGGCCGGCTCGAATGCGATCTCGCCGTTCATCGATCGCGCCGTGATGGCGGCGACGCGATCCTTGACGCCGATCTCGTCGGCAAGCTCGTCGATGCATTCCTGGTCGATCATCGTCGAATCCATGTCGGCGATCAGGATCTTCTTGCGCCTGTTCTCGGCCGGCTGGACGGCCACGTCGATCGGTTCGGAAGCCAGCGCGGCACGCAGGCGCGCCGTTATTTCGGAAGCGTCGGCGGTCTCCGGCAAGTCGAGCTCGCAGGCGATGCCTTCGGCCAGCCAGCGAACAGCGCTTGCGCCGACCGACCGCGAGGCCATATTCGCTAGCGTCGACGTCAATGCGCGGCCGGCGGGATGGGATAGAAGCGTGGCGATCAGCAGCATCGAAAATTCCAGCGGACAGGCGGGCGAAGGCCGCGTGAAGAACGCGATCCTGATAGCCGGGCCGACCGCCAGCGGCAAGTCGGCGCTCGCACTCGACCTCGCCGAGCGCAATGGCGGTGTCATCGTCAACACCGATTCCATGCAAGGCTATTCGGTGCTCGACGTGCTGACGGCGCGGCCTGGTCCTGCCGAACTCGCCCGCGTTCCCCACTTTCTTTATGGACACGTCGATCCGTCCACCGCCTATTCAACCGGCGCCTGGTTGCGTGATGTCATAAAGCTGATCGACGACGGCACGCTTTCGGAGCGGCCAGTGATTTTCGTCGGCGGAACCGGGCTTTATTTCCGGGCGCTCACGGAAGGTATCTCGGAGATGCCCGACATTCCGAAGTCGATCCGCGACCGCTGGCGCTACGAGCTCCAGGAACAGGGCGCAGTGAGATTGCACCGCATCCTGTTGCGCGAGGATTCTGCGGCCGGCATGATGCTGAAGCCGACGGATGGCCAGCGCATCGTGCGGGCGCTGGAGGTGCTCGACGCGTCGGGCCGTTCCATCCTGGACTGGCAGGCCGCGCGTGGCCGGCCGTTGATCGACGGCAGCAGCGCGCGTTTTTTCGTCATCGAGCCGGAGCGAGCGGCTCTGGTGGAGCGGATCGATGCCCGCTTCGACCGCATGCTGGATGAGGGGGCACTGGACGAGGTGAAACAACTTTCAGCGCTCGGCCTCGATCCCGACCTGCCGGCGATGAAAGCAATCGGTGTTCGCGAGCTTCAGGCCGCGCTGGCCGGCGCCTTCAGTTTTCCCGAGGCCATCGAGCGCGCGAAAATCGCGACGCGGCAATATGCCAAACGGCAGGCGACCTGGTTCAGGCACCAATTGGGCCCGGAATGGCAGAGATTGCGTCCTGATGGGGGGATCGACTCGATGCTCTCACTCCCTCCTTCGAGCGCAACCTGAAAAGTCGACACCGAGGGGACATTTCGCGTTGAAGTTGTCCAGGTTAACTGTCCGTAAGTTCCCGCATGCCATAAGATCGCTACGAACTTTCCAACGGGGAGCAGATGCGTTTCCACAAGGCGGAATCAGCCTTTTTCGTCTTTATTTTTGTGATCCTGGCCGCCGGCCTGGTGACGCTTTACGCCTATGGGCTCCTGCAAACCCTGGCCGCCGACATTAGCAATACGCCTTCAAAACTCGATGAAATCGTCTATCTCAACAAGCTGCTGTTTGCGACGGGCGTGCTGTTGGCGACTGCGCTGTTCTTCGGCATTTTCTTCATCTACCCGCTGATCCGAAAGCAGGCGACGGAAGAAGGCAAGCTGCGCGCCATGACCGTTTCGCTCAGTGCGCGTTCGGAGACGCTGGAGCATGCGGCGCTCACCGACAGCCTCACCGGCATGCAGAACCGGCGTTATTTCGACGATGCGCTGAAGGAATATCTCGAAGAGTTCCGTCGCATCGAGAAACCAGTAGGGCTGATGATCCTCGACCTCGACCATTTCAAGCAGGTCAACGACAGCCACGGCCACGATGTCGGCGACGAGGTGTTGCGGGCGGTCGCCAACTGTCTCAAGGACATGACACGCTATCACGACGTGGTGGCGCGCCTGGGCGGCGAGGAGTTCGCGGTGGTCACGCCCAATATGGACGCCGAGCTGCTATCCAAATTCGCCGAGCGCATCCGCAAGGCGATCGCGAACATGTCGGTGCTGACGGGCAACGTCCGACTGAAAATCACCACCAGCGTCGGGCTTGCCGTCTGGGATCGCAAGGAAACCGCCGAGGAGTTCTATCGACGTGCCGATCGCCAGCTCTATGAGGCGAAGAGGCAAGGGCGCAACCGCGTCTGTGCCTGAAATTCCGTCATTGAATTCGTGATGCCGGCCGTCTGGTATCGTCTTCTTCGTTTCCGGTGCACGCAGACCGACATCACCCCGTCAAGCTGAGATGCTGCCTTTGCGGGGCTTGCCGGAAATAGAGGTGTTGCCGTGACTAAATCCGATCTCTCCGGTCTTTACCGAGGCTATATTGCATGCCTGAACAAGCAGGATTGGCCAAATCTGGGGCGGTTTGTTCATGATGAAGTGACCCACAACGGTCGCAAGCTCGGATTGTCCGGCTATCTCGAAATGTTGGTGAGAGACTTCGACGAAATTCCGGACCTTTATTTCAACATTCAGCTATTGGTTGCCGATCCGCCTTATGTAGCGAGCCGGCTAAGCTTCGACTGCGCGCCAAGGGGAACGTTCCTTGGGCTCGATGTAAGCGGGAAGAGAATTTCGTTTGCCGAGAACGTATTTTATGAGTTTCAGAGAGGGAAAATTCGCCAGGTGTGGTCAGTTATAGACAAGACAGCCATCGAAACTCAGCTTTGATATCTGCGCGCGCTGCCTAAAAGTCGCTCGGCTCAATCATTCTGGGGACGCAGGCCGAAGGTCGCCGGCTTGAGGCCGTAGCGCAAGTCGAAATCGTCGTTTCGCTGGGTGCGTGCGGCCGACGGCTTGCGATAGTCCGAATCGCCGGCCTGCCGGCCCGGATCGACGACTTCCGCGAAAGGCATTGCCTGTTGTGATTTCGGCACGTTGCGCAGCCGTTCGACGATCGCCACGAGGTCGACCTCGTCGCCGGTTTCGGACGGCAAGGCATTCTCGCGTTTGGCGGTGCCGGGGATCAAATCCTCGGAGAGCTTTTCAAACTTCATCCGCATCGTCGTCGCCACGCCTTCCCCGAAGGCGATAGCCTCGCGCTGGCCCATGGAAGACAGGAACGCCAGCGTCGAAGCCGAGGAATCGGCGATCGCCGAGCGGATGATCGCCTGGTCCTGCTCGTTGGCGAGCCGCATGGCAAAGAACGTCGAGCACTGCGACAGGATGGTCGGGTCGAGTTCGCCCGGGCGCTGGGTGACGACCCCGAGATAACAGCCATATTTGCGGCCTTCCTTGGCGATGCGCGACAGCGCGTGCCGCGTCGGCGCGAAACCGAGGCGCGGATCGGCCGGCATATAACGATGCGCTTCCTCGCACAGGAAGAGCAGCCGCAGGCGGCCTTCGCTCCACAACGCCAGGTCGAAGGCCAGCCGCGCCAGGACCGAGCAAACGGAATTGACCACCTCGGACGGCATGCCGGCCATTTCGAAGCAGGTCACCGGGCGGCCGTGATGCGGCACGCGGAAGATGTTGCCGATCGTCTCGTGGATGGTGTCCTCGATCAGGCGCGAGTTGAACATGAAACGGTAGCGCGGATCGGATGCCGCCGATTCGATACGTGTCTTCAGTGACCTGAGGGTCGGGCGATCGTTCTTGCTTTCCAGCAGCCCCATGCGCTCGTCGACCAGCTTGATGAGGTCGGCAATGCGATAGGGCACCGGCGCGTCTGCGGTCAGCGCATCGGTGCTGCGCCGTAGATAGTTGCCGGAGTTCGGATTGCGGTAGAGGTTCTTGGCCGCGGGGATGAGATCGCGCAAGGCGTCGACCTCTTCCGGGACCGTCTCGCGGCCGCGAAACAGCACCTCGGCAAATTCCTCTAGCTTGAACATCCAGAAGGGCAGGTCGAGCGTCGTCGAATCGACCCTGACGCAATGTTCGGGCAACGACGCGGCGAACTCGTTGTGTGGATCGAGGATGAGCACGCGCAGGTCGGGCCGGGCGGCGATCGACTTGCGCAAGAGCAGCGACACGGCGGTCGATTTGCCGACCCCGGTGGTGCCGACAATGGCGAAATGCCGCGCCAGCGTATCGTCGATGGCGATATTGGCGTCGATCGCCTCGTCCTGCGACAGCGTGCCGATGGTGATCGAATGACGACCTGCGAGATCGTAGACGGCCTGCAGGTCGCGGCTGCGGATACGATGGGCAATGGCGCCGATATGCGGGTAGGTTGTGATGCCACGGTCGAAGATCGGCTTCGCGCCGGGTTCGGCCCCGTCGCGCACCTCGCCGATCAATTCGATGCTGACCTCGATCGGATTCTGGCCCTCGCTGCTCCACGCACGATCCGACTTGCCGATTTCATAGACCAGGCCGACGGTTCGTGATGTACCGAGATTGATCGAGATCATCTTGCCGACGCTCCACAGGCCGGTGACCGTGCCTTCGATATCGTCGGCATAGGCGCTGATGGTGGCGCGCGCGCCGTCGCATTGCACGACATTGCCCAGAATGCGCTTGTCGTTCTGCTCCGCCCTGCGGCGCTCCAGCAAAGTCGGTTCCCCAATGGAGGCTTCGCGTTCAACGAGCATGGATACGCCGGTCCCCTTTTCCCAAGCGATGAGCCTAGGCGAACGGGGTTAAGGTGGGATGAGGCCGGATGGTTTAGCGGACATTAAGGAGTTTGCGAAAACTGGATGAAACGGCCGTTGCTCTGTAGAAGAATTTCGATATATTGGATTAATGGATGATATAGCGAACGACATCTCCTCGACCATCGGCAGAAGAATACATACCGAAAGAGTGGCTCGAGGCTGGTCCCTGGCAGAGCTGGCGGAGCGGTCCAATGTTTCGAAAGCCATGCTGAGCACGGTAGAACGCGGCATGACCAGCCCGACGGCGGCACTCCTTGTGCGTATTGCGGCCGCCTTCGGCATGACGCTGTCCACATTGATCGCAAGGGCGGAATTGCAGGGCGGTGGCCTGCTTCGCGAACGTGACCAGCCGCTCTGGCGCGATCCGGCTACGGGTTATGTGCGGCGGCATCTTTCGCCGGTCTCCGACATACCCCTCGAACTGATCCGGATCCAGTTGCCGGCCGGCGCCAAGGTAAGTTTCCCGGCGGCCTCTTATGCCTTCATCAGGCAACAGATATGGCTGATCTCCGGGCGGCTGGAATTCACCGAGGGGGACATCGTTCACCGGCTCGAACCGGGCGACTGCCTGGCGCTCGGCGCGCCATCCGATTGCGTCTTTCACGCTCCGGGGCCGGACGCCGCCGACTATCTGGTTGCGTTGGCCAGGAGCTGAGGTGAAGGCGCGCCGTCCAAAACGCTGCGACAATGGCGGTCCGCCGCTCGACGACTATGACGGTCCGCCCTGGGGCAAGGGCGACCCCTATGTCTTTCTTGCCTGGCGGACCGCCCATGCCCAGGCATGGAAAGTGCCGAGCCGCGAGATCATGCTGATGCGGCTGCACAAGGCCGAGCGGCTGGGCCTGACCTATGAGGAATACACGCTCGAACTGCTGGAACGCGGGCGACATCTGCAAGAGGAAGACGCCGATCGCATCGCGGAAATCCGGCGGGCCAGGAAGCGGAAGCGGACCAGTCGTTTCGACTGACGGACGGCGACAGGGGAACGACATGAGTTCGATCGAAATCAGGCCACTCAGCAATGCTGACGGAACGCAAAAAATGCTGACGGAACTGCTGATCGGGACAGTCGCTGCGGGCGGCTCGGTCAGCTTCACGCATCCGTTGGCGCCGGAGATGGCCGCGGCCTTCTGGAACAGGTCGCTTCAGGCGGCCGCCAGAGGCGAAAGGGCGGTGCTTGGGGCCTGGAACGGCGAGGCTCTGGTCGGCACCGTCACCTTGCTGCTCGACTGCCCGCCCAACCAGCCGCGCCGGGCCGAGATCGCCAAGCTGATGACCCGCCTCGATTATCGCGGCAAGGGCATCGCAACCCGCCTGATGGAGGCGGCGGAAGCCGTTGCCGTGGAGAAAGGCCGCACGCTGTTGGTCCTCGACACGGCAAAAGAGGAGGGGGCTTCCGGCCTCTATGAAAAGCTCGGCTTCACGCTGGCCGGCGAAATACCGGATTATGCGCTGAAGCCGCATGGCGGGCTCACAGGCACCCTCATCTACTGGAAACGCGTCGGCCGGACACGCTGATGGCGACAACGATGCACCTTTGCAACACCCGTCAGACCATCGCGGGCATGGAAAGAATAGCTCTTGCGTCAAATTGGCGGCGAGCTTAGAGAAGCCGCCCATTCTGATCCGTCGTCCTGAAAGGAGACCTGTCAATGACCCGGCGATCCAGATCGACACATTCCGTGCCGACGCTGGAATTGCGTGCGGCTGACAGGGTTCCAATCAGGAAGAACGGCCGTGGCAAAGTCCATGATCCAGCGCAGGCAGGATGCCGAGCGCGAACGCATTGAAGCATATGCCGTAACGCTGCGGCGGGTTTTTCCCGTCCCGCGTCCCGCTCCGGATTTCGAGCGGGCGCTCGACGAGGCACGTCGGGGATTTGCCGGCATGACGATCCGCGACGGCGCGCTGTGGCGTCCAAAGCTGAAGACGCGCGACCCCGCGCGGCTGCGGCTGGCCGCGGCGCGTCATCTCTATGCGCGCTACCCGGTTACAGCCGCGCTCGAGGGGATCTGGCTGGACAGCTCGGGGTTGCATGCCGGCGAGATTGCGCTTCGCAAGGCTTGGTATATCGCAGTGGCGCGTGGTGACTCGCTCTACAAGGCGGGCGCCTGTGCGTGGCTGTCTCGCAAGGAGGTGCATTGCTTCTTGAACTTGCCCGGCGATTTCACGTTCGACGAGGCATTTTGGGTCGTGATCGCCCGGTCCTACACGGATGATTCCGGGTTGGCGGCCCGACTTGCCAAGTCGAAAATCGCGCGCACGCCACGTAACGATCTGGCCTTCTGGCGCGAGGTGACACGGTTCTTCTGCGGGCAACCCGCGTCGAAGGAGGAGATCGACGATCTTTGCGACTATATCGGCGCCGTGCACCAGCGCGATGCGGCGTACAGCCTGAAGGGTCGCACGCTTGCCTCGCTGCGTCGGCAGATGCTGGAATGGCATCGAGACATTGCCGCGATCGAACGCATCGAGGCAATGCGCCGCCGCGCTGCCGGGCGGACCACGCGTACTGCCGGGACGCAGTCGCAGGGTCGCGCCTGGGACGGCTCGTGCCTGGACGACTGGGACTGGCAGCCGTCGACCAAGGAGGCAAAGGCGCATGGCGAGCGTTTCTTCGTCCGTCAGTTGAAGACAGCTGAGGATCTGGTCGCCGAGAGCCGGGCGATGCATCATTGCGTCTCGATATACGCGGCCAAATGCATCGCCGGCAATGCCTCGATCTGGGTGCTGCGGCGCTCGGCGCTCGGCAAGATCGAGCGGTTGCTGACGATCGAACTCGACCCGCAAAACCGTGCGATGCAGGTGCGCGGTTTCGGCAATCGTCTCGCCTCGCTCGAGGAGCGCAAGATCATCGAGCGCTGGGCCAAGGCGAGGGGTGTGGTGCTCTGCGCCTGAAACGGAAGACCCGCGCGGCGGAAAGGCGGCGCGGGTGCATAATGGGCGGATGTGCCGACGTCAGGCCAAGTGCACATTCGCCGTTGACAGCGGCGTCAAACCAATTCTATTGTCCGCCACCATGAAAAAGGCACTCATTCTCGTAGGAAAGCGCGTGGGCAAGGCGGTGTAACCGCCGGGCGGTGACCTCCCATGCGCAAGACACAGGCTCCCTCGGGGGCCTTTTTTATTGCCCGAAACACGACTAAACGACGAGCAATCGCCAGATGGCGAACAGTACGGGACCAGAACGATGAGCAGTGGACAGAATGAGCGGCGCGAAATGCCAAGAACTGAAATGCCAAGGAGCGAAATGACGGGTGCCGAAATGGTGGTGCAGGCGCTGAAGGACAATGGCGTCAAGCATGTTTTCGGCTATCCGGGCGGCGCGGTTCTGCCAATCTACGATGAAATCTTCCAGCAGGACGAGGTCGAGCACATCCTCGTCCGCCACGAGCAGGGCGCGGGCCACGCGGCGGAAGGCTATGCGCGCTCGACTGGCAAGGCCGGCGTCATGCTGGTGACCTCAGGGCCGGGCGCCACCAATGCGGTGACGCCATTGCAGGACGCGCTGATGGACTCGATCCCGCTGGTCTGCCTGACCGGCCAGGTGCCGACTTCGCTGATCGGCTCGGATGCGTTCCAGGAGTGCGACACGGTCGGCATCACGCGGCCCTGCACCAAGCACAACTGGCTGGTGAAGGACGTCAACGAGCTCGCGGCAACGATCCACGAGGCCTTCCATGTGGCAACGACAGGGCGCCCCGGTCCGGTCGTCGTCGACATCCCGAAGGACGTGCAGTTCGCCAGGGGTATCTATGTCCCGCCGCAGACGGCGCCGCGCACCAGCTACCAACCGAAGGTCCAGGGCGATCTGGAAAAGATCAAGGCGGCGGTCGAGCTGATGGGGGCTGCCCGAAAGCCGATCATCTATTCGGGCGGCGGCGTCATCAATTCCGGCCCGGAGGCGAGCCATCTGCTGCGCGAGCTGGTCGACCTCACCGGCTTTCCCATCACCTCGACGCTGATGGGCCTCGGCGCCTATCCGGCGTCGGGCAAGAACTGGATGGGCATGCTCGGCATGCACGGCACGTATGAAGCGAACATGGCGATGCACGATTGCGACGTCATGCTCTGCATCGGCGCGCGCTTCGACGACCGCATCACCGGGCGGCTGACGGCGTTTTCGCCGAATTCGAAGAAGATCCACATCGACATCGACCCGTCGTCGATCAACAAGAACGTCCACACCGACGTGCCGATCATCGGCGATGTCGGGCGTGTGCTGGAGGATCTGGTGCGGCTGTGGCGGGCAACCGCCAAGGCCGACAAGAAAGCGCTTCACCCGTGGTGGGAGCAGATTGCCAAATGGCGCGCGCGCGATTCGCTCGCCTACAAGATGAACCACGAGGTGATCATGCCGCAATACGCCGTCCAGCGGCTCTATGCGCTGACCAAGGACCTCGACACCTACATCACCACCGAGGTCGGCCAGCATCAGATGTGGGCGGCGCAGCACTATCATTTCGAGAAGCCGAACCGCTGGATGACCTCCGGCGGACTGGGCACGATGGGCTACGGCCTGCCGGCCGCGCTCGGCGTGCAGATCGCGCACCCGGATGCGCTGGTCATCGATATCGCCGGCGACGCCTCGGTGCAGATGACGATGCAGGAGATGAGCGCCGCGGTGCAGCACGAGGCGCCGATCAAGATATTCATCCTCAACAACCAGTATATGGGCATGGTGCGGCAGTGGCAGCAGCTGCTACACGGCAACCGGCTGTCGCACTCCTACACCGAGGCGATGCCGGATTTCGTCAAGCTCGCCGAAGCCTATGGCGGCCACGGCATTCGCTGCGACAAGCCGGACGAACTCGATGATGCCATCAAGGAGATGATCGCGGTCAAGAAGCCCGTCCTGTTCGACTGCCGCGTGGCGACGCTCGCCAACTGCTTCCCGATGATCCCGTCCGGCAAGGCGCATAACGAGATGCTGTTGCCGGACGAGGCGACGGACGAAGCTGTGGCCAACGCGATCGACGCCAAGGGTAGGGAACTGGTGTAGTCTGGTTCAAGGAAGCTGTGCGAAAACAGCAGATTAGCGCAAAAGTTTGAAATCGAGATTCATGTCATGAACGCACAGTTGCAACCGACCGGCTCCGCCTATTTCATCGCCAAGGAGACGGAAAAACCAGAGAACCACACGCTTTCGGTCCTGGTCGACAACGAGCCGGGCGTGCTTGCGCGGGTCATCGGCCTGTTTTCCGGACGTGGCTACAACATCGAGAGCCTGACGGTCTCGGAAACCGAGCACGAAAAGCACCTGTCGCGCATCACCATCGTGACGCGCGGCACGCCGCACGTGCTGGAGCAGATCAAGCACCAGCTCGAGCGCATCGTGCCGGTGCACCGCGTCGTCGATCTCACCGTGCGGTCGCAGGAATTCGGACAGGAGCGGCCATTGGAGCGGGAACTCGCGCTGGTCAAGGTCGCCGGCACCGGCGAAGCCCGCGTCGAGGCGCTCCGGCTCGCCGATGCATTCCGCGCCAGCGTCATCGATGCCAACACCGAGCATTTCATCTTCGAGATCACCGGCAAGGGCTCCAAGCTCGATCAGTTCATCGCCATCATGAAACCGCTCGGGCTGGTCGAGATCTGCCGTACCGGGGTGGCGGCGATGAACCGCGGCCCGCAAGGGATGTGATCATGATGCTCGCGGCGGCAATTCGAGCAGGCGCCGGCGCAATCGTTCTTGCGGTCACGACGGCGGCGGCCAGCCAGGAGCCGGTATTCGACAAGTCAGTGCTGCCGAAATTGTTTGAAGAAATCGACCGCAGGGGCACACCGAGCTATTATTTCCAACAATGCCCGGCCGATATTTGGCGCAGGGCGTCGGGCGCCGATGACGCGCTCTTTTCCACGCCGGGAATAGATTACCAAGGTTGTGAGAAAGACGTCTTGGCCTGTGCCAGGCGGTGTTTCGACGGACGCAGGGGCGAAGCCTGTTTCGAGACGGCCAGGGTCATCCAGGAGCACTCGCCAGAAGACAAGCAATGGACCGAGGAGATGTTCGCCCAGGCCTGCGCTACTGGCAGTATCGGCGGCTGCACAAATCGCGGCGCGGGAATTCTCTTGGGTCGGCTTGGGCTAAACAAACTGCTTGCCGCCGGTAGTGCAAACGAATCTTGCCCTTATCGCACATTCAAGCTGAGCTGCAATGAGGGCGATGCCTGGGGTTGCACCATGTATGGCAGCGCCCTTCAGCATGGTGAAGGCGTCTCTGCGGACGAAGCCGAGGCGATGGCCGCTTACAAAAAGTCTTGCGAGATCGCTGTGGAATTTGACGCCTGCCGATACGCCAAGGCGCTCATGAAAACGATGCAAAGCCGCTAGGGCTTTTCAGATTTGCGCAAGTGCGATCTTTGCGCTGCCTCGCCTCGACCAAGTTCTTTGCTTTCTCTCTTGATAGGGCGCGATACCGGGCAGACATCCTGAACAAATCCATTCAGCGTGTTCACAAGATTGTTCTGGACCAGAGAATAGTGGATGAACTGTCCGTGCCGCTCCTTGGCGATGAGCCCGGCCGTCTCCAGAATGCTCAAATGCTGCGAGATCGACGGCTTCGACATCTCGAAGCGCGCCGCGATCTCGCCCGCCGTTAGGGAAGAGTGCGCAAGATAGGCGAGGATCTTGCGCCGGGGCGCTGAAGATAGCGCTTCAAACACGCGCTGTATCGCGCCATTTGCGTGAGCAGCCGTTTCGGCATCCGCTGCGTGCTCTGCATCTTCGATCACTGTCTGCCACCTTGTGATGCCGAGGCGTTGGCTGCGCCTCGGTCCGCTTTTCTTATTTTCATTTAGACTATTGCCTAAATACCTAATTCGCAGTAGTAGACGATTAGCTTACTGCCTAAGTAACGGACGACGCGCCAGAAGGCAAGGCTGTGGTCCGGAAATGTTCATGCAGGAGGAGGGGTACCGATGAAAACCATATCCACGGGCAGAATGATTTCCCAACAGGACAGTGACGCCGAAGACGGCAAAGTCGTGTGGGTGCCGGCAAAGTCGATCTGGGTCGGGGCGATGACGATCGCCGCCATTGTGTTGGGACCGATGACATTTAGCTGGAGTGCCTTCGCCTTATTCGTTGCGACAACGGCGGCGACAATCTGCGCCGGACACTCGGTGGGGATGCACCGTCTGCTCATCCACCGGTCGTTCAAGGTTCATATCTGGGTCGAGCATGCGCTGGTCTACCTTGGCGTGCTCGTCGGCATGGCCGGTCCTTTTGGGATGATCTATGCTCACGATATTCGTGACTGGGCTCAGCGCCAGACCGCATGTCACGATCTCCATGCTCATCGTCGGCCATTTTTCACCGATGCCTTCTGGCAGATGCATTGCGCGGTCGCTTTGCGCAATCCACCCACCTTCATCATCGAACCCTCGATTAGGAATGACCCGTTCTACAAGTTCGTCGAACGCACCTGGATGCTGCAACAACTGCCCTGGGCGATCCTCTTTTTCGCGTTTGGCGGCTGGGATTGGGTGGTATGGGGAATCGCGGTGCGCGTTTCAGTGTCGCTTACCGGGCATTGGTTGGTTGGGCATTTTGCGCACCGAGATGGGGAGCAAGGATGGCGCGTCGACGACGTTGCCGTGCAAGGATACAATTTGCCGCGTTTCGGGCTGGTAACGTTCGGCGAGAGTTTCCACGGCAACCATCACGCGTTTCCCGAGTCTGCACGGCTTGGTTTGGAACACGGACAGATCGATCTCGGCTGGCTATTCATTCAGGTTCTGGCGATCCTGGGTCTGGCGCACAGCGTCAAGATTCCGGAGAATACGCCGAGACGCAAAGGGCTGCGACGCGTGCGCCGTCAGCGCGAAACTGCCCCGGATTCAGATCTATGGTCGGTGCAGCCCTACCGCAGATAGATGTTCTCAGCGGATATTGGCCTAAGATATGAAAGAACGCTGGGCGCGCGTGGACCAACGAATTGCATTTGCACTCAGCACCTCATCGATTTAAGTCAGTATTTCAATATTATTGATCTTTGCGATCCTCCATGACCTTCGATGCATTCCTTGCTCTGCTGGTTTATGCCTTCGTGACCTCGATCACGCCGGGTCCGAACAATTTCATGCTTTTGGCCTCGGGCGTGAATTTCGGCTTGGTCAAAACCGTGCCACACATGCTCGGCATCGGCTTCGGCTTCCTCGTGCTGTTGCTTGCCGTAGGCTTCGGGCTTGGCGCCGTGTTGACGACCTTTCCGGTGCTGCATACCGGGTTGAAGATCGCTGGCGGCCTCTACCTGCTTTATCTCGCCTGGAAGATCGCCATGTCGCGCTCGCTCGGCGGCGAAGACAAGACGAAGGGCCAGCCGATGCGCTTCATCGAGGCTGCGGCATTCCAGTGGGTCAATCCCAAGGCCTGGGTGATGGCGATTACAGCCATGGCCGTCTATACCAGTCCGGAACGCCCGTTTGTGTCGGTGGTGCTGATCGCAGCCGCTTTCGCCGTCGTCATGCTGCCGAGCATTTCGACCTGGGCCGGTTTCGGCATGGCGCTGCGCGGCTTTCTGGCGGATGCGGTGCGGCTCAAATGGTTCAACATCGTCATGGGTGTGATGCTTGCGGCGACGCTGTGGCCGATGCTGCGTTAGCTGCCGTTCTATTGTGCACTGCACATTAAATCTTCGTAATGACGGGTTTTGGCCCTTTTTCGCCTTCGGCATCCTCTATTATCTGGCAAAAGCGCGGCAAGAGGCTGCGAGTTGAGCTAGACTACGGCCACCGGATAGCGGCGTGTCGGATCGAGAGGTCTTTTGTCGATGCGCGGAAAGATCGTATTAGCGGTGATCGCTGCAGCCTGCGTTGCCGCGGCGTGGCTCTATCTTTCGCCCAGCGCAATGAGCGGTCTTCAGCAGATGCTGTCGGCGAAGCAGACGGCGACGGCGGACAAGCCCGCTGCAGCGGCAAATGCCGCGCGTACGACTTCGGTGGTTGCCGCCACCGCTGCGACGGCCGATTTCCCGGTCCGGCGCTATGCCATCGGCTTTGTGTCCTCTCCTGCCGTGGCCAGCATCAACGCGCGGATATCGAGTCAGATCGTCGCAATCGCGGTCAAGGACGGACAGATGGTGAAGGCGGGCGACCTTCTGTTCTCGCTGGACGATCGCTCGTTGAAGGCACAACTGGCACGCGATCAGGCGACGCTCGCGAAAGACCAGGCGCTGCTTGCCAGCGCCACGGCCGATCTTCAGCGCGCCAAAAATCTCGTCGCCAGGCAGGCCGGAACACAGCAGACCTACGATCAGGCCGTCGCGGCGCAGAAATCCGCCGCGGCCACCGTCGACGCCGACAAGGCAACGATCGATGCAGACCAAATCCAGCTTGGCTTCGCCACGATCAGGGCGCCGATCTCCGGCAGGCTTGGCGCAGTCAACGTCGCCGTCGGCGATCTCGTCACCACCAGCAACGGCAGCAGCACGTCGACTCCACTGGTGACGATCACGCAGGTCGACCCGCTGCAGGTGAACTTCAATCTCCCCGAAAGCGATCTTGCCTTGCTGCACAAGGCGCTGGCAGCGCCGCAGCAAGGTGCGGTGACGCTGACCAAGGACGGCGACCCGAAGCCGATCGGCAAGGGAACGCTGGATTTCGTCGATTCCAGCGTAGACACGGCGTCCGGCACGATCGCAACGCGGGCCAGTGTGCCCAACGCCGATCTTTCGCTATGGCCGGGCCAATACGTCAACGTCGTGCTCGATGCCGGGATCATGCCACAAATGACGTCCGTTCCGACGGTCGCCGTCCAGCCCAGCCAGAAGGGCCCGTTCGTCTATGTAATCAAGCCGGACAACACCGTTGAAATGCGGCCCGTGCAGGTCGCGCTGACAGAAGGCACCAACACCGCGATCAGCCAAGGATTGAAAAGCGGCGAGCGTGTCGTCGTCGAGGGTCAGACCAAACTGAAGAACGGCGCGGCGGTGCGCGAAGGCAAGGCTTCGACCGGCACCGGCGATCAGGCGGCTCCGAAGGTTGCCGAGGCTGACCGGACGGGCGGAACACAGCCATGATTTCCGAATTCTGCATCCGCAGGCCCGTCGCCACGCTGCTCATGTCGTTCGCCCTGGTTCTGGGCGGACTATTTGCTTACAAATTCCTGCCGGTCGCGGCGCTGCCAAGCGCCGAATTTCCGGTTGTCAACGTCTCGGCCTCGCTGCCCGGGGCTTCGCCGGAAACCATGGCGACCTCGGTGGCAACGCCTCTGATCAAGCAGTTTGCCACTATCGCAGGCATCGATTCGATCTCGACGACCAACTCGCTCGGCTCGACCTCGATCGCCATTCAGTTCGTGCTCAACCGCGACATCGATGCAGCCGCCGCCGACGTCCAGGCAGCGATCGCACGCACGCAACGACAATTGCCGCCGGAGATGACCAGCCCGCCGAGCTACCGCAAGGTCAATCCAGCCGACGCGCCGATCCTGCTGATGTCGCTGGTCAGCGACACAATTCCGCTGACCGATCTCGACGCGTTTGCCGAGAATGTGATTTCGCCGTCGCTGTCGACGATCGACGGCGTTGCGCAGGTTTCGATCTACGGCCAGCAGAAATATGCCGTACGCGTCCAGATCGATCCCACGGCGCTCGCCGCACGCGGCATCTCGATCGACCAGCTGCAGACGGCTATTGCCTCGGCCAACAGCAACACGCCGCTCGGCGTGCTCAAGAACAACAAACAGCAGCTGACGATCACCGCGAACACGCAGCTGACCGATGCGGCGGGATTCTCCAACATCATCATCGCCACCAAGAACGGCCATCCGGTGCGGCTCGGTGAGGTGACCCGCGTCATCGATTCGGTCGAGACCACGACGACGGCAAGCTGGTATGACGGCACCCGCGCCATCATTATGGCGGTGCAGCGCCAGCCGGATGCCAATACCGTCGACGTCGTCGACCGCGTCAAGGCGATGCTGCCTTCCTTCGACGATCAGATGCCGGCAGCGGCGAGCATCCAGTTGCTAAACGACCGCTCGACATCGGTCCGCGAGGCGGTCGATGACGTGCAGTTCACGCTCCTGCTCACCATCGCGCTGGTGGTGATGGTGATCTTCCTGTTCCTGCGCCGGGTGACGGCGACGATCATCCCGGCGGTGGCGGTACCGATTTCGCTCATCGCCACGCTGGGCGTGATGTACCTGTTCGGCTTTTCCATCGACAACGTCTCATTGATGGGGCTGACATTGGCGGTCGGCCTTGTCGTCGACGATGCCATCGTCATGCTCGAAAACATTTTCCGCCACATGGAGGAGGACGGGCTCTCTGCCCTCGAGGCGTCGCTCAAGGGCGCCCGCGAAATCGGCTTCACCATCATCTCGATCTCGATCTCGCTGGTCGCCGTGTTCATTCCGGTGCTTTTGATGGGCGGCGTGATCGGGCGCATCTTCAACGAATTCGCGGTGGTGGTGACGGTCGCCATCCTGGCGTCGATGTTCGTCTCGCTGACGCTGACGCCGATGCTGTGCTCGCGGCTGTTGTCATTATCGAAAGCCGAGCAGAAAGCAGCGCACGAAGGCCATAGACAAAACGTCTTCATGCGGGGCTATGACAGGCTGCTGACATTCTGCCTGCGCCACAATTTCCTTGTCTTCCTTGTCTTCCTCGTGACCGCCGGGCTGTCGGTGTGGCTGATCCAGATTTCGCCGAAGGGCTTCTTCCCGCAGGAGGATATCGGCCAGGTCTCGGTGACGACCATCGCGCGCCAGGACATTTCGTTTGACGCGATGGTGAAGCTGCAGGGGCAAGTGGCGGATGTCTTCACCCATTCGCCCTACGTCGCGCATGTCGGTTGGTCGGCGGGCAGTGGAAACAATGCGCTCAACCAGGGCCAGCTGTTTGTGCAGCTGAAAGACAAGGACCACCGACCGAACATCGACAAGGTGCTTACGGACCTGCGGCGCCAGCTTGCCAATGTGCCCGGCATCGAAACCTACATGCAGCCGGTGCAGAACCTGCGGCTCGGCGCGCGTTCTTCGGCGAGTGCCTACCAGCTTGCCGTTCAGGGCCTCGATACCGGCCTGACGAACGTCTGGGCGCAAAGGCTGACGGACGCGATGGCCGCCGATCATGCCGCCTTCACCGACGTCACCAATGACCTGCAGAACAACGCGCTACAGGCAACGCTGGTGATCGACCGCGACAAGGCGGCGAACCTCGGTGTCGATACCGACACGCTGCGCTCCAGTCTCTATGGCGGTTTCGGCACCCAACAGGTGTCGACCATCTTCGGCTCGGCCGATAGCTACGACGTGATCATGGAGCTCGACCCGAAGATCGAGTGGTCGCCCGAGCGGATGCTCGCCATCAAGGTGAGAACGGCGAGCGGCAGCCTGGTGCCGCTCGGTGCGTTCGCCCGCGTCGATCGGACCGCCGGTGCTTTGACCGTCAACCAGCTCGGCCAGCTTCCGGCAGTGACCATCTCCTACAATCTGCCGCAAGGCGTGGCCCTCGGCGACAGCGTGAGCCACATCAACGCGCTGAAGGACAAGATCGGCATGCCGCCGACGATCTCGACCGCCTTCTCGGGCACGGCCAAGACGTTCCAGGATTCGCTTTCCAACCAGGGGCTGCTGATCGGCGGCGCGATCCTGACCATCTATATCGTGCTCGGCATGCTTTATGAGAGCTTCATCCATCCGCTCACCATCCTGACCGGGCTTCCATCGGCGGTGCTCGGCGCGCTGGTGGCACTGCGGCTGGCGGGGATGGATCTGTCGGTGATCGCGGTGATCGGCATCCTGATGCTGATCGGCATCGTCAAGAAAAACGGCATCATGATGATCGACGTGGCGCTGGAACTCAGGCGCGAGGGGATGTCGCCTGTCGAATCCATCCACAAGGCCTGCCTGATGCGCTTCCGGCCGATCATGATGACCACGCTTGCGGCGCTGATGGGTACCATCCCGATCGCGCTCGGCACCGGTGCCAGTGCGGAACTGCGCCAGCCTCTCGGCGTGGCGGTGGTCGGCGGTCTTGTCGCCTCGCAGGCACTGACGCTGTTCGTCACGCCCGTCATCTACGTCTACATGGAGCATTTTTCCGGCTGGCTGGTCAGGCTGTGGGCGCGGCGCCGGGGCGAGCCGAGCCCGGTCGAAGCGGTCGACCAGCCGTCACTGTTCGACGAGGAGGAAGAACCGGTGCCGCAAAAGGCGGCAGCCGAATAGCGCTGGCCCAAGCCGTGGTGCTTGCGGCCGGGGGTCCGCGATCGTAATTTGACGCCATGCCGCACAATCACGACCACGACAACGAGCTTGATCCCTTTGCGGCGCGGGTCCGCGCGCTGGAGACGATTCTCACCCGCAAAGGCCTGATCGATCCGGCGGCGATCGATGTTATCGTCGACACCTATGAGACTAAGATCGGGCCGCGCAACGGCGCAAAGGTGGTGGCGAAGGCCTGGGTTGATCCCGGGTTTGCCGCATGGCTGAAGCGTGATGCGACGGCGGCAATCGAATCGCTCGGCTACACCGGCCGGCAAGGCGAGCACATGCAGGCGGTGTTCAACACGGCCGACACGCACAACCTCGTCGTCTGCACGCTATGCTCCTGCTATCCGTGGTCGGTGCTCGGCCTGCCGCCGGTCTGGTACAAGGCGCCGCCCTACCGTTCGCGCGCAGTGATCGATCCGCGCGGCGTGCTCGAGGAATTCGGTCTGACCTTGCCGGCGAGGACGACAATCCGGGTGTGGGATTCGACCGCCGAGCTGCGCTATCTGGTGGTGCCGATGCGCCCCCGGGGTACGGAGGGCTGGGATGAGGCAAGGCTCGCCGATCTGGTGACGCGCGATGCCATGATCGGCACGGCGTTGGTGCGGGAACCGGCATGAACGGGCCGCAGGATCTCGGCGGCCAGATGGGTTTCGGGCCGGTCGCGCCCGAACCTGACGAACCCTATTTCCATGCCGATTGGGAAAGGCGGGCGCTGGGCGTGACGTTGTGCGCCGGCGCCATGGGCGCCTGGACCATCGACGAGAGCCGGCACGCGCGGGAATCGCTGCATCCAGCGGATTATTATGCCTCCAGCTACTACCAGATATGGATCAAGGCGCTGGAGGTGCTGCTCAAACGCCATGGTTTCGTCAGCGACCGGGACCTGACTACGGGCGACGCAGTCGACCCGGCAGCGACACCCAAACGGGTGCTGAAGGCTAAGGACGTTCCGGCGGTGCTGGCCAAGGGCGGGCACTGCGACCGGCCTGTCGCCGCGCCTGCGCGGTTCAAGGCGGGCGACCCCGTGCGAACCAAGAACTTTCATCCGACCGGCCACACCAGACTGCCGCGCTATGCACGCGGCAAGCGAGGCGTCGTCGAGGCTGTGCGCGACGGCTTTGTCTTTCCCGACACCAATGCGCACGGCCAGGGCGAAAACCCGCAATGGGTCTATACGGTGGCCTTCACCGGCGGCGAAATCTGGGGCGAGGGCGCCGATCCGACACTTGTCGTGTCGATCGACGCCTGGGAGAGCTACCTTGAGCCGGCGTGAGACGGGCTCAGTTGCCGCCATGCTGCCCGCCGGTGTCGAGGCGCCTGTGTTTGCCGAGCCGTGGCAAGCAGAGGCCTTTGCCATGACGGTAGCACTGCACGACAACGGGCTGTTTTCGTGGAGCGAATGGGCGGATGCTTTGTCGGCAGAGGTGAAGCGGCCGGGCGCCGCGCGCGACGGTCACGATTACTACGAGCACTGGCTGGCAGCGCTGGAAAAGCTGCTTTTGGCCAAGGGCGTTGCCGGAAAGCGCGACGTCGATGCGCTCGCCGCTGCCTGGGAACGCGCCGCGCACGCAACGCCGCATGGCAAGCCGATCCAGCTGGAGAACGATCCACAGCGGGCCGGGTAAGCTGCGGCCGCCCGGCCTTGTTCTCTTTACGTTCCTGTTCGTCACTGATAGCCTGACCCTGTCGCAGCGGCGTGATTGCCGGCGATGAAAATTTGCCGGTGACGGCAGTCACCTTGTCTTTCCCTCGCGAATCCGGTCTGTCGCGCTGATGGAATTCTCTCCTCAACAAGACGAGGCGCTGAAGGCGGTGGCCGGCTGGCTGAAAGCAGGCAAGCCGCAGCTGTTCCGGCTGTTCGGCTATGCCGGCACCGGTAAGACGACGCTGGCGCGCTATTTCGCCGAGCATGTCGACGGCCAGGTGCAGTTCGCCGCGTTTACCGGTAAGGCGGCGCAGGTGCTGCGTTCCAAGGGGGCGGTCAATGCCCGCACCATCCATTCGCTGATCTACCGGCCGAAGGGCGAGGAATCGGTAGCGGACGAGGTGACCGGCAAGACATCGATGTCGCCGACATTTTCGCTCAACCGGCAGAGCCCGATCTCGCGAGCCAAGCTCGTCGTCATCGACGAATGCTCGATGGTCGACGAGCAGCTCGGCCGTGACCTGATGAGCTTCGGCACGCCGATCCTGGTGCTCGGCGATCCCGGCCAGTTGCCGCCAATCTCCGGCGGCGGCTTCTTCACCGACCATGAGCCGGACATTCTGCTCACCGAAATCCATCGCCAGGCGCGAGACAACCCGATCATCCGGCTGGCGCTTGACGTGCGCGAGGGCCGCGAGTTCATGCGCGGCGACTATGGCGCGGCGCAAGTGATCGGCAAGGAAGACGTCACCCAGGAATTGGTGCTGAAGGCGGACCAGGTGCTGGTCGGTACCAACCGTACGCGCCGCCGTTATAACCAGCGGCTGCGCGAGCTGAAGGGGTTCAACGCCGATTATCCGCAAGCCGGCGACAAGCTGGTCTGCCTGCGCAACGATCCGGCCAAGGGACTGCTCAACGGCTCGTTGTGGAAGGTGATGACCTCGTCGCGCGAGACGGTCAAGCCTGGCATCAATCTGCTGGTTTCGCCGGAGGAAGACGACCCGGATCGCGGCGTCGCCAAGATCAAGCTGCTCAAGGCGGCATTCGAAGATCCGGACGCCGACATTCCCTGGCAGCAGAAGAAACGTTTCGACGATTTCGACTATGGCTATGCACTGACCGTGCACAAGGCGCAAGGGTCGCAATGGAACGAGATCGTGCTTTTCGACGAAAGCTGGGCATTCAAGGAAACTCGCCAGCGTTGGCTCTATACCGCTATCACGCGCGCGGCCGAACGGTTGACGATCGTCCGATAGGGCTGTCAGGTCCGTCGTATCAGCGCTGGGCGATCGGTCTGGCGTCAAGCCATTCCCAGGCGGCGGCTTCGTCCTTGGCCTCGAAATGCCGGAGTTCGATAGGCAAAGAGGCAGGCAAAAAGGCTCTTGCCTCCGGTATCCAGTTCGGCTCACCGATCGCCGCGCAGCGGCCGATATGCTCCACGGCATGAGCTATGCCCTGTTCGATCGTCTCGTCCGATACGTCGGCCCAGTCGACACCCTCATGGTCGATCAGGCGCACCAGCACGTCGATCTTCGGATGCAGCGCATAGGCCGCCTCCAGCAATCCGAACAGGTTTTCGGCGTCAGCCGCTGCGACATGGCCGACGACATCGATGGCGAAGAGGTCTTCGCGATCGGTGTCGATGCGGCGAACCGCCGGCACGGCCTCGAGAAAATTCAACAGGGAACTCCTTGCGCTCGATTTCCTTCGCACACCTTGGAACACCTGAAACCCTCTGTCTGTTCCCATTAAAGGCGGTATAGATGCGCGCCAAGATCAGCCTGGAGCCGTGCAAATGCCTGCAAAGCTTTCCGTCAATCTCAATGCGATCGCCATGCTGCGCAACCGGCGCGACCTGCCGTGGCCAAGCGTGACGGGGCTCGGACGCATCGCCCTTGCCGCCGGCGCGCATGGGCTCACGGTACACCCGCGACCCGACGAGCGGCACACCAGGCATTCCGATCTGCCTGAGATCAGGGCGCTGATCGACGACGAGTTCCCGAATGCGGAATTCAACATCGAGGGCTATCCGACCGAGGAGTTCCTGGCGCTTGTGGAAAAGCATCAGCCCGAGCAGGTGACGCTGGTGCCCGACGACCCGGCGCAGGCGACTTCCGACCATGGCTGGAACTTCGCCGCCGAGGCTGCGTTCCTGACACCGGTCGTCAAGCGCCTGAAGAAGGGAGGCTTTCGCGTGTCGCTGTTTTCGGATCCGGATCCCGCTGGCGTGAACGCCGCTCGCGACACCGGCGCCGATCGGATCGAACTCTATACGGGTCCATACGGCAGCTATCATTCCGATTCGGCAAAAGCGGCGAAGGAATTGGAGAAATTGGGAAAGACGGCGGATGCCGCATTGGCGGCAGGGCTCCAGGTCAACGCCGGGCACGACCTTGTGGTGAGCAATTTGCCGGCGCTGGCCAGGCGCATCCCGGCATTGGCCGAAGTGTCGATCGGACATGGGTTGACAGCCGATGCGTTGGAGTATGGCATGGCCGCAACGGTCAGGCGGTTTCTGAAGGCTTGTGGCTGGTAGAGAAAGGCGAGCCGATAGGCCATGCGTTTCGGGCACGGCAGCGCGTCCTTTCCATCCCGCAGCGTCGAGCGCCGCACGTCTATGGGAGTGTCGTCCATGGCTCTTGCCCACGCCGGTAGCGAGGCAGAACCCATCGAACAATCCAGCCACTCCAAGGCCGAACAGCACAGCACCAGAGTTTTGATGCTGGGCGCGTTGGGCGTGGTTTACGGCGATATCGGCACGAGCCCAATCTACGCGTTTCGGGAAGCGCTGCACGCATCGTCGGGACCGGTAGCGCGCAACGACGTCCTTGGCGTGCTGTCGCTTATCGTCTGGGCGCTGACGATCATCGTCACGATAAAGTACGTCGCTTTCGTGCTCAGAGCCGACAACAAGGGTGAGGGCGGCACGCTGTCGCTGATGGCGCTTGCGCGCAACGCTTATCCAAAGGGAGCCCGGTTCATTCTGGGGATCGGACTTTGCGGCGCGGCGCTGTTTTTCGGCGACGCCATCATAACGCCGGCCATCTCCGTGCTTTCGGCGGTCGAGGGCCTGGAAGTGGTGACCCCGACGCTGGAAACTTATGTTGTTCCGATCACGCTGATCATCCTGGCAATGCTTTTTGCCGTGCAACGCTTTGGCACCGGCAGGGTGGCGGCCGTGTTCGGACCGGTGACGGCAGCGTGGTTCCTGGCGATCGGTGCCGCCGGGGTCTACCATCTGCTGGACGACCCGTCGGTCCTGCTGGCGATCAATCCCTATTACGCGGTCGCTTATCTGGCCAATACGCCCACCGGTGCGTTCGTCACGGTCGGGGCTGTGTTCCTGGCGGTCACCGGGGCCGAAGCCCTTTATGTCGATCTCGGCCATTTCGGCCGCAGGCCAATAGTGCTGGCGTGGTTCTCCGTCGTGTTCCCTTGTCTGCTCCTCAACTATTTCGGACAAGGGGCGTTCGTCCTGGCCAATGGCGGCAAACCCACCAATCCGTTCTTCCAAATGCTGCCTGATTGGGCCCTGATGCCCATGGTTGGCCTGGCGACGGCAGCGACGGTGATCGCCAGCCAGGCGGTGATCTCCGGCGCGTTCTCGCTGACTCGCCAGGCGGTACAGCTCAATCTGCTGCCGCGCATCGAGGTGCAGCATACTTCCGAGATGCAATCCGGCCAGATCTACATGCCGCGGGTCAATCTGGTGGTCGCGCTGGGCGTGATGTTGCTGGTTGTCGGCTTTGGCAGTTCGAGTGCGCTGGCTTCCGCCTATGGCATTTCGGTGACTGGCGAAATGCTTATGACGACCATCCTGCTGTTCGTGGTGATGCGGTTCCGGTGGAAATGGCAGCTTGCACTGGCGGCCGCGCTCACACTGCTGTTCGGCACGATCGATACCGGATTTTTCCTCGCAAACGTCGTCAAGATCCTCGAAGGCGGGTGGGTGTCGATCACGGTCGCCTGCGGCATGGGGCTGATCATGTCCACATGGATACGCGGCACCCGCTATTTGTTCGACAAGACGCGCCGGAACGAGATCCCGCTGGATTTCCTCGCCGGCAATCTGCTGAAGAAGAAGCCGCATCTGGTGTCGGGCACCGCGGTGTTCCTGACCAGCGATCCGCTGAGCGCGCCGACCGCGCTGATGCACAGCCTGAAGCACTACAAGGTGCTGCACGAGCAGAACGTCATCCTATCGGTGGTGACGGCACCGCAGCCGGTTGTGCCCGACAGCGAGCGCGCCAAGATGGAAATGGTCAACGAGCTGTTCATGCGGGTGACGCTGACCTTCGGCTATATGGAGCAGCCCAACATCCCGCGTGCGCTGGCGATCTGCCGCAAACAGGGCTGGAAGTTCGACATCATGACGACGTCCTTCTTCCTGTCGCGGCGCTCTCTCAAGGCCTCGCCCAATTCCGGCATGCCGGTCTGGCAGGACAAGCTGTTCATCGGGCTGGCGCGCACGGCGGCCGATGCAACGGAATATTTCCAGATCCCGACCGGACGGGTGGTCGAGATCGGGACGCAGGTGGCTATTTAAAAACGTGTCCGTTGCGACATTCCAGGTGGTCTGCCGATCGGACTGAGTCTGCCAAGTCGTGGAGGACTCGCAATATCGGGACGGAGCCATTACGTGACGGCACTTGATATTGCAGCGCAGCAAGCGTAGAGCACCGCCCGCTTACCGGAGTGTCGTCCATGGCCCTTAC
Source organism: Mesorhizobium sp. M1169 (assembly GCF_040318345.1). NCBI lineage: Bacteria > Pseudomonadati > Pseudomonadota > Alphaproteobacteria > Hyphomicrobiales > Phyllobacteriaceae > Mesorhizobium > Mesorhizobium sp. M1169. The sequence continues at coordinate 67,279 of NZ_JAMYME010000007.1, read as the reverse complement.
CAATGCTGGTAACGAGGCAGAACCTGTCGAACAATCCAGCCATTCTGAGGTCGAACAGCACAGCACCAAGGTGCTGATGCTGGGCGCGCTCGGCGTGGTTTACGGCGATATCGGTACCAGCCCGATCTATGCATTTCGCGAGGCGTTGCACGCATCGGCCGGTGGCAACGTCGCCAACCGTGGCGACATCCTCGGCGTGTTGTCGCTGATCATCTGGTCGCTGACGATCACCGTCACCATCAAATACATCATGTTCGTGCTCCGCGCCGACAATCGAGGCGAGGGCGGGGTGCTGTCGCTGATGGCGCTGGCGCGCAACAGTTTCCCGACGCGCTCGGCGGTGATCCTCGGCATCGGCATCGTCGGCGCGGCGCTTTTTTTCGGCGACGCAGTCATTACGCCGGCGATCTCGGTGCTATCGGCGGTCGAAGGTATGAATGTCGTCACGCCGACATTCCAGCCCTATGTGGTGCCGCTGACACTGGCCATCCTGGCGATCCTGTTTGCGGTGCAGCGATTCGGCACCGGCGGCGTAGGTTTGGTGTTCGGGCCAGTCACGGCGCTGTGGTTCCTGGCCATCGGCCTTTCCGGCATTAACCACATCATCGCCGATCCGGAAATCCTGCTGGCGATCAGCCCGCATTACATCGTGTCGTTCCTGGTCAACTCGCCCGATGTCGCCTTCGTCACGGTTGGTGCGGTCTTCCTCGCCGTCACCGGCGCCGAGGCGCTCTATGCCGACCTCGGCCATTTCGGCCGCAAGCCGATCGTACTCGCCTGGCTGGCAATCGTGTTTCCTTGTCTGTTGCTCAACTATGTCGGGCAAGGCGCCTTCGTGCTGGCAAATGGCGGCGTTGTCGGTCATCCATTCTTCGAGATGAACCAGGGCTGGACGCTTATTCCGATGGTCGTGCTGGCGACGGCGGCGACCGTCATCGCCAGCCAGGCGGTGATCTCCGGCGCTTTTTCGCTGACCAGACAGGCGGTGCAGCTCAATATGCTGCCGCGTTTCGTTATCCAGCATACGTCGGAAAAACAGTCGGGCCAGATCTATCTGCCGCGCATCAACCTGATGCTGGCGCTAGTGGTGATGTTGCTGGTGGTCGGCTTCGGCGAATCCAGCCGCCTGGCCTCGGCCTACGGCATTTCGGTGACCGGCAACATGCTGGTGACGAATGTACTGCTTTTTGTTGTGATGACGCGCATCTGGAAATGGCCGCTCGGCGTCGCGATCGCCTTGATGGCCGTGTTCGCCTTCGTCGATACCGGCTTCTTTGCCGCCAACATAGTCAAGGTGTTTGAAGGTGGCTGGGCATCGCTTGCCATCGCCGCAGTTATCGTGATGACTATGTGGACCTGGATCCGCGGCAGCCGCTATTTGTTCGACAAGACGCGCCGGAACGAGATCCCGCTCGATTTCCTCGCCGGCAATCTGCTGAAGAAGAAGCCGCATCTGGTGTCGGGTACCGCGGTGTTCCTGACCAGCGACCCGCTGAGCGCGCCGACGGCGCTGATGCACAGCCTCAAGCACTACAAGGTGCTGCACGAGCAGAACGTCATCCTTTCGGTGGTGACGGCGCCGCAGCCGGTTGTGCCCGACAGCGAGCGCGTCAAGATGGAAATGGTCAACGAGCTGTTCATGCGGGTGACGCTGACCTTCGGCTATATGGAGCAGCCCAACATCCCGCGTGCGCTGGCGATCTGCCGCAAACAGGGCTGGAAGTTCGACATCATGACGACGTCCTTCTTCCTGTCGCGGCGCTCTCTCAAGGCCTCGCCCAATTCCGGCATGCCGGTCTGGCAGGACAAGCTGTTCATCGGGTTGGCGCGCACGGCGGCCGATGCGACGGAATATTTCCAGATCCCGACCGGACGGGTGGTCGAGATCGGAACGCAGGTGGCTATCTAAATAAATGGCCGTGCCCTTCGAAGGGCACGGCCATTTGTCAGGCTCAGCTCACCAGAGCCGCCTTATTTGCCTCAAGAAATTGCTTCAGCGGCCGCGGCTTCCTGCCGGACAGCGTCTCGACCGCGTCGGTCACCATGCTGATGCGGCCGGAGCGTGTGTTGGTGTCGAACGAAACGATGACCGGGGCGAAACCTTCGGGGACGCCGGCTGCCTTCAATCCCCCGGTCAGCGCTTCGTCCGAAAGCTGGACGACCTCGATCGGCTTGCCGGTAACTTCGGTGACGAGGGCTGCAATCTCGGCCATCGTGTGGGCCTTGGGGCCGGTCAGCGTGTATGTCGTGCTTTCGGTTCCGCTCGAAGCAAGGCTGGCGGCGATCGCCGCGGCCATGTCGTCGCGCGCGCCATGGGCAATGCGGCCGTCTCCGGCGGATGTGTACCACTGCCCCGACGCGATGGCGTGCGGCAGCGCCATGAACAGGTTCTCCTGATACCAGCCGTTGCGGAAGATGGTGTAGGGGATACCGCTCGCCTTGATCGCCTGCTCGGTGCCGTGGTGATCAGGCGCAAACAGTACCGGCGATCCTGGCTCCGGACTGGGCATCGACGTGTAGAGCAGATGCGAAACGCCGGCGCTTTTTGCTGCGGCGACCGCAGCCTCATGTTGCTTCAGGCGCTTGCCCGGAACGGCGAGCTCGTTTGTCGAAATGATCAGAACCCTGCCCGCACCGGTAAATGCACTGGCCAACGACGTGGCGTCGTCGAAGTCGACTGCCCGGATGGTGACGCCTCGGGCTGCCAGATCGGCCAGATTTTCCGGGTTGCGGGTGGCGGCGATGATGCGCTGAGGGGAGACCTTGAGCGTGTCAAGCAGATGATTAATGACGCCGCGGCCAAGCTGGCCGGAGGCGCCGGTGACGAGAAGGGTGTCGGTCATGAGATGTCCTGACGTTGCGCCGGAGCGGCGGGTGCATATGTTAGTCTCAAAAAGAGACCAGCACTAAAATAGGAATTGACCCATCCTCGTAAAGAAGGCAGTTTTGCGGGAGGTAGGCACACCCAGGGAACCAGCCATGGACGGCAAGATCGTCAATCTGAGATCGAAGCTCGAGATATACAAAGCAGGCAGCGGTGGCGGAAACCTTGCGGATTGCCCGGTTCGCGACGTGATCCAGGGCATAAGCAATAAATGGAGTTCACTGTTGATGGAGGCCTTGGCCGAGAAGCCGTACCGCTTCGGCGAATTGCGGCGGCTGGTGCCCGATATTTCACAGCGCATGCTCACCCAGACGCTGCACGATCTGCAGCGCGACGGCTATGTGCATCGCCAGGTGTTCCCGACCAAACCGCCGAGCGTCGAATACAGCCTCACCGATCTCGGGCGCTCGATGTTTGGACCCTTGCATCAGCTGATCCAATGGGCCGAGCTCAATCACGGCGCTGTACGCGAGGCACGGAAGGTTTTCGATGCTGCCGAAGGCTGAGCCCCCAGGCCGAGACGGCGGCTTGATTTAGCGGCGGTGCTGAAGGATTGTCCGGCCTGGGTTGGGGCGGGCAGATGGGCAATTCTCTGGACATCGCGATTGCCGGCGCCGGGCCGGCTGGACTTGCCGCCGCGCTCTATCTCACGCGCGCCGGACATAGGGTCACCATCTTCGAGCGCTTCGACCAGCCACAACCGGTCGGGTCCGGGCTGATCCTGCAGCCGACCGGGCTGACGGTGCTTGCCGATCTCGGCCTGCTCGATGACATTCTGGCGCTGGGCAGCCGCATAGACCGCCTGCATGGTGCAGATGCCAAGACCGGCCGCACAGTGCTCAACGTCCGCTACGATGCCCGGAGTGGCGGCCGCTTCGGGCTGGCGGTGCACCGCGCGGCTCTGTTCGGCGTGCTTTTCCGCGCCGCCCGGCGCCAGGCGCTCACCATTGAGACAGGTATCGAGCTCGAGACGCTGGAAACCGGCGAGCGGGCAACATTGATCTGCGGCAACGGACAACGGATAGGGTCGTTCGACCTGGTAGTGGATGCCAGCGGTTCGCGCTCCAAACTGCGGCGGTGCGTGAACAATCCGGGCGAACCGCGATCGCTCGCCTATGGCGCGTTCTGGGCATCGCTTGGCTGGCGCGGCGAGGGTTTCGACGAGCACGCGCTGCTGCAGCGCTACGACAGCGCGAGCGTGATGATCGGCGTGCTGCCAATCGGCCGGCCCGAGCCGGATGCCCAGAAGATGGCGGCATTCTTCTGGAGCCTCAAGCCGGCGGATGCCGAGCGCGTCTGGGCGGCAGGTCTCGAGGCATGGAAGGCGAGATTGGTCGGGCTGTGGCCTGAATGCGCGGCCTTCATCGACCAGATCGACAGTTTCGAGCAGCTCTCGCTGGCGCGCTATGGCCATCACACGATGAAGACGCCAGCCGGACGGCGATTGGCTGTTATCGGCGATGCGGCCCATTCAACGAGCCCGCAGCTCGGCCAGGGCGCGAACATGGCGCTGCTCGATGCAGCCGCGCTCAACTACGCACTAATAGGAACGGACCGTATCGATACTGCACTGGAGGCCTATGTCCGGACACGGCGATGGCATGTGCGGGTCTTCCAGGCGCTGTCGCTGGTGCTGACGCCGTTTTATCAATCGGACTCGATTGTGATGCCGTTCGTCCGCGACAGGCTGGTGGCGACGCTGGCAAAAGTCCCGCCGGCGCCGCAGTTTCTTGCTTCCATGGTTACAGGAACGGTGCTCAATCCATTCAAGCCGATAGGGCTTGCGGAAGCGCTGTGGCCGGATCGTTTTGGCGGATGATTTCCGAAAGGTGCGAACCCTTAGCCTGCAAGAATGCATGGAGGCGTTGCGGATGATCGGGAGCGACCGCGCCCTTCACGGATGGGCGTTTGCGCAACGCCTCGCGCCACACCTGGACATGCGGCTTTCCGTCCAGGATGCCGAAATCGCCGATCCGGTCGAAGGCGTCGAAATAGCGAAAAATCGGGCCGTAGACCGCGTCGACCAGTGAAAAGCGCTCGCCGTCGAACCATGGTCCAGCCGCGCCGTTCGCCAGTTCCACTTCCAGGCGATCGAACATTGCTGCCAGAGCCCCGCGTTCGGCGATGAAGGCGGCTTCGGTGAGAGCTGAATAGAAGCGGCCGATGGCATTGAGGATTGCCGAGCCGAACTCGATCCAGGCGCGATGCCGGGCACGGGCGTAGGGGTCGGTGGGATGCAGCGGATTGGGCTGGGTTTCCTCGAGGAATTCGAGGATGACGAGCGATTCGAAGATCACCGTTTCCTGGCCGTCATGCTCAACGCGGAGCAGCGGCACCTTGCCGAGCGGCGATATCGCCTTGAACCAGGCAGGCTTGTTGGCGAGATCGACCGTGATGCGTTCGAACGGCACGCCCTTTTCGCGAAGCGAAATCGCCGCGCGCTGCACATAGGGGCAAAGATGATGGCTGACGAGAGTGAGCTTGTCGGTCATCTCACTCCCCCCAGACATAGTTCAAAGCACCGTCCTCGACGCGGGTGGAGAGGAACATCAGGCGGGAGCCCTTCGGCGCCGGGCCTTCGAGGCGATCACCGTTCGCCATGTCGAACGAGGCGCCGTGCCACTGGCAGACGAGCTTGCCGTCCTTGCAGTCGAGCGGGCCACCGAAATGCAGGCAGACGTTGGCGGCGGCGCGGATACGCTCGCCGCTGCGGTAGACATGGACCTCGCGGCCGAAAAACGGAGCGATGAGGCTGCCTGTTTCCGGAATGTCGGCGATCTTGCAGATTTCATGCTTCATCGGAATTGCCTCTCGTGATTGATGCGATTGCATCTATATAGATGCATTTGCATCGATCGTCAAGCTTGATGCAATTGCATCTATCGCCTACGATGCAATCATGACCGGGATTCCTACACCTCCAGCCATCAAGGCCTGGGCTCGCCTGATGCGGGTTTCGCGCCAGTTGTTGGAAAGAGCCGAGGACGCGCTGAAGGACAGTGGCCTGCCGCCGCTTGCCTGGTACGACGTCCTGCACGAGCTTGCCGAGGCGGGCGAGGGCGGATTGCGGCCGTTCCAACTCACCGAGCGCACCCTGTTTGCGCAGTACAACATCTCCCGGCTGCTGGCGCGGCTCGAAGCCGACGGGCAGGTCGAGAAGCTTCCAGTTGCCGATGACGGCCGCGGGCAAACAGTCCGCGTCACAGACAAGGGACGCGAGACGCGCCGCCGCATGTGGGCTGTCTACGGCCGGTCGATCGCGGAGTTGGTCGGCTCCCGGCTTTCCAATGTTGAACTGGACGCGCTGTCAGCTCTGCTTGGGCGCCTGCGAGATCCGCCCGCCCTGGAGTGACACGCCTTCATGACGAAGATGGCGACCGATTGACGAGGTCAGGCACTGCCCAAGAGGAATGCCAACGTCGCCAGAACGCCAAGCCCGACGCGGACCAGATGCAGATTGCCCCATTTGGCGATCAATGTCCGAGCTTCAGGATTGACGGAGTTCGCGTCCATCGCCTCCAGCAACCTGTTTGCCGGCATCATCACCAGCAGCGTCCATGGCCAAGGCAGGATGATCAGCACAGCGCCGGCCAGAAAAGCGAGATTGCCGGTCAGCCACCACGCGACGAGGCCTAGAATACAGGCGATGACGGCGATCGAGGCCTGCATGGCGGCGCCGCGCTTGTAGGAAGGCTGCCATTCCTGCAGCAATGCTTTGTCCTCGAGGCGAAGCCGCGCCGGCTGTTCGGCGACGCTGACGTAGATAGCCGCACCCGCGAACACTGCGGTAATGGTCAACGCAAGCAATCCGGCGAGCATGATCAGTGTCTCCCGTGATGCCCCGCATGGAGCAAGCTACAGAAATAAAGGCTTGCGTCGGGTCGGGCAATACGCCATAAAGCCGAACCGTAACGTACGGTACGCCATCGAGCTCGTATCTGAACTGCGGGTGAGTTCGCGTCCTGAGGAAAAACTGTGTTGCACGCTGTGACCGACATCGAAACCAGCGAGGCGCTGACGGAGCGGCAGAAGGACGTGCTCGACGCCGCCCTTCGCCTGCTGGTCGAAGAGGGCGATCAGTTGACCATGACCGCCGTGGCGCGGCGGGCGAGCTGCTCGAAGGAGACGCTCTACAAATGGTTCGGCGATCGCGACGGGCTGTTGACGGCAACGGTACAATGGCAGGCGTCCAAGGTGCGGGTAGTGCCGGTCGACCGCAAGGGGCTCGACCTCCCTTCGCTGACGGCGAGCCTCGAACGCTTCGCTTCGGACTGGCTCAAGGTAATTTCGAGCGACACCTCGATCGCGCTGAACAGGGTGGCGGTCGGCCATGCTAGTTCGGGGAAGGACGATCTCGGCGCCATCGTGCTGGAGAACGGCCGCTTCGCACTGGCCCGGCGCCTTAAACCGGTGCTGGAGGCAGGCAAGGAAGCTGGTTTCCTCGAGTTTTCCGACGCGGAGACGGCGTTCCGCACCTTTTTCGGGCTGGTCGCCCGCGACGTGCAGATCCGCCTGCTGCTTGGCGACCGGCTGGAATTGACTGATGCGGCGATCGGCGGCGATGCCGTCCGGGCGACGCAGCAGTTTCTCGCTCTTTACGGGGCAAAAACCGGGCCGCAAGGCCTCTGAATTCAAAACGGGAAGGAACAAAAATGCGTGTCTATTACGATCGCGATGCCGATCTCAACCTGATCAAGGGCAAGAAGGTCGCCATCATCGGCTATGGCAGCCAGGGCAGGGCGCATGCGCTCAACCTCAAGGATTCCGGCGTCAAGGACATCGCCATCGGCCTCAAGGCCGGCTCGGCGACCGCCAAGAAGGTCGAGGCCGACGGGCTCAAGGTGATGAGCGTAGCCGATGCCGCCAAGTGGGCCGACCTGATGATGATGGCCACGCCGGACGAGCTGCAGGCCGACATCTACAAATCCGAGATCGCGCCGAACATCCGCGATGGCGCAGCGATCGCCTTTGCCCACGGCCTCAACGTGCATTTTGGCCTGATCGAGCCCAAAGCTTCGGTTGACGTCGTGATGATCGCGCCGAAGGGGCCTGGCCATACGGTGCGCGGCGAATACCAGAAGGGCGGTGGTGTGCCGTGCCTGGTCGCGGTCAACCAGGACGCTTCGGGCAATGCGCTCGACCTGGCGCTCTCCTATGCCTGCGGCGTTGGCGGCGGCCGCTCGGGTATTATCGAGACCAATTTCCGCGAGGAGTGCGAGACCGACCTGTTCGGCGAGCAGGTGGTGCTGTGCGGCGGCCTAGTCGAATTGATCCGCGCCGGCTTCGAGACACTGGTGGAAGCCGGCTACGCGCCGGAAATGGCCTATTTCGAGTGCCTGCACGAGGTCAAATTGATCGTCGACCTGATCTATGAAGGCGGCATTGCCAACATGAACTACTCGATCTCGAACACCGCCGAATGGGGCGAATATGTCTCGGGCCCGCGCATCATCACCGCCGAGACCAAGGCCGAGATGAAGCGCGTGCTGAAGGATATCCAGACCGGCAAGTTCACCTCGGAATGGATGCAGGAATACCGCGCCGGCATGTCGCGCTTCAAGGGCATCCGCCGCAACAACGACAGCCACCAGATCGAGGAAGTCGGCGCCAAGCTGCGCGCGATGATGCCGTGGATTTCGAAGAACAAGCTGGTTGACAAGGCCAAGAACTGAAGGACATCCACGTTCGTTTCGTTACCCGTCCTCGGGCTTCGTCCTGCGGGCGCGTGGGAATTTCCATGAACAAGCTGGTCGACAAGGCCAAGAACTGATCGCAATTTCATTGCCGATCAAGAAAGGCCGGCGGAGCGATCCGCCGGCCTTTTCGCATCAAGATCGTGTGGTTTCCAGGCTTCTGGACAGGCGCACTATCCTCATCACCGTGATATGCCTGTGCGGGGCATGGCACAAAAGTGCCAAGGGGGTGAGAGTTGGAACTCAAATTTCTGTTGATCGGGTTTGCCTGCGCGGTTGCCGGCATGCTCTCCCTCGTCACCTTGCTGAAATGGTGGGAGGTGAGGGCGGTCAGCCGCTGGTCTCCGACGCCGGGAAAAATCATCTCATCGCGGGTCGAGGCCCGCGAGGTGACCAGTTCGGGATCCGGTTCGGACAGCAGTGGGTCGACCGAAATCCGCAACTTCCCGGCAATCACCTTCGAATACAAGGTGAACGGCAAGACATTTCGCAGTTCGCACTACAGCGTGCAGGAGAACCTTGGAAACTTTGCAGTGGCGGAAACCCTTGCGAAATTTCCAAACGGGGCCGGCGTAACCGTCTTCTACAATCCGGCCGATCCAGCCAAGGCGGTGATCGAACGCACCATGCCCGACGGCTCCTTCAAGTTCATGGTCCAGCTTTCGGCCGGGCTGGTGGTCGGCGCGCTTGTATTGGTCTTCTCCGTCGGCGGCGTCCTCGAAGCGATCCGGCCGTTTTTGCCCAGGCCGCAGAACCTCGGCGCCGCTGCCCTGCTGCTTTTCATGGGATTGTTTGTCCTGCGCATGGGCTTTGCCCAGAAGTCACTTGCGGAACAGGCGGCCAAATGGCCGATCACGGCAGGACGCATCGATGCTTCGGGCCTGCAGAAATTCGAGACCCGCGACAGGTCCGGAGGCGGCTATCGGCCCTGGCGGACAGTCTTCAAATCCCGCGTCGTCTACAGCTATAGCGTCGCCGGCCAGCGCTACGCCGCCGATCGCATCGCGTTCGGCGCAAACGTGACGGCTTCGCTGCCGAGCCTCGTCAGCGGTCGATCGCAGCGCTACCTCCAGGGCGACAAGGTCGAGGTCCACTACGATCCCGACAACCCGGTTGCAGCGGTTCTCGAATGCAGGGTGAGCGGGCTTTGGCTCCTGTGGGTCTGCGCAGTTGGCCTCCTCGGTGGAGCCGCGCTGCTGGTAGGCGTCATCTGAAGCTGCTGTCCTAGGCTGCATATCCAGCGGAAAAAGACGCCTGTCTTCAGCATCTGACAAGAACTCCGCTGTCGAAGCCAGGCCATGTCAATCTCACCGTCGCCCCGTCGACCACAATATGGATGACACGGGAGAACGGCTCTTCGGCCGACGGGTCGGATCCGTAGCATTGGCTGGCCCGAGCCACCCAGCCCGTAGGCGTCTTGAGAAACGATGCGTGTTCGCAGCCGAGAGCAGGGACCGACAGCGCGTCGCGGTACAATGTGTAGACAGTCTGGCGTTGAACATCCGCAACGGCGGTACAGTTCGATCTGTCCCCGGACCATGTGCCCACATAGGGTTCCGTGGCAAAGGCGCTGCCGCACGTAAATGTTAAGATCGAAATGAGCATCAAGAGATTTCGCATCATCGATTCTTTCTTTTCGACGCGGCCTTGGGCCATGCTAAAGCATCGATGCTCAAACTTCACAATGATGCTGCTCCAAGGGACTTAAATGATCATCCGCAAAGCAGCAGCTATTTTTCTGAGCATGCTGAGCCTGTTGCAAGCAGCGAACGCAACAGAATGTTCGCTCAGCCATGCGACCTATCGCGAGCCGCGTTCGGGAGCGACGATACAGTTCCGGCCAACCAACAACGAGCCGGCCGCGCTGACGACCGAGGTCTTTTCGTTGATCGTGCCCAATACCGACATTCGTCTGCCGTCGGACATTACCTGGACCAATGGCAAGTACTCCTTTCCTGTGGGCACGATCCGGCACACCTGCACCGACGACGATCGTGAGGCTGGTCTCGAGGACGGCACCGGGCTGTGCAGAGTGTGGGATGGGCAGGTCTATGCGTTCAATGCAGGCGGTGCCGAGCAGTTGAATTCCCGCGAAGCCTCGCCGGCACCGGCAGGGTTGCTGTTGCCTGACTTCGGCGCGATTTTTACCGAATGGCCCGATTTCGCCAAAGCCAATCCCGACGGTTCAGCCTGGGACGCCTTTAGTTTGACGGGTTGTAGCGATGAATAGCAAGAGACTGCCGACCTGCATGTTCGCCCTGTCGGTCCTTATTGCCATGGCAACCGGCGCTCGTGCCGACCAAAGCAAGCCGTCGCGTCCGCCTGTCGACAAATGCGCTTGGGAACGGCTGGCGGACAGGGATGTCGGGCTGGCTGCCTGGGTGCAGCGTTGCGATTTCGGTCTTCGCCGGATTCATTTCGAGCTTGGCGGCAATGCTCTTGCCATCGAATACAGCGACGGCGGGCCGGCCGATCCTGTCGTCGAAGTCTTCGATATGCTGCCTGGCGAGGCCGCCGATGCTGCGTTGCAGCGCATTTTTACGGAGAAGACCGAGAAAGCCATCAGCACACGTTGCGTGCTCATGCCTTACACCGAAGGGGCGACGCCCTCGCGCATCCTCCGGTATGTTTTCAGTCCCAATGCCGCCTATCGTGAGGAATTGAAGACCGTCGCCAACCCTGACGAGGTCGGCGTACCGCCTTGCGGCGAATGGGGCGAAGCCCCGGACGGCATTCAGTATTTCGAGGTGCAATCACCCGAACTGCGAAAGCTTCTATTCGTTCGCGTCGGCCAGGATGAGCCGCTGTTTGACGAGCAGACACTGCGAGTCCTGCCACCCGGATAGCGCCGGGATCTCAGCCGTAGTGCCAACTGGGCTTTGGTTCGGTACCGGTGAACATCACGCCGATACGATCCTCGCGGCGCCAGCGGACCACGGCCTTGTAGGCAATGCCGTCGGTCGGGACATAGAGCAGGAACTCATCGGGCACGCGCGCGTCGATCGAGACCTTCAATTCGGCGCCGCCGGCGTGCATGTTGCGCAGCGTGCATGTGACCTCGGAATTGCTCACGCCGGTCAGGATCGTCGCGCCCTTCAAGACGCGCTGCCGGTGTTTGTCCCTCTGTTCGTCCTCGGCCATCGCACGCAATCCAGCCATTTTTCGCGTCTCGGGCGTTCTGATCGGGAGGATTATTAGACCTGCCTGATAAAAATAGCGTTATCAGCAGTCGGGACTGGGCGATGTTCGCGGTTCCTGGCTGGAAGAAAAAGGCGCCGCGAAGCACGGCGCCGAATGATGCTTGTTGTCGGCCTGCTTACCTATAGGGCGAGTAGCATTGCTGGCGCGGCCCGTAATAGGGCTGGAAGGTGTTGTCCCAGGCGCGGTACGACCGGTAGCGATTGTAACACCATTGGACATGTGCACTGGAAAGCCGCCCTGCGCGATAATAGCGGCGCGGTGGCGGCGCGTCGTAGTAGTTGTAGCTGTTGTACAGGCTGCCAAGGCCGAGGCCCAGGCCCAAGCCAAGAATCGCGGCACCCGCACCATCATCATAGTAGCCGCCGCGGTAATGGCGGCGATGGTGGCGCCAGCGCCAGCTGTCGTCCCAGCCGCCATTGTCCCAGTGTCTCGAAAAATGACGGCCGCGGAAATTGCCGGAACGCCATCTCCAACCATCGTCGCCGTGCCATTGCCGAAAGCCGCGATTGCGCCAACGCCAGATCTGCCTGTCATTGCCGCCTGCCCAATCTTCACGAATTTGCACGATGTCGGCGGCATTGCCCGCCACCGGCAGCAGGGGTTTGGGCATCGGCCCGGCAAGCGACGGGGCCGAGAGGCTGGCGATCAGACCGAGGGCCATCAGCCCGGATCTGACGGAAGATAAAAAGAGCGGTTTCATCGCACTCTCCGAAATTCAGGCCCCACGCCCAGAAACCTCGGGGAAGGGCCTATTGATGGAACTTTCCATCTGAACGGAAGATGAACAAAAAGGTTCCGTCAACCATGGCGAGCGCGCGATCAATCAGAGCCGCCTGGTTTCTGCGCCCTTGTTTTCGGGCGCGCTTGCGGGCAAAGCTCAAAGCCATGTCGCTGCGCCTTGCCACCTTCAACGTCGAAAACCTGATGAACAGGTTTGATTATTCCGGATACCGCAATCAGCTCAACGAAGATCGCACACTGGCGCTTTTCGACATCCAGAGCGAGGCCGAATACAAGATGCTCGAGCAGGCGCGGGCGATCGCGCAATCCGACGACACGCGCCAGTTGACGGCGCTGGCGATCGCGGCCACCCGCGCCGACATCATCTGCATGCAGGAAGTCGACAATATCGAGGCGCTGAGGGCCTTCGAATATGGCTATCTGTTCAAGATGGTGGGGCAAGGCTACCGGCAGAAATACACCACCGCCGGCAATGATTCGCGCGGCATCGACGTCGCCGTGATGATGCGCAACGAGACCGCGCAGGGCCAGCCAATCGAATTCGTGCGCATGACTAGCTACGCCTATGTCACGTTCGAGCAATTCGGCCTGCACACGGCGGAATTGGCAGCGCTTGGTCACCAGGCCAATGAACGCATCTTCCGACGCGACTGCCTGGAAATCGATCTGACGGTCGCTGGCGCGCCGTTGACGCTGTATCTCGTGCATTTCAAGTCGATGGGCTCGCCCCGTAACGGCCTCGACGGCCGCGAGGCGACAATGCCGCTGCGCATCGCCGAGGCGCAAGCGGTGCGCCGGATCATCGAGGAGCGCTTCAGCAAGGATAATGCCGCCGACAAGCGCTGGGCAATCTGCGGCGACATGAACGACTACCGGCAGCGCGTGAAGATCACTGGCGATGTTTTCGACGGCCATCGCTTCGAGGTGATCGACGAGACCCGGTCCTGCATCGACGTGCTCACTGCCGGCGGTTTTTGCGAGAACGCGGTCGAGCGGCGGCCGGAAATGGACCGCTGGACTTTCTATCACACGCGCGGACCGGAAGAGCGGCATCTCTGCCAGCTCGACTACATCCTTTTATCGAGGGCGCTAGCCAGGCAGAACGCCACCGCCGTTCCCGATATCATCCGTAGCGGACAGCCTTGGCGCACCATATTTCCGGCGGGCCAGGAGGTCGAGCGCTTCCCACGCGCCGGGTGGGACCGGCCGAAGGCATCCGACCATTGCCCAGTAGCAATTGCCCTCGATGTGGTGTGAGACAGGCGTGAGTTTCGATTTGCCGCGCAACGTCATCCTGCCGGTCGATGCCATCGACGTCAGGCTCGATTCCGGCCCGCATCCGTTCGAGCGCGATCATGCCGACGCGATCGCGGCGAACTGGCGGCGTGAGACCGCGGCCAAGCCGGCGCTTTTCGACGGCACCGTGGTGCTGCTTTCCGCTCTCAGCTATCGCGACACTCGCCTAGTCGGCCGTTGCCATGCGGTGCGTTATTCGACCTTCATGCTTTGGCGCAGCAATCGACAGGTGCCTGGCGCCGAACATGCCTACGCGCACGCCATGCTGGTCGCCGGCGACAACGCGTTGGTGGCGATCCGTATGGCACCGCATACGGTCAATGCCGGGCGCGTCTACTTCGCCGCCGGTTCGTTCGAGCCAACCGATTTCCGCAACGGCATTGTTGACGTCGACTTCAACATGATCCGCGAGGTACTGGAGGAAACCGGGCTCGATCTATCAGGTGCGACACGCGGCAGGCGCCATTACGCCCTGTCGACGGCAACCGGCACGGTGATCTTTCGCCGCTACCGCGAGACGGCCTCCGCCGACGACCTGGCACAGCGGATCAGTGCATTCGTCGCCGCCGAATCAGAGCCTGAAATCGAAAGCCCTGTAATCATCCGCAATGCCGCCGATCTGCCGGACGGGCTGATGCCGCATATGAGACCGCTGATCGAATGGCACTTTGCGAGCGAGCAAGGTTTCCAACTCTAACGTCGTAGCCTACCTTCAATAGCCTTGCGGTCGTTGCGGGCGGCAACAAAATACAACAGCACGCCGAGACCCAGGAGCGCCCCCATCGCTGTTCCCATCGTCTGCCCAATTACCTGCTGGAAGTCAGCGGTGACGCGATCGGGATTCTCCATCCCATAAAGGATCAAATTCCACCAAAGCCCTGCCAAGGCGGCTTCGACGATCACAATCGCCAGAGCCAGTCGCGCTTTCTTGCTCATCCATTGTTCCCCCCTTAGTCCCCAACAGCATTGTTATCATTGCAGAATGTGCTGCGACAAGGGCAGGTTGCATAAAAAATTGGCAGCGTCTGGAGGCGACACTTGCTGCAATGCCTATTCATGCCTCAGCGCGTCGATCGGGTTAAGCCGCGCGCCGCGCAGCGCCGGGAAGAAGCCGAACACCATGCCGATCAGCGCGGAAAAGCCGACAGCAAGCAGGATGACCGCCGGGCTTGGCGCAAACGGGATCGTCAGCGTCAGCGAGGCGAGGCCGGCAAGGGCCAGGCCGATCAGGATGCCGATGATGCCGCCAAGCAGCGACAGCACGGTTGCCTCGACCAGGAACTGGATGAGGATGTGCTTTTCGTGGGCGCCGATGGCGAGCCTGATGCCGATCTCGCGCGTGCGCTCGGTTACCGACACCAGCATGATGTTCATAATGCCGATGCCGCCGACGAGCAGGCTGACGCCGGCGACGGCACCGAGCATGCCAGTCATGGTGGTGGTCGCGCTGGCCATGGCATCGGCGATCTGGGTCATGTCGCGGATCGAGAAATCATCGTCGCGGTCGGGCGTGATGCGGCGTGTGTCGCGCAAGATGTCCTCGACGCGCTGCTGCAGCACCGTGGTTGGCGTACGGTCGTCGGCGGCGACATAGATCGAATCGATGTCGCGATTGCCGGCAATGCGACGCTGATAGGCGGCGAGCGGCATCAGCACGACATTGTCCTGGTCCTGGCCGAAACCGGTATAGCCCTTCGGTTCGAGCAAGCCGATGATCTTGCAGGAAGTGCGGTTGACGCGGATGATCTCGCCTTCAGGGTCGCCGGCGCCGAAGAACTGCTGGCGCACCGTCTCGCCGATGAGGCAGACGCCGGTCCCCGAGCGGGTTTCCGAATCGCTGAACGGACGGCCCGAAACCAGCTTCCAGTCGCGGGCATCAAGATAGGCGCTTTCGGTGCCGGTGACGCCCGAGGTCAGGCTTTCGGTGCCGAAAATGACGCGCACCTGCTTTTGCGACGCCGGTGAGATGGCGCGCGCACCGTTCAGATGCGCGACAAGCGCTGCAAGATCTTTGTCGCCCAGCGGTCGGACGACCTGATCGAGCCCTCCAGGTCCGCCAGGCCCGGCCGGACGGCCGGAACGGATGACGAGCAGATTGCTGCCGAGCTTGGAAATGTCGGATTTGACCTTTTCGGTGGTGCCCGAGCCGATGGTCAGCATGGCGATGACGGCGGCGACGCCGATGACGATGCCGAGCAGCGTCAGGAACGAGCGCAGCACGTTGCGGCGGATGGAGCGGAGCGAGAGGCGAACGGTTTCCCAGATCATGGCTAGGCCATCTCGAGATTGGCTGTGTCGGAGGCGACATGGCCGTCGAGGAAACGGATCGTGCGCTGCGCATAGCCGGCAACATCGGCTTCGTGCGTGACCATGGCGATAGTCAGCCCGAGCTCGCTGTTCAGCTGCGTCAGGAGTTCCATGATCTCGTGCGTGCGTGCGGTGTCGAGATTGCCGGTCGGCTCGTCGGCAACGAGCAGCGTCGGCCTGGTGACGATGGCGCGGGCGATCGCCACGCGCTGCTGCTGGCCGCCGGAGAGCTCCGCCGGCGTATGATGCTCGCGGCCGACAAGGCCGACCTCGGCAAGCGCCTGCATGGCAAGGCCGCGACGCTCGCGGGCACCAACACCGCGGTAGATCAGCGGCAGTTCGACATTCTCCGCCGCCGTGGTGCGCGGCAAGAGGTTGTAGCCTTGGAAGACGAAGCCGACATAGAGGTTGCGCAGTACGGCGCGGCGATTGCGATCGAGACGGCCGGCGTCGATGCCTTCGAAGCTGTAGGTCCCAGCGGTCGGCGTGTCGAGGCAGCCAATGATGTTCATGGCCGTCGATTTGCCCGAACCGGACGGGCCCATAATGGCGATGAATTCGCCGCGCCTGATGGCGAGGTCGACGCCGGCCAGCGCATGCACCCGGGCTTCGCCCTGGCCATAGCTTTTCCAGACCTTGTCGAAGCCTATGAGGGTGGTCGCGCCCGATGCCACGATCAGCTCCGCTGCTGCGAGGCGGTAATGACTTGCGCGCCTTCCTCCAGGCCGGAGACGATCTCGGTCAGTTCTCCGTCTGTCGAGCCGACCCTGACGTTGACCGGATGCGGCCGCCCATTCTCCAGCACGTAGAGCGTGCGCGAGCCGTCGGTGGGCTTCGCCGCCGCCTGGTGCTGGCGGTTGCCGCCGGGGCGTCCCATGCGGCCGGTGAACAGGTCGGTGAGGCTCCAGCCGCGCTCCGCCGTCTGCGCCGGCCGGTAGCGGAAGGCGATCGATGGCACGGTGAGCACGTTCTTGGCCTGCTTGGTGACGACCGAGACGGTGGCTGTCATGCCGGGCCGCAACAGAAGCTCGCTATTGTCGACGTCGAGCCTTGCATCATAGGTAACGACACCGTCGGTGGTGACCGAGGCATAGGAAATGTCGCGGATTTCGGCGTCGAACGGCCGTTCCGGGAAGGCGTCGACGGTGAAGCGCGCATGTTGGCCGGGCCTGACGGCGCCGATATCGGCCTCGTCGACCGCCGCCTTCAACTCCATGTTCTTCAGATCGGCGGCGATGACGAACAGCACCGGCGCCTGCAGCGACGAGGCGACCGTCTGGCCGGGATCGACCGAGCGCGTCAGTATGATGCCGTCGATCGGAGCGAAGATGGTGCTCTTGGCAAGATCCGTCTGCTGCGCCTTGAGATCGGCACTGGCCGTGGCGAGGTTGGCTTTGGCAATATCGAGCGCCGCCTTCGAGCGGTCGCGCGTGGCGGTTGCCGCTTCGAGCGACTGGTCCGTCGCCATGCCGCGCTTGGTCAGTTGTGCCGCGCGCACCAGCGCCTTTTCGTTTTCGGCCAGGGTCACGGTGGCGTCCTCGACGCTCGCCGCCGCCGCCTTGGCCGAGGCCTGGGCGCGCTCGATCTGCACCTCCAGCTTGGCGGTGTCGAGCGCGGCCAGCACATCGCCCTTCTTCACCAGCTGGTTCTCGTTGATCGAAACCGAGCGGACGACGCCGGAGAGTTCGCTGGAAATATCGACCTGGGTGAGAGGCTGCAGCGTGCCGGTAGCCGAAACCGCGACGGTAAGGTCGGCCATGGTAGCCAGTGTCGTGGTATACTCGATCTTGGCGGGCGAGCCCGCATACCACTGGTAGCCGACGACACTCGCGGCGACGGCAAGCAGTGCGAACACTGCGTAACGCCAACCGCGACGGCGTTTTGTCTTCAGGCCCTGGTGGTCAAGCCCGAGCGCCGTCTCGATGGCGGAAGCGGATTCCGTCTTTGGCAGATTGACAATCTGGTCCACGCCGGACCCCTATGTTCAGTGATATCCCATCAGTGCACAAATCAGGCCTTATGGTTCAAAATTCAAATTAAATTTCGCTCATGTTGGGAATGAGGCAGAGGACTTACTGAGATGCAGCCGCGGAATTACTTGCTTTACGACGTATTCACCACCAACCGGCTGGCCGGCAATCCGCTGGCCGTCGTGCTCGACTGTGACGGGCTGGACGTTGCGGCGATGCAGGCGGTGGCGCGCGAGTTCAACCTGTCCGAAACCGTCTTCGTGCTGCCGCCGGACAACCCGAAGCACCGGGCCCGCGTCCGTATCTTCACGCCCGACTATGAAATGCCGTTCGCCGGCCACCCAACCGTCGGCTCGGCGATAGCGCTCGCCGAAATTGCGGGAGAGGCCGCCGGCATCTTCGTGCTCGAGGAGAATATTGGCCCGGTGCGCTGCGCTGTCAGCAAGCACGACGGTTCGACCTTTGCCGAGTTCGACCTGGCGAAACTGCCGGCGCAGCTGGCATTGTCGGCCGATCCCGAGGCGATCGGCGCCGCACTTGGCCTTGGGCCGCACGAGATCGGCTTCGAGAACCACCGCGTTTCGTTCTGGTCGGCGGGCGTGCCCTACGTGACCATCCCCGTCGCCAATCTGGAGGCGGCCGCCCGGATCAGGCTGGACAACCAGGCGTGGTCGGAGCTCGCACCACGCAAGAGCGAATGGGCCTTCGCCAGCCCCTATGTCTATTGCCGCGAGACGGTGCATCACGACAGCGCCTTCCATGTCCGCATGATGGTGCCCGGCAATCCGTCCTACGAAGACCCGGCGACCGGCTCAGCGGCGGCCGCGTTCGCTGGCGCGATCATGCATTTCGACGGCCCGACGGACGGCGTTTCACAACTGTGGATCGAGCAGGGGCTGGAGATGGGCCGGCCTTCGCGCATTCGCCTCGAACTGAATGTCGAAGGCGGCAAACTGGCGGCCGCCCGCATCGGCGGCCATGCGGTGAAGGTGGCTGAAGGCAGGCTTTTTGTTTGACGGGCGCGGCACTTCGGCGATTTGTCGGGAAATGAATCCCACGGGGCTGGACATGGCGGATGTCGGCGGCTATATGCCCGCCAACGCCGGTTTTTCCGGCCGAGTGGGTGCGTAGCTCAGTTGGTAGAGCAGCTGACTCTTAATCAGCGGGTCCACAGTTCAATCCTGTGCGCACCCACCACTCCCAAAGCCAAGCAGCATAAGGCTTTGCGGAGATTTGGTGGTCCTCCCTTTCAAGGCCCGTTTTGCAACTAGTAATGGTTTAGTAAGGGCCGTCTCCTGCTTGACTTCAGATCGATTCGAGCGATAATTCGATCAATTCTCCGGCCACCTAAAGGCTGGGCGCATCCCGTGCACGGATGCACTGCTGGAATAATGCGCGAGCATGCATGCGGCTCGTCGCGAAAGCGCCCTCGTCCAGAGGGCGCACAGCACGGAGAACAATACCATGAGTGCAGAGATCGCCGACAACATCGTCGCCTTTCCTACCCCAGTTCGGAAGCCATCGAAGACCGAGCAGATCTACGACATGCTGCGGAGGGGGCCATGTGAAGTGGGAAATCTCGCTTACGTATTCGACTGCAGCCAGGCGGCTATCAGGGCGATTGTGCAGGACCTTAGAATGAAGGGTGTCTTTGTCCTAAGTGCCAGGGGCCGTGGAAAGCAATACTACCACATCACCGGCAGCGCCCGCACCTATTCCAAGTTCCTACGGGACCACGGACATCGCCGCTAGGCCGGCCAAAGCCCTCGCCTGTAGCGCGACAACAATGCGCGTCGCCCCAAGTGTGCGGGCGGCGCGCTGCGCCATGCTAGGCCGCGCCAGTTTTCTCGGCCTCAAGCTGGGCGTTTCCCAGTTCGGTGATGTCATGGAACGTCTTCAGGATACGGTATCCAAGCAGCAATCCGGCTATTCCCACCAGCAGGCCCATCACACTGAACCCGGCGCTGAAAAGCTGGATCAGAGTCCAGATGCCAACGAAGCCCAAAACGTACAAGGAGTATGCGTAGGGGATCAGACCGCTGAACCCCGCCATTGCCTTACCCCAACTCCGACCAGGGCCGCTTTCGATGGCGCGCATATAGGCGAGAATGCAAATTGCGGACAGAATTCCACCCACCACAAGAATGGTGCCGCTCGGCCATCCCGCAGGCGCGATACCCTCTTGAACGACGCGGTAGACGCCGTAGATGACGACAAGCAGGATTGGAAAGACAGACTTGCCTACCATTTCTGCGTGCTTAGCAGCATCGACAGTCTGCATTTCAGATTACTCCCCCATTATAGAAATGCGAGTACCAACCACGCGATAAAAACGAACGGCGCCGCGCCGACACCGACGCCGACTGCAAAGTCGGTGTAACGCCCCTCACTGAGAGCATATTGATACCCCCGTGACTTGCTTCTAAAGCCCCGAAAGAGGGAAATGGCCACGCCAACTATCAGGGCAATCAAAAAACTCATCAACCATGCTTAGGCTGTTTTCGGACCAATGAATAGCGCCGCTTTCGGTTATCAAACGTCAGATGACAACTACCAGTCGCTCTACTCACATAGGAATTTTATCCTAGTCTGCTTTTCGTCCAACAAGGACGTGCCAGACAGGAGAACATCCCATGCCCAAGAGCAAAGACGTAGCGACCGACAAGCCGCAGACCAAGAAATCCCGCGTGCAGGAAATGCTGACTGCCGGTGCCGTTAGCGTGGCAGAGATCGCCGAGCAGCTATCAATCAGCAAGCAGGCCGCCTACAGTTTGATTGGCGACTTGAAGCGCGGCGGCGTTGAAATTGCCGGTGCCGTGAAAGACGGCGCGATGCGCTACAGCGTTACTGCGCCAAAGCGCGCCAAGGCCAAAGCAGCCGCCTTTGGTAAAGGAGCGACCGTCAGCGCTGCCCCATCGGAGGGCAAGGAATGACGATTCAGCAACTCATTGAAACGCTGACCGCCATTCGCGACGTGAACGGCGGCGACATTGAAGTCCGCATGGGAAGTAAGTGGCGGTCGCATTCCGTGGCTGGGGCCCAGGTTGTCTTTCAGGAAGCAAACGCCTTCGAACCCTATGTGCTGATCATCGCCGAAGCCAACTGACTCGGGTAACGATGGGGCGCTGGGCGACAGCTCCGCGCCCCCGTTGCTGATGTCAGTCTCGCAGCCTGTTGATCCTCTGGGTGAACTTGCCCGCCGTTGGCGCGCTGCGCTTCTGCCGGTAGCCCACCCCATCATCGGATTCCAGAAAGCTAGCGACGACCCTCTCCACCGGGAACCCACCGTAGGCTGACGTAGCTATCACGACCGCGCCGCTGCCGTCGTCTGACGCCTGCACCACAAACTTGTTCCGTTGCTGGAGCAGTGCTGCCACACCTTCCTGTAGCCCCGGCTTGATACCTGCTTTGGCAATTTCAGCGGCGAGCGAGCGCTCTACCGTCTCCCTATCCCGCTTGGCTTTCGCATGCCCGGTGGAAAGGCGTTCGATCTCGGTTGAAAGGCGATCCCTTTCCCCCTCATACCATGCCTTCAGCTCGCGCCCTTCGTCGTTCAGGATGAAGCGGTCTGGGTACTTGGGATGGACGCGATAAGCTTCCTTGAAGTCGTCGGGCACGTCGTCCATCGAGTTGACCAACACTGGCATGCTGAACTTGCCATATTCGTCCACGTACGGCTTTGCCATGGTCGTTCTCCCTTATGCCGCGTCCCGGTAGAGAGCTTGCAGTTCCTCACGCGCCTTCATCGCGGCTTCAGCAAGCGTAATGGCTGGCGAGTTCGCGACGCGTTCGACGAAGCCAACGAATGCATCGCCCTGCGCCTCAGCCAGTGCCAGCGCCTTTTTCAGGCGACGTGACCGCTCATATTGGGCAGCGAAGAACTGGCTCCGGTAGCGATGCCTCACAACTCCCATGTAGCCGGGCGTCAGGCCCGAGAGATAGGGCGGCCAGCGCAGAACGGCACCCAGCACTGTCTTGTTCTGCGTCTTGAATGCGTCGTTGATAGCCGCCTTGCGCTGGGCCTCCGTCATCGTCTTGAATGCGGCGCGGAACTCAGCCTCAACGGATGCAGTGGCCGGCGACAACGCAGGAGCCGCTGTGTCCTTCTCGAACTGTTCCAGTCCGCCAGCGATTCTCGCCCGGGCGGCATCGAGTTTCGTTGCCACGGCGGCGGACGACGACAGCGCGTGGTTTCGAACTTGCAGAAGCCCGACTTCAGGCACCTGCGTTCTGTCGCGCATTGTCACGTCAGCGAACTTCACGATCCGTTGCGCCGCCTCGCGAGCCGCTTTGATCGAGTTGGCGAGGTCATCCAGATCGCCGTCCTCGACCTTTTCGCGGCTGACTGGATCGACAGCGTGAAACTGTTCGATCAGCCTTTCATCGACTGACACAGGTGCGTTGACTGCCATGGATTTTCTCCTTCAAAGCTTCCGATTTTCAATGACGAGCAGACCGATGCTCATCCGTGCGACAGACGCGTCGAGGCCTATGAAAGCGCCGGATTTCGTCGTCACTCGGCGTTCGGCCAAGAGCACGCGGGCAACACCGTTTTCCGTTCCGAGGTAGCCGCCTTTCAGCCCGTTGACTGTCACAGGGTCGCCAGGTTGAAACGACGGGCTGTCGGTGACGATCAAGCCGCTCACGTCCTTGAGCAGCCCAGTGAAGCGAACGCCATCACATGGGCGGATTAGCCGAGCGTCTGTGCCGCCGTGCGCGTTGCCGATTAGTTCGAGGACGACCCATTTCAGGCCGCTTTGCGTCACGACGACATCGCCAACAGCTACGGTCATCAGATTTCCTCCGCGCGCGCTATGCGGCCCTGCGCTTGCGAAAAATCGATGGACGGCAAGCCGGCGCGGTCACGCTGCATCAGCAGCGCGAATTGCCACCGCCACAAAATGAGGTGGTCTGAGCCGCCGCTGTCGCTATCATATTGCACCGCGACGAACAGGTCGTTGAAGCCCGACGCTTTGACCAGCATCTTGCCGTCATGCGTCTCCGCGAAGGGGTGAACTTCTGCCGTAGCGGGCACCGCGAAATGGAGCGTGTCCTGCCGAACGAGGCTCACCGAACCTTTCAGGTACGCAGCTGACGTGTAACCCACTTCAAAGTCGTTCCGCTGCCAGCCCTTTCGGATGTCGGATTGGGGGCGCAATGTGAACAGCAGGTTGGGCGTGCCATTCCAGTCGATAGCGCGAATCAGAAAAAAGTGACGGCCCTTGCCGAGAGCGCGTTCGTAGGCGCCTTCCTCGACCGCATAGCCGATGATCCACCGGTGCCCGCGCCGTGATTTGATGATGTCGCCGCTACGCATTTTTCTGCCTCACACCGGAATTGCGGTTGTGGTGGTGACCATCTGACGCCGGTTGCGCGCGATGACAGCCAGGCATCCAGCGACGGCATTCGCCACGTCGTCATGCCCATTCGGGTTGTGGTCGATTGTCTCGCGGCCCCCGCTGGTGACTTTTCGCTGCATGCCAACGAGCTGCGAAACCAGCTTCCCGTGGTCCAGAAGTTGGATTGATCGGGAGTTCAACATCGGCAGGAAGTTCAGGAACAGCTCGCTCTTGTTGAGCGGCGACTTGATGTATCGGATGCCATACCGGTCGAAGGCGTCCACCACCCACTGGGCCGCGTAGTTGTCGCCGTAGACAGAATCGCAGCCATACGACGCTAGCGTCTGCGCAAACTTCATGACGACTTGCTCAGGTCGGAATGGCGGTTTCACCTCATCCACCAGATCCAGAATGATCACGTCTTTCCCAAGCTGCCGGTCGTCCAGCCCGTCATGCCCGATGCTAAGCGTGAACGAGTCGGTGCCACTGCCGCCTGCCGGGTCACAGAAGGCTGTGTAGGGTTGCCGCAGAGCGTTGGGCAAAATGGCAGCGAGGCCCGCAGCTACGCACGCTTGCACGACAGCCAAGTCCACAAAGGCCGCCAAGTCCTCGCGGAACTGCCCCATGTACTCGGCCTGCGCGGCGGCGGCATCGCGCTCCATAGCTCGGTCGACGACGCGCTGTGACAGGCTCGGATTGAAGTCGCGGCTGGCTCCGCGGGCAACGAGGATCAGGGGATCGCCGTTGGGACCGAAGTCTCGTTCGACGGCTTGGAACACTTCACCAGACTTTGCGAACGGCGAGCTAATCGCGATCAGGGGTCCAGATGTCGTCGCAAGCGAAGGGCGAACCGCCTTCAAAATTTCTCTGTCGGTGTTCGCGGAATATTCGTCACTTTGGAAGAACGCCAACTCATCGAAGATCGCGCCGATGGAGGTGACGCCGCGCAGCCCGCGCCATGTCGCCGCTCGCACTTCCAGTTCAATGCCGGTCTTGAGGGCGATGATGTCGGCACTTACGTTCTCCACCTGCTGCTGGAACAGGGGATGGTCGGCGAAGCTCGACTTCGCATAGTCGAATGCGATGCCGGCCTGCTTCTGGGTGTGAGCGAGATAAAACAGTTTGCCCGTTTCGCCCGGGACAAGCACGTCCGACCAGTCACAGAGGGCGGCTAAGTATACGCTGAGGACGCTCATGGCGCGGGTCTTGCCGCCACGGCGTCCGACGATGCCCCAGAACTCCTCGACAGGGCACAGCGGCTCGTGTTCGCGTTGCGTCAAGGCGGTGAAGATGACGCGCTCATCCAGCGTCAACGGCTCGCCCATCAGGGCGATGAGCATGACCCGCCACGGAAGCCAACTGTCACCGGCCAGAATCGTCCCGAACAGGTGCTCGTCCTCAAGTGCATGGCGCATGGTGACGAGGGGCTTCACGATGCCCCCTGCTTTTTCGCGGCGAGGTAGCCCTTGATGGTCATGGGCGGCTTGGCTTTGCGTTTCAGCCCAAGGCGATCCAACAGGCGCCCTAGGTTGCCGGCCGTCCGATTGTAGAGATCAAGGGTGCGCTCCCCGACTGTCTCGTCCTCCGCGAAGCGCGTTTCAAGCTTCTCAAGCTCTATGGTCAGCACGGCGACACGGCGGATCAGGGACTTCTCGGCGGCTGACATAGCGTCCAGTCCGCCTCGATCATCCACATGCTCCGCAATCACTTCCTTCATGCGGCGCACGTAGAGGGAGCGCTCGTCCCTCGCGCCTAACAGGGTGGCGCTGCCATTCGCAATCCGGGAGCGTTGCGGGGATTTCTGCCCCTCGGCTGAAGGCTGATCGGCTAAGGCATCCATGGGCGAGTTTCCGGGGTTGATCGCCGAGTAAAAGCGGCGGATGCAGTTGCTAAAAGCCTTGCTAGATTTGAACTAAGGCGCACGTTACGCTGCGCAAACGCTGTAAAACAAGGATTTTATTTGTGTATCTTTATCGGCGACTGAATAACTAACACTTATTCTGTCGGCAATATTGCTAGTGGCGCGGGAAAAGCGCCGCACTTTCGGATTTCTTCGTCACCAATTTGCAGCCGCCTAGAGGGCGTTTCATAGCGGGGGCAGGCACTACTCGGGCAAGGGGCTGTTCCACGCTGTAGCGCCCGCCTAGGCGGCAAGCCGCCGGCATTCCAGGGAAACACGCCGCTGCGCTATCGCCGCTCCCCATAATGCGCACACGGAAGCAGTTTTTCAGAAACCAATTCCGTACACGCTGGATGTGCAATCCACCCTGGAAAGTAGCAGGTAGCACCCTGTTCCTCAGGATTGCTACCACAGTGCTACCTGAACAATCCTGCAATTACAGCGCGTTAGCTGTGAGGTAGCCCCGTAGCCCCGGTTTTCCGGCAAAAGCAAAAAAAAAAATTGCTTTACGTGCGCGCACTGCTACCCGCTACAGGGCTACAACCACTTGCCCTCAGAATTCGGTCTGGCCAAAATTGTTCGGAGGATCAGGCTCCTTGCTCGATGCTGGTTCCTTGATCTTCCATATGCGTTTGTTCACGCCCTTGACATGCAGCTGGCTGTCTTCGGCTCCACAATCCCTCAGCCACTTGAAGATTTTCGTGGGGTCGTGCCTGAACCCCTGTCGGTCAAGATGCTTGACTAAACCCTCCACTCGGAACCAGACCTCACCATCCCCTGTAATGAATGGCGACAGGCTCTCGGCGAGTTGTTCCTTCGTCGTTGTCCGAGCCTGCCCAAGCAGATAGGTATCAAGCAGGTTGCGGAAGCGCCCAAGATCGAGCATTTCATCCGCCACCTCGATGACTTGAGCGTTTCTACATAACTCATCAATGTACCGATCCCATCGCGGTCCTAGCTGCTTCGGCAGGAGTCGATTGATTGTCGCCAGCAGCTTGGTTCGGAATTTATTCTGATCGATCAATTCCTCGCTGCGCAGCATCATGCGTTTATCGGCAATCGTCGCAAACCAGTAGACCGGGTCGCCCTCGTACTTCACAAGGCTTGAAATCTCAGGGCCAATGTTGCCCTCGCCGCCGCCAACGCCATGCTCGCAGGTTAGACAGACGCGACGATTGCAGTGCGCAGCGATGGGCGGTTTGCGGCAGCGATATCCATAATCCTTTTTGCCCACGCTTTTTTGAATGACGTTAATTTCCGCAAGCGTGAGCGGGGGATCGCACGTCGCAACGTTGTACTCCTGCAGCTTGTCCTGCCAGTCATCCGGGAAGCGCATTTTGAGATAGACCGCAACATTGTACATCCCGTCGTTCCGCGTGCCGTCGGGGAAGCCGCCGTTGTTCGCTAAGTGCCGGAGACAGGGGGGCCGTCAGAGAACATGTCATTGTCATCACTGGCGACATTTACGGCGGTAAGGTCGTCTTCCGTCACCGACATCTCTTCGGCGTGTTGGATGAATTGCTGAAGGTCGAGCATCTCCCCGTTCTTGATGCCGTAGCGGTTCGTTTTCTCGGCAAAGAAATACGGCATATTCAGCCAATTGCCGATGTCCTTCTCCAGATCGTACCGCATCGTCTGTTTGGGAAAGATCTCACACCCGCCATAGCCTAGCAACGCTGCCCATGCCGACAGAGGGTCGACAACCACGGTGGCCTCAACAGGGTCCCTCAGAAACAGGAAGCAATGAGCGCCGCCTGACTTGGAACGGCAGATGACAAGGGGCAACGCTAGACGCTTGCACTTAGCTTCAAGTGCTGCGTGATCGATTCCGATCACATCGATGTCGATGCAGCCCCACAGCACCGTGTTGTCAGACCGTAGGGGGATGATCCCGAGTCCTGCCCCGCTGCCCTCGACATGGGTTTGCCAAAGCTGAAGCGTAGGCGGCGAGGGGTAGGTGACAGCCTTGCCCTCGTTCTTGCCCTTCTCGTTGGCGCGCTTAATGTCATAGCGACCGTGGGCGCGCTCAAAGCCCTGAAAGAGGTTTGAGAGCCCAAGAATGGTGTCGTCACTGTATTGGCCCATAAGCCGCAACTCCTTGTTTTATCAAGTCTTTGCGGGTATTGTGGAGTTGGCCCAAGGGATTGACCGCAACCCCCGGCTCCAGTGCACATGCTCTTCTCCTGAACGCCGATCCTGAATTCCCCGTCAGGGTCGGCGTTTTCATGCCACCTCACTAGTGTGGCTGCGGAGATGCTGCGCGGCCCAAGCGTCAAGGTCGCAGCGCCGATATTTTACGGCCTGCGGGTACTTCAGATATGCCGGGCCATAACCCTTGTGCCGGCCGATTTCGAGAAATTGGGTGGAGAAGCCGAGATACTTGGCGGCTTGCTGGGTGTTCATGTATTCGCGATCAGATTCGCTCATGGTCGGGTTCTCACTCGTATGAGACGACCGCGCCTGCCTACGGTCTTCAAGTGAACCCGGCTCCCCATCCCGTAGGGGCATCACGGCAGCATGGGCGATGGTCCCAAGTGCCAAGCGAAGTTGGGCTGTTCCCTGCGAGAGGAACTATCTGCCAGACGTCTTTTCGCCATACCCTGACAGACAATTTACAGCACAAGCATAGCGCCGTTTTTATGCTCGTAAAGCGTTTTTACAGTGGGCGCTGCGGATAGGAGAACTTCCAGATCGCGGTGCGCAGTGCGTTGGTCACCAACTGCTGGCTGCGCTTCAAATCATCAAAGTCTGGGTGGTTGTATCCACTATGAGCGTCGCCAGATTTTGCGAGGGCGTGATTGACCAGCAGGCGTCCATGGGTGGCCGGTATGGAGACCTTGTTCTCGGCAATAGACACGAACGTATGGCGCAAGGTGTGCGGGGTCCATGGGCAGGGGAACAACGCCACCTCGTTCTCGTTCAATTTGGGCTCGGTCACATGCCCAATCTTGCCGGTTCTGGTTCGCGCCGGAAAGACGAACTCACAGTCCTTCCCGAACAGCGCTAACGTGCTTTCACACGACCGACGCACGCGCAGGAGGTCCACCAAGAAGTCGGACAATGGCAGAGTGAACGGATCGGTCTTCGTGCGCGGAAAATGCACCGTCCCAGCATCGAGATCGACCTGGCTCCAGCGTAGCGAGGCCGACTCCTCCCGCCGTGTCCCAGTAAACAGGAACCAAATGTACAGGTCACGCCGAATTGGGTTCTTGATGCTGTGGACGCCGGCCCACCACTCAGGCAACTGTGCATAGGGGATGACCGCCGTACGAGGCGGTTCTGGATAGAAATCTACGTTGACCGTTGGGGTCGCATCGAGGGCTGGATACTCCCGGCCAATTCGACGCCAAATGGCGCTGAGCGCCCGCATGGTTTGATTTGCGGCATGCTTGCCATTCCTGTCCCCAATCAGATGATGGCGAGCATTAGCGGCGGTGCGTGTGATCTCGGCCATGGGTCGGTCTAACCAATCCGAGCAATAGCGTTGAAGGTTGGCCCTGTATCCAGCGCCGGTTCTTGGCGACCGCTCCTTGGCGACTAGGTACCTCTCGTATTTTTCAAGCGCGTCGCGAAGCGTCATGTTGTTTGCGGCGGCCGCCTTTCGCCGCCCGGTGGGGTCAACTCCGCCCCGCATCTGCCCCATAAGTTGCTCGGCCTTCTTGCGCGCCTGATCCAGTGTAATGTCGCCATACCGGCCGATCGCCACACGCCGGCTTTTCCCGTTCACGTCGCGCTGCACGACAAACGTCTTGTTTTTGGCCCCGACGACGACGCCAAAGCCCCGCAGATCAGTGCACCAGTAGTGCTCCTGAGCTTTCTCTGGAGGGGGTAGCGCCTCGACTGCCCCCTTGGTCGTGAGCTTCGCTTTTGGCATGGAACTCTCCTTACTAAGGTTTCTAGTAAGGGTCCTGTGTAAAACAGTTTAGCCGGAACGTAAAACTATTTCAGGGAGAAATCCTTAATTTGCAAGGGTTCCAAGGCCTTATTAAAACGCTATGGGGTGCGTCTAAAAGCTATACGAACAAACTCTTAATCAGCGGGTCCACAGTTCAATCCTGTGCGCACCCACCAAAAATCTCCAGGATTTGGTGGAAGGACCTTAACGAGCTGGGAACGCGAGACGGCGTTTTGCAGGTTTGCACGTATCAGCCAGCTGCGGTCGGCTCGCCCGACTATTGGATGGTGGGCCTCAGATAGGTCAGGATTGCTCGCGTTATGGCTATCACGCCGTCGACGGCATCGAAGTTTGTTTTGCTCTTGCCTGCGATCCATTCGAGTTCAGGATGCCTGGGCAGTCGAAGTGCATTGAATAGCGCCTCGCCCGAGAGACCGCCCAGTCCAAAGGATGTAGGTTCATCGTCTGCGTAGTAAGGAAAGTGAAAATCCAGCCGGATAGGCCCACCATATCCAAGCTTAAAGGCCATTATGACTGTAACATCGTGACCAAATCTGTCCTCAAAAATTCCGCAGAACCTAAGGTCCTTGGCATCATAGCTATGCCATTGCGTCGATAATCCCAAAGAATCCCAAGCCCTGGGGGTATGCGCTTTCAGTTCTTTGCGATTGGGGAATTTTGCCTCTTCAGGATCGAAGGGAAGGGGTGGATCGATGTAGTCTGTCTCGGTTCGCCAATCTTCCGCGGCGCTGCGAAGATCTTCAAAAATCTGAACGATGCTCGGGTCTGTCTGCTCGCCAGAAAAGATTGAGATTCGCCATTGAGAAATCATCTCGCATAGCTCTTCGACCGTATGGCCCGATCGCTCTGCCCAATCCTCGGTGGCGAGTATCCACGGCGAATTGTATTTCAGCCCGGCAAAAGCGCCGCTCTTGCTGTCGAAATCTCTGATGATCCGAGCAAGAATATCGCGAAGCCCCTGTTTGGGGTCTCCGAAGATCTGTGAGTGTTTGTTCATCAAAGCGATCCGCGCTTGGCTCCACCTTACTTCTCCGAGACCCCAGCCTCTTCAAAGCTTGCCATGCGCGTATGGCATTCTAGGGCTGAACGAACAATGTTGACTGCGAGGCAGGCGCCGGAGCCTTCGCCGAGCCGCATGCCGAGGTCGAGCAAGGGCGGCAGGCCGAGTGCCTCCAGCAGCCGGCGATGGCCGGATTCAGCAGAGACGTGAGCGGCCAGTGTGTGAGCGAGGCCGGCAGAGTGCAATCTCGCCAAGGGTGCGGCGGCGGCGGTGCAGACGAAGCCGTCGAGCAGCACCGGGACGCCTAGGTGGCGCGCAGCCAGCGTCGCACCAAGGATCGCCGCGAGCTCGCGGCCGCCGAGGGCTGCCGCTACTTTCAGGGGGTCGGCTAGCGCCGGGGCGTGGCGCTTCAGGCCGGCCTCAATGGCGACGATCTTGCGCACGAGGCCGGCGTCGTCGACGCCGGTGCCACGCCCTGTCCATCGCTCCGCGCCGCCGCCGAACAGCGCGGTCGAGATGGCCGCCGCCGGCGTGGTGTTGCCGATGCCCATTTCGCCGAAGCAGACGAGGTCGAGTTCCTTGCTGATCGCGTCGTAGCCCGCGGAGACGGCGGCGAGGAAGGCCTCGTCGTCCATCGCCGGCTCTTGCGTGAAGTCGCCGGTCGGGCGGTCGAGGTCGAGCGGGATGACGTCGAGTTCGGCGCCGGCAATGCGGGCAAGCTGGTTGATGGCAGCACCCCCACCGGCGAAATTCGCCACCATCTGCACGGTGACCTCCGACGGGAAGGCCGACACGCCTTGCGCGGTGACGCCGTGGTTGCCGGCAAAGACGAAAACCTTGACGCGGTCGAGCTTTGGCATGTCGCGGCCCTGCCAGCGCGCCAGCCAGGCGGCTACTGTCTCCAGCCGGCCGAGGCTGCCTTGCGGCTTGGTCAGCGTGTCCTGGCGCCGGGCGACGGCATTTGCGGCGGCATCGCTGCCAGTGGGCAGGTCGAGGCAGGCGGCGCGCAGTTCATCGAGCGATTTGAAAGGCATGGGGGCAAAATCTCCGAAACAGAGTCAGGAAAGGGAAACGGAAGCGACGAGCAGGATTGCGATCTCGCCCAGCTGCTGAAGGGCGCCGACGGTGTCGCCGGTCTGGCCGCCGACCTGGTTCAGGCAAAGCGCGCGGAAGGCGGCGAATAACAGACCGAGCAGGATGATCGCGAAAACGGCAGCGCCGAACCCAAGCGCCAGCAGCGCGATCGCACCGAGTACGGTACCGATACCGGCGGTTTCGGCCGTGACTGCGCCTGCATCAATCGAGAGGCCGTCGCTGCGGGCCGGTGGCAGCAGGTGCATGAAGGCGGGGGGCAGGCCGCGCGACGCGGCATGCGCGGCAATGAGGGCCCAGAAGACATGAGCCGGGCCGGCGAATCCAGAGAGCACGCTCCAGCGGATCAGCAGCGAGACAGCAAGTGCACAAGCGCCGTAGGCACCGATGCGGCTGTCGCGCATGATCTCCAGCTTTTTGTCGCGTGTCTTGCCGCCGCCAAATCCGTCGGCGACATCCGAAAGCCCGTCCTCATGCAGGCAGCCGGTAGCGAGCAAGATCGCGGCAAGGGCCAACGCTGCAGCAGGGCCAGCGGCGAGGCCGAGCCTCGTGCCGCCGGCGTAGACCAGCGCACCGACCAGAGCGACGGCGAGACCGGCAACGGGTGCAGCCCAGATCGCAGCGGCAAGGCTGCGGCCACGGAAGTCGGCTCTCGGCAGCGGCAGCCGGGTAAAGAAGACGAGGCAAAGCGCGATATCATCGAGAATTTGCTTTTGCGAGGCCTTCATCCGCCCCTCGCAATGGCATGGAAGAACGTGCCGCTGACATTGCCGCGCCGGTAGCCCGAGGCGCCGAGCGGATTTCCTTGACCGTCGGCGAGGTCGGCCAGCGGCTCGTCATTGCCGGTCGCAATCATCTGCGCGTAGTGGAATTCATGGCCGCGGATCAGCGTGCCTTGGCTGCCGAGCGGACAGCCGGACCGCAGCCGCGCCTCGCGGTAGCCGAGATTCATCTTGCGCTTGGCGAAGCTGGTCGAATGGCCGAGGAGGCCAAGCATCCGATGCGTCTCGCCCGACGCGTCCTCGAGCGCTTCGCCCAACACCATGAAGCCGCCGCACTCGCCGTGCACCGACCGCGTGGCGGCGAACCGCGCCGTGCCGGCCCTGAAATTCGCCGCGGCCGCGAGGCGGCCGGCATGAAGCTCGGGATAGCCGCCGGGCAGCCAGCAGACATCGCAATCGTCGCCTGGCGCCTCATCGGTGAGCGGCGAGAAGGGAACGATCTCGGCGCCGGCCTTGCGCCAATGCGTGGCAACGTGCGGATAGAGGAAGGTGAAGGCGGCGTCCTCTGCCAGTGCGATGCGCTGGCCGGGCGGCGGCAGCGCGTCGTCGAAATTGCCTGGCGCGGGCGTGAATGGCGCCGCCAGCGCCATAATGGCGTCAAGGTCGAGCGAGCGCTCGACCATGTCGGCCAGCCGGTCGAGATGCGCCATCAGATTCTCATATTCGCCGGCCTGGACGAGGCCGAGATGGCGCTCGGGCAGGTTGAGCGAGGGATCGCGCAGGATGGCGCCGACGACAGGCAGGCCAAGTGCCTCGATGGCATCGCCGCATAGCCGGCGGTGGCGCTCGCTGCCCAGCCGGTTGAGCACGACCCCGGCCATGCGCACATCGGGGTCATAAGTAGCAAAGCCCTTGGCGACGGCCGCCGCTGTGGTCGATTGACCGGAGACGTCGAGCACCAGCAGCACCGGCAGGCCGTAGAGTCGGGCAAGGTCGGCGGCCGAGCCGGAACGGCCTATAGCAGCCGGAATCCCGTCGAACAGGCCCATGGCGCTTTCGAGAAAGATAAAATCGGCGTCCTCGCTCGCTTCGCCGGCCAGTGCGTTGAGCAGGGCGGGCGGCATTGCCCAGCTGTCGAGATTGATGCCGGACAAGCCGGTGGCGGCGGTGTGGAAGCCGGGATCGATATAGTCCGGGCCGGATTTGGCGCCGCGCACTTTCAGGCCGCGCCGGGCAAGTGCGCGCAAAATGCCGATGGTGACGCTGGTCTTGCCCGAGCCCGAGCGCGGCGCGCCGATGATGATGGCGCGGGTCATGGCTCACCCGCCAGTGCCGCGCGTATCCCGACGATCCCGCCGACGACGATCAGCGCCGGCGAGGTCAAGCCGGCTGCGGCCGTTTCCTCGGCAATCGTCGCGAGCGTGGCGACGACGATACGCTCCTGCGGCGTCGTCGCGGCAACGATGACCGCGGCGGGCATCGAAGATGGCAGGCCGCCCTCGAGCAGCGAAGCGGCGATCAGCGGCAGGTTGGCCATACCCATATAGATGACCACCGGCTGGCCGGTGCGGGCGATTGCCGCCCAGTCGAGATCATCATCGGTGCCGGCGGCATGGCCGGTCGCCAGGATCAGCGCCTTGTTGATGCCGCGCATGGTGCCGGGAATGCCGGTCGCGGCCAGCGCGCTGAGGCCGGACGTCAGGCCAGGCAGGATGCGGAACGGGATAGTTTCCCCGGCCAGCGCCAGCGCCTCTTCGCCGCCACGCCCGAAAATATAGGGGTCGCCGCCCTTGAGCCTGACGACGCGCCGGCCCGAGCGCGCCAGCCGGACCAGCAGAGCGGTGATGTCGTCCTGCTTCATCGACGGCTTGCCGCCGCGTTTGCCGGCATAGAACAGTTCCGCGCCCTCGGCGACGGCGACGACTTCTGGCGAGACCAGCGCGTCATAAACCAGCGCGTCGCACTGTCCGAGGGCGGCCAGCACTTCCAGCGTCAGGCAGCCGGGATCGCCAGGGCCGGCACCGGCCAGCCAGACATGCCCGGGCTCCAGCTGGCGCGGCTTGAAGTTGAGCCGGGTGAGCGCCTGCTCGACCGTAGTGTTTCTATTGCTGCCGCTCACAATCCGTCCCGTCCGCGAAAGCGCCGCTGGTAGTGCGCGTCATACAGTGAACTTTCGCCAAAGCCCTCGGCCGCCAGCGAGCGGCCGACGAAGATGATTGCCGTGCGTTCCATCGGATCGGCGGCCAATTGCGCCTCGATGGTGGCCAGCGTGCCGGTCAGCACGCGCTCGTCCGGCCAGGAGGCTCGGAAGACGACCGCGACCGGGCAGTCGGCGCCGTAATGCGGCGTCAGCTCGGCGACGACGCGGTCGATAGCGTGGATGGCAAGGTGGATGGCCAGCGTGGCGCCGGTGCGGCCGAAGCCGGCCAGCGTTTCGCCGGGCGGCATTTTCGAGGCGCGGCCGGAGATGCGGGTCAGCACCAGGCTTTGCGCGACTTCTGGAATGGTCAGCTCGCGGCGCAGCGCTGCCGCCGCAGCGGCGAAGGACGGCACGCCCGGCGTCAGCGTATAAGGAATGCCGTGCTTTTCCAGCCGGCGGATCTGCTCGGCAACGGCGCTCCACACCGAAAGATCGCCGGAATGCAGGCGGGCAACATCATTGCCGGCCGCGTGGGCGGCCAGATATTCGGCCTCGATCTCGTCGAGCGACATCGGCGCGGTGTCGATCAACCTCGTTCCGGGCGCGCAGTGCTGTAACAGCTCCGGTGCGACGATCGATCCGGCATAGAGGCAGACGGGACAACTGCCGAGCAGTCGGCTGCCGCGCAAGGTGATGAGGTCGGCAGCACCGGGGCCGGCACCGATGAAGTGAACGGTCATGCCGCATCTCCGCTGATGGCGATGGCGCAAGTGACGGCACCGAGCACGGTGCGCGGCCCGAGCAGTTTTGCGCCTTTGCCGGCGGCGGCAAGCGCCGACGCTTCGGAAACCGACGGCGTGCCGGCATGCTCCTGCGATAGGTCGGAACGGCTGGTCGTAGATGCGGCTTTGAGTTCATCCTGCTCGACGACGATCACCGGAAGGCGGAGTTCGCGTCCGGCGGCGAAGATTGCCGCTTCATCCTGCTTGAGAGACGTGGTCGCGAGGGCTGAAAGCGCGGGCAGGGCAAGCCCGTGCGCTTCCAGAGCGGTTTCTACCGCGGCAAGCACGTCGCGCGCGCTGACGCCTTTGCGGCTGCCGATGCCCGCGACCATCATGGCTTCACCCAACTCCATTGAATGACCGGCATAGCCGGCCGCCACGCCCGCATCGAACCGACCGGCGAAGCACGGGATACAGCGATGCGGGTGAGCTGGCCGCCGAGCGCGGCGTGACGGGAAAGCAGCAGCGCCTCCATCTCCAGGGTCACCGCATTGGCGACGAGGCGGCCGCCGGCAGGCAAGGCATCGATGGCTCCTTCCAGCACGCCGGCATCGCTGCCGCCGCCGCCGATAAAGATCGCCGCGGGCGTCTCCAGCCCGGCAAGCGCTTGCGGTGCCGAACCTTCGACGACGGTGAGACCGGGAACGCCGCAGGCCGCGGCGTTGCGTCGGATGCGGGTGGCGCGGGCCGGATCGGCCTCAACGGCGATCGCACGCATGGAAGGATGGGCCAGCATCCATTCGATGCCGATGGAGCTCGATCCGGCGCCGATGTCCCACAGCAGTTCGCCGCGTCTTGGCGCGAGAGCGGACAGGGTGACGGCGCGCACTTCGCGCTTGGTGATCTGGCCGTCATGCTCGAACAAATGATCGGCAAGTCCCGGTGTCAGCGGCAGGATGCGTGCTTGCGAAGTCGATTCAACTTCGATTGCGAGCACGTTGAGCGGGTTGATCTTTTCGAGGTCGAAAGTGCCGGCGCTCGCCGAGCGCAGCCTTTCGTTCGGCCCACCCAGCGCCTCCAGCACCGTCAACCGCGAAACGCCGAAGCCAAGTTCGGTCATGAGACGGGCAATCGCTCCCGGTGCATCGCTGTCCGAGGTCAGCGCGAGAATGCGGGTGCAAGGATGCAGCAACGGCCGGATCAGGTCGAGCGAGCGGCCATGCAGCGAAATGGTCTCGACGTCCTGCAGCGCCCAGCCCAGGCGTGAGGCGGCCAGCGAAAAGGCCGAGGGCGCGGGGATCACCCGCATACCCTCTGCCGCGACCTTGCGGGCGAGGGTGACGCCGACACCGTGGTAGAGGGGATCGCCGGAGGCCAGCACGCAGACGCGTCTGCCGGAGAGCGCCAGCACGTCGCGCATCTCGGCATCGAAAGGGGTCGGCCAGGCGCGCGCTTCACCTTTGGCGAGCGACGCGACGAGGGCAAGGTGGCGCTTGCCGCCGAAGACGAATTCGGCCTCCGCGATCAACTGCTTGGCCTCGTCGCCGAGACCCGCTACACCGTCCTCGCCGATGCCGATGATCGTGAGCCACTTTGAGGTGAGCTTAGCGCCGCGCGGAGCTTCAGCAGGCATAATGACCCACCGCATACTGATCCTCGGCGGAACCACCGAAGCCCGGCAAATGGCCGGAAAGCTGGCCGCGCGCGCGGATATTTCGGTCATGCTGTCGCTGGCCGGCCGCACCGAAAACCCGGCCGCGCAGGGGGTGCCGGTGCGGGTCGGCGGCTTCGGCGGTGCCGGCGGGCTGGCGGCGTATCTCCGCCAGAACAAGATCGACCTGCTGATCGACGCCACGCATCCCTATGCGGCGCGAATCTCCGCCAATGCGGCGGAAGCAGCGCGCATGACCGGCGTGCCTGTCGTTGCGCTCAGGCGTCCCGGATGGGAGGCGGTCGAAGGTGATCGCTGGATGTTGGTCGACACCGTTGCCAGCGCGGTGACGGCTTTGGGATCGGTGCCGCGCCGCGTGTTCCTGGCGCTCGGGCGACAGGAGGTCGCTGCCTTCAAGGCCGCTCCCCAGCATCATTATCTCATCCGCAGTGTCGACCCGGTCGAGCCCAGGCTCGCTGTGCCCCGCGCGACCTATCTCTTGGCGCGCGGGCCGTTTCGGGAAGTCGACGAACATGCACTGCTTCTGCAACATCACATCGAAGTCGTTGTTTCCAAAAACAGCGGCGGCGAGGCGACCTACGGCAAGATCGCGGCGGCGCGAGCGCTGGGAATCGAGGTGGTGATGATCCGCAGGCCGGCGCTGCCGGACGTCACGTCGGCTGAGACCGTCGAATCTCTTGCCGCGATGGTCGATCATTTTCTGGTCGGTCATGTTCTTGGGCCCGCTGCCGAACGCGGCGTGTAGACCAGCGCGGCCTTGTCACCCCGCTTGATGATTCTGGTTTCCGGCGAGCCGATGATGATGCAGGTCGACATGTCGGCCTTCGCGGCATCGGCGTCGGCCAGCAGAAAAACCTCGATGCGCTCGTCGGGACGGCCGGCGGCACGGCCGAAGATCACCGGCGTGGTGCCGGGCAGGATCGCAGCAAGGCATTCGAAGGCGCGGCCTAGCTGCCATGGGCGCGCCTTGCTGATCGGGTTGTAGAGCGCGATTACGAAGCCGGCGCCGGCTGCCGCCAGCAGGCGTAGCTCGATCAGGTCCCACGGCTTCAGATTGTCGGACAGGGAGATGGCGCAGAAATCATGGCCGAGCGGCGCGCCGATGCGGGCGGCGACGGCGAGCATGGCGGTGATACCGGGCACGATGGCGATGTCGACCGCGCGCCATTCGGGTGGGCCCGCCTCTATCGCCTCGCAGACGGCCGCGGCCATGGCGAAGACGCCGGGATCGCCGCCCGACACGACGGCGACATCGTAGCCTTCCACAGCCTTCAGCAGCGCGTCCCTGGAGCGCGCGAGTTCCTCGCGATTGTCGGAAGCGACGCGAATCTGGTCGGGGCGCAGATCGAGCCGGTCGAGATAGGGTTTATAGCCGTAGAAGAATTTTGCCTCGGCAACGGCGCGGCTTGCCTCCGGCGTCACCTGGTCGGCGTTGCCGGGCCCGAGGCCGATGACAGTGAGGCGGCCGCTCATGCTTCGGCTTTCAATGCGCTTGGCCGGCCCGACCAGCCGGCCACCAGCACGATGGCGAAATAAGGCGCCTGGTCGTCCTTTTTATCGGCCAGCCGCATCGAGGCGCCGCCCGGCATGGTGCCGCGCTCGACATAGATGGCCCGCGCCAGCTTGTCGGTGGCCTCCAGCGCGCGCCTGATCTTGGGCAGGTTGCGGCCGACCTTCATGATCACCGCAGCGTCGGTATCGGCGAGGCGACGCGTCAGCTCGAATTCGCTCATGGTGCCCGGCAGCACCGTCAGCACGTCGTCGCCCTGGACGATCGGCAGGCCGGTCGCCGACCAGCAGCCGGACATGGCGGTGACGCCGGGAATGACTTCGCTCGGAAAGCGGTGCGCCAGCCGGACATGAAGATGCATGTAGGAGCCGTAGAAAAGCGGATCGCCCTCCGAGAGCACCGCGACCATCCTGCCGGCGCTGAGGTGCGCGGCGACCTTTTCGGCCGACTGCTCGTAGAAATCCGTTATCTGCGACCGGTAATCGCTGTGGTCCTTGTCGATTTCGGTCGTCACCGGATAGAGCAGCGGCAGTTCGATCAGATCAGGGCGAAAATGCGCGCCGACAATGGCGCGCGCGTTGCTGTTGTTGCCGCGCTTGGCGAAATGCGCGACGACATCGGCCGCGGCCAGCGCGCGCACTGCCTTCAGCGTCAAGAGTTCCGGGTCGCCGGGTCCGGTGCCGACGCCGACAAGTCTGCCTTTTGCAATCGCATTCATAGGCCCGGCCTCGCCAATGCATTGAGTGCGGCGGCGGTCATGGCGCTGCCGCCCAGCCGGCCGCGCACGATGGCGTAAGGCACGCCATAGGAATTTTCGGCCAGCGCATCCTTCGATTCGGCGGCGCCGACAAACCCGACCGGCATGCCGATGATCGCCGCCGGCTTCGGCGCGCCGTCGCGCAGCTTTTCCAGCAGATAGAAAAGGGCTGTCGGCGCATTGCCGATGGCGACGACCGAACCGGCCATGCGCTCGCCCCACAGGTCGATCGCCGCGGCCGAGCGGGTGTTGCCGATCTTTCTCGCGATGTCGGCTGTCCGTGGATCGCGCAGCGTACAGATCACCTCATTGCCGGCCGGAAGCCGGGCGCGCGTGACGCCATGCGAGACCATCTGCGCGTCGCAGAAGATCGGCGCGCCGGCCCCCAACGCCGTGCGCGCGGCGGCGACGAAATCGCTCGAGAAAACGAAGTGTCGCGCAGCGTCGACCTGGCCGCAGGCGTGGATCATGCGGATAGCGATTTCGGCCTCGGCTTCGGAAAAGCGCGACAGGTCGGCCTCGGCGCGGATAATGGCGAAGGAGCGCTCGTAGATCGCCGTGCCGTCATGGATGTAGTCGTAGGCGTTCTGGGCGGGCATGCTCATTCCTGTCGATAGATTTCGGTGATGCCGGCCGCGCCGAGCCTCGCCAGGCAGGCGGCAGCGGTTTCGCCGGGATGTCGTGCGCTGCGGATCGCCGCTGCAACGCGGCCGATGCCGTGCGCGGCGTCGTAGCCCGGCCTGTATCCGGCGGGCAATGCCTTTGCCGTCCCGTCCACGACAAGTCCGGCTCCGTTTTCGCCGCCGACCAGGGTCAGCGGCGCCGGACCGGGATGGGCGCAACCCTTAGCGCAGCCTGAGATGTGCAGCGTTAAGGAGGAATCGAGGATGTCGCGGTTTTCTGTAGCGATGATCTCGGCGATGTCGCGGGTGGCGATCCGGCCGGAGGCGCAGGCGGGTGCGCCGGGGCAGGCGGCGATCCTGGTGCGCGCGTCGGCTGCGTCGGTGACAAAGCCGAGGGCTGCGGCGGTCTTCTGGAGGGAAAGACATGCGGCTGGGGAGAGGCCAAGCAAAAGCAGCGCGCGACCCGGCGCCAGGCGGATTTCGGTGGTGCCGAGGGTGAGGGCGTGTTGGGTGAGATCGATAAGTTTTTGCGCTGGTATGCTGCCGAACGGCAGGCCGATGCCGAGGGAGGTACTGCCGGCTGCCAGATCGAAAACTCCGATGGGCCGGCGATCCTTCGCGCCCCCCTCTGTCCTGCCGGACATCTCCCCCTCCAGGGGGGAGATTGCGCCTTCGTCTCCGATTTCGCCAATCGCCGAAGGTGCTGGGGGGAAGCCGCCGGCGAAGCTGCCGATCTCCCCCCTTGTGGGGGAGATGTCCGGCAGGACAGAGGGGGGCGCGAAGGATCGCCAACTTGCGAGAGATCTCAGCTGCCTCGCCGTCAAATCCCGTGCATGAGCATCGCGGCCCTTTTCGGCAACCATCCTGAGAATGGCGACGGCGATGTCACAAGCCGCATCTTCCTCGGATATCGCCAGCGGCGTAGCACCCTGCACGTCTCCGGCGAGCGATACCCACCACTTAATTCCGTCGGCGGCCCGCACCGCGACCAGCCTGACATCGGCCGTAACCGCATCCATTGTCAGCTGCCCGCCGCCGTCAACAATCACCGAAACCTTCGGGCCAAGGCGTTGCGTAACACCGGCGTCCTCAATTGCCGCCCGAATCAGCTCCGCCATCGGGCGCGGGTCGGCTATCTCCTCCTGGTCGAGCCCGGCCAGCGGGCCGGTCTCGACCGGCACGCCGGTGCGCACAGCGATGCCGAGCGCATCGACCTCCATCGCCAGCAGCCGCGCGCTTGCCGGCGTCAGGCCGCGGATCTGCAGGCTGCCGCGGGCGGTCACTTCCATGATGCCGTTGCCATGGCGCAAGGCGGATTCGCAGAGTCCGATCAACGACTTCGGCAACAGTCCTCCAGCGACCGGATTGAGCCGCACCAGCAGCCCGTCGCCGGTTTGCATCGGCGCCGACAAAGCGGGGCAGGCGCCACGGCGCGAGAAAGCGTTCATGCCGCCACTCCCAGCGCTTGCGCTTCGGCAATCAGTGCGGCGAGATCGTCATCGATCGAATTGCGCAGCGGATGCCAGAGCCCGCGCCGCCGTGCCGACAGCAAACGCTCGGCGATCACCTTCGCCGCCGCCGGGTTCTCGCGCAGGATGAAGGCGCGCACCACGGGGTCGCCAAGATAGGCGTCGTGCACCGCCTCGATCAGCGTGCCCGATATGGCATGGGTAGTCTCGGCAAAGCCGACCAGCCGGTCGACCGTCTCGGCGAATTCCGAGGCGCCGCGCGGCCCGTGCCGCAGCTGGCCGGCGATGAAGCGCGGGTTGACCGCGCGGGCGCGAACTACCCGGGATACGGCCTCACTGATCGAGCGCGGCTTGGGCTTTTGCGGGTCCGTGGTGTCGAGCACGATCACGTCGGCGTTCTTGCCGAGCGCGGCAAGCGCTGCCGAAAAGCCGCCGATGAAGGCGACGTCGGCCGAGCCTTCGAGGATGTCGCGGCCGGGGTCGTCGCCGGTATGAACCAGAAGGTCGGCCTCGGCGAGGCGATCCTCGAACGCGCCGGGCGCCGAAATGCCTTTGCCCTCGGAGCCGCCGTAGACGTGCGAGGTGGCGGCGAGATAGGTGCGGCCGATCTCTTCGCGCGGGGCCCAGTCGCCGCTCGACAACAAGTCCTCGACGCCCGCGCCGTAAGTGCCCGGCGAGGTGCCGAAAATGCGCGGGCTGATCTTGCCGTCGATGCGGGTCCTAGCGGCGAGCGGGTTTTCCGAATCGTCCTCGTCGCGGGTCGCCACCGCGTTGGCCGCGGCGTCGATCAGCGCGATCTGGGTCGGGAACATGTCGCGGAACAGGCCCGATATGCGCCAGGTGACATCAATGCGCGGACGGCCGAGTGTTGCCGGCGGCAGCACATCTATGCCGGTGATGCGGCCGGTGGCGGAATCCCATTGCGGCCGGCAGCCCATCAGCGCCAGGCCTTGCGCGATCTCCTCACCGCCGGTGCGCAGCGAGGCCGAGCCCCACAGGTCGATGACCAGCGAGCGCGGCCAGTCGCCATGCGATTGCATGTAGCTGCGGACGACTTCCTCCGCTGCCACCTTGCCCAGATCATAGGCGGTCGGCGTCGGCATGGTGCGCGGGTCGGCGGTAAACAAATTGCGGCCGGTGGGCAGCACATCGCGCCGGCCACGCGCCGGCGCACCGGCCGGACCGGCAGCGACGTGGCGGCCGTCGAGGGCGGCAAGCAGCGCGGTTTTTTCAGCTGCCGCGCTTTGCCGCCGCAACGGATCAGCCTCGCCTTCCGGCGAGCGGCCGTAAATGTGCAGGCCATCCTTGATGGCGAAATCCTTGAGATCGCAGAGCCAGGCGTCGATGCGGCGCAGCGCTTCGTCGGGGACGTCGGTTTGGGCAACCCCGGCTTCCGAGGCGAGGCCGGTCTTTTCCGCCGTCTCGACGATCAGCTTCGCCAGGCGGTCGCGCCGGCGGCGGTCGAGCCCGTCGGCCTGGGCATATTCGTCAACCAGTCGTTCAAGCCTGTGCTGGTTTTCGTCCAGCCCGGCGCCGGTCAGCGGCGGCGGCAGATGGCCGAGCGTGACGGCGGCAATGCGCCGCTTGGCCTGCGCTGCCTCTCCCGGGTTGGAGACGATGAAGGGATAGATGACGGGCAGGGGACCGGTGACTATCTCGGGAAAGCAGTTTTCGCTGAGCGCCACGGTCTTGCCGGGCAGCCACTCCAGCGTGCCATGGGCGCCGACATGGACAATTGCATGGATGCCGAGCGACTTGCGCAGCCAGAGCCCAAAGGCGACCAGCGCATGGCGCGGCGGCAGCGTCGGGTCGTGATAGTCGGCGCGGCGGTCGGCTGAGCGCCCGCGGTCAGGTGCGAGTGCCACGGTGACGTTGCCGAAGATGGCTGCGCGGAAGGCGAATTGTTTTTCGCTGACCAGCAGCGAAGGTTGGCGTTCTGTCGCGCCCCCCTCTGTCCTGCCGGACATCTCCCCCTCAAGGGGGGAGATTGCGCTGTTGTCTCTACTTTCGCCAATTACCGAGGGCCTTAAGGGAGAGCCGGTGGCGGAACTGCTAATCTCCCCCCTTGAGGGGGAGATGTCCGGCAGGACAGAGGGGGGTGCCTCGCACAAACCTGTCTCATCTTCTGGATTTCCCCACGCGGCTTCCACCGCAGCGATGGCCGACGGCGGCAATTCCGTCGAGAAGGTCAAATACTCCTTCAATGCCAGCCCATGGCCGCCCTTTTCCAGCGTCTCCAGCAACTCGCGCGGCGTTTGCGGAATCCTTTCAACGGCGTAGCCCTGTTCGCTCAGGTCGTGCAGCATTGCCAGCACGCTGGACGGCACGTCGAGACCAACCGCGTAGCCGGTGCGACCGGGGGCGCTCGGATAGTCGGGGATCAGGATGGCGAGCTTGCGCTCCGCACGCGGCGTCCGCTGCAGGCGCACGAAGGCCTCGACACGGTTCGCCACTTGCGCCACGCGGTCGGGCTCAGGCCGGTTGGCGAAGGCGCGGAAGGCCAACGCCGGGTCGGTTTCGCTTTCGCCCTTGAATGAAATGGCGCCGGCCAGGATGCGGCCGTCGAGCTCGGGCAGGACGACATGCATGGCAAGGTCGGCGGGCGCCAGGCCGCGCTGATTGGTTTGCCAGATGTCGCGGCGGGTGGTCGCGACGATGACCTGGAACACCGGCACGCCGGCGCGGTCGAACAGGGTGTCGACGCCGGGCTCGGCACCCGAGGCGAAAGCCGTGGCGGTGATGATGGCGGCAGGCTTCAGGGTTGCGAGCGCGGTTTCGACAAAGGCGAGCGACGCCGGGTCCTTGAGGCTGGAGACGAACATAGGCACGGGAGCCATGCCGCGGTGGCGCAGGGCTTCGAAAAGCGCGTCGATGGGCGCGACATCGGCCGCGAGCAGCATCGAACGGTAGAAGAGAATTGGCACGACGTCCCCCTCCCCCTCGAGGGGACCCGCAGGGCCGGGTGGGGTCGTCACGGCAGTGCTCGACGTTTTGTGCTGGCGCGCTTCGGAGTGGACCCCACCCCCGGCCTGCGGCCGGACCCTCCCCTCGAGGGGGAGGGGGACACCGCGTTCTACGACCCCCAGTCCCGGCTCGTAAAATCCCGCCTTTGGCACGCTAACAGGTTCGGCTACCGCCGCACCCGATCCAGCGAGACTTGCCAGCCTCTGCACCAGCGCCGTCATATTTGCCGGCCCGCCCTCGCGGAAATAGCCAAGCAGGCCGTCCAACTCCTCGCGCGGCAGTGTCGAGCCTTCGATCAGCCGCAAATCCTCGTCGTGGCTCTCGCCCGGCAGCAGCGCCAGCTTGATATCGCGATTTCGCGCGATAACGGCGAGCTGGTCGCAGCCATAGCGCCACCAGTCATAGCCGCCGAGGATGCGGACCAGAATGACCTTGGCGTGGCGGGCGACGCTGTCGATCCACAGGTCGACGGACATCGGATGGCGCAGGTCGCGCAAGGCGGCGAGCCGCATCGACGGCAGGCGGTGCGCATCTGCCTTCCACGCCACCGCCAGCCCGGCCAGGTCGCTGTCGGTGAAGGACAGCGCCACGACATCCGCAGGCGTTTGCCTGAGATCGACAGGCTCGGCGAGATCGTCGAGCGAGGCGG
The DNA here is from genome assembly GCF_040318345.1 of Mesorhizobium sp. M1169. Lineage (NCBI taxonomy): Bacteria > Pseudomonadati > Pseudomonadota > Alphaproteobacteria > Hyphomicrobiales > Phyllobacteriaceae > Mesorhizobium > Mesorhizobium sp. M1169. Next base: position 22,712 of record NZ_JAMYME010000007.1, on the reverse strand, counting down.
ATGTGGTGGTGAGGATGTGCATCGCGGCTCGTACCTGGGGTCAGCCGGCGAGGATACGCTCGATGGCCGGGCGGTTCAGCCCTTTCAGGCCGATGACGACGAGGCGCGAGCGGCGGTCGTCTTCAGCGGTCCAGGCGCGGTCGTAATAGTGGTTGACGCGCGGACCGACGGCCTGCAGCAGGAGCCGCATCGGCTTGCCGCCGACTTCGACGAAACCCTTGACGCGCAACACGTTTTCTTCCTCCGCCGCCGTGGCGACCCGTTGTGCGAGCTCGTCCGGGTTGGACACGGACGCGATGTCGATGACGAACGAGTCAAAATCGTCATGTTCGTGGTCGAGCTCGTCGTCGTGGTGGGTCTTGCGGTTCTCGATGTCGTCCTCGACGGCGAGGCCGAGGCCGAGCAGCACCGACGGGTCGACCTTGCCTTGCGAAGTCGGTACGATCTTCACCGCCCGCGCAACGTGCTTGCCGATGACGGCATTGGCACGGGCCGAGCCGGCTGCGTCCATCAGGTCGCTCTTCGACAGGATGATCAGGTCGGCGCAGGCGAGCTGGTCCTCGAACACTTCCTCGACCGGATCGTCATGGTCGAGCGTCTCGTCCTGCGCGCGCTGGGCCTGCAGGGCGTCCATGTCGTTGGCTACGCGGCCATCAGCCAGCGCCGGTCCGTCGACCACGGCAATGACGCCGTCCACCGTCACGCGGCTTTTCACCGACGGCCACTGGAAGGCCTGGACCAGCGGCTTGGGCAAAGCGAGGCCGGATGTCTCGATCAGGATGTGGTCGACCCTCGGCGTCAGCGACAGGATCTGGTCCAGCGCCGGGACGAAATCATCGGCGACGGTGCAGCAGATGCAACCATTGGCCAGCTCGACGATGTTTTCCTCGGGGCAGGTGTCGATGGCGCAGCCCTTCAGGATCTCGCCGTCGATGCCGATGTCGCCGAACTCGTTGACGATGATGGCCAGGCGCTTGCCTTTGGCGTTTTCGAGCAAATGGCGGATCAACGTCGTCTTGCCGGCGCCGAGAAAGCCGGTGACCACGGTGCAGGGAACGCGCGAAAGGGAGGCAGCGGTCATGTCGGGTCCTTCAAAAGGTCAAGGGGAGGGATGCGGGCAACCAGGCCGCGCTTCAGGCAATCGGGACGGCCGCGCCATGGAATGAGCCCATCCGTCGAGGTGGCGAACAGCTTTGCCCCGGTGACGAGATCGGCGCCGCTGGTCGTGGTCAGATCACCGAAGACGTAACTCCAGCAGCCGTCGCGCAGCATGGCCGCGCTGAGCCGGCGCTTGCAATTGCCGAGGCATTCGACGGTGCGGATTTTGATGTTTTCGCTGGAAGCTGCGCGGCGCGTGTCCTCTGCGAGCAGTTCGCCAGCGCGCGGATGAGCGTCCGAACCGGTCTCGTCACGGCAGGACGAGCAGACGATGACGGTAACGCCGGCCGGGGAATCACCATGGCCGGACAATAAATCCGCTGTCTCAGCCGGAAAACTGCTGTCGCGTTCCAAATCAGGCTCCTTGCCCGGAAAACCCGCCAGGCGATCGGATTCTTAGGTCCTAGACGGCAGGTCTCCTGGCTCGCGGGTCATCGCCTGGGTGCCGCCTTCCCGGGAATATCCCAGTGGTTTTCGGCCTTGGCTCGTCGCTTACAGTTGCGGGGACAGCCGCGGATTTGAAATCGAGATTTCGCACCGCATTCCCTCTTGGCCCCTGCCGTTGCGGGCAGGGGACCGTCTGGAACGGATTTAGGCTTGTGGAGGCAGTTGTGTCAACGCACGTCTATGGCGCGGCGATATCCGCGAGCGGCCGGCCCAAATCGCCGGCAGCGGTCACCTCGATGCGTTCCAGGCCGAGCCAGCCCTGCATCTGCTTCAATTCCTTGAAGAGTTCGGCAGCGGTTTGTGGCGGGGCGCCGGGCTCCGCATAGGCGGCATGGACGCGCAATACGCCGGCCGGACGGTCGGCCCTGAGGTCAACGCGCCCGACGATGCTGTCGCCGAGCAGGAATGGCAGCACATAATAGCCATACCGCCGCTTTTCGGCCGGCGTGTAGATCTCGATGCGGTAGTGGAAGTCGAACAACCGCTCGGTGCGCGATCGTTCGAAGACGACAGGATCGAACGGCGCGAGCAAGGCGCGCGCCTCGATCCTGCGCGGCAAACGGGCGTCCTTGTGGAGATAGGCTGTTTTGTTCCAGCCGTCGACGCTCACCGGCAACAGCTCGCCGGCCTCGACCAGCTCCTCGATGCGGCCCTTGATGTCGGCGGGCGAGAGGCGGAAATAGTCGCGCAGGTCGCCTGCCGTGGCGATGCCGTGGGCACGGGCCGAGATGCGCAGCAATTCGCGGTGAGCGTCTTCGGGGGAGGGCGTTGGCAGACTCAGTATTGTTGGCGGCAGCACGCGCTCCGGCAGATCGTAGAACCGTTCGAAGCCGCGGCGATGCGCCGTGGTGATGCGGCCGGCCCAGAACAGCCATTCGAAGGCGTGCTTGGCATGGCTCCAGCCCCACCAGCCACCCGAACCCTTCTGCCCTTCGAAAGCCGACGCCGCGATCGGGCCTCGTTCGGCGACCTCGCGATAGATGTCTTCGATATAGGCGGCGTGCTCGCGGCCCCATTTGGCCAGTCCGCTGTACATTTCGTCGCCGCACTCGGCCCGCTGCATGCGCCAGCGCATCAGCGGATAGGTCTCGACCGGCAAGAAGGAGGCTTCGTGCGCCCAATATTCGAAGACCATGCGCTTGCGCGTTACGGCGGCGTCGTCGAGCAGCGCCAGCTTGTAGGGGCCAAGCCGCGAATAGAGCGGCATATAGTGGGCGCGCACCACGGCGCTGACGGAATCGATCTGCAGCAGGCCGGTACGGGCAAGCACGCGGGCCAGATGCCGGCGGTCAGGCGTGCCGGTGGGGCGCGGGTCATTGAATCCCTGTGCCGCGAGCGCAATGCGGCGGGCCATGGCGAGCGAGATTTTTTCCTTCATGAAGGCGGCATCCGGACGATTTTAGACAGAGAAAATGACCTGCGATTCCGTGCCATGCTAACAGGGTTTTGGCGGCATCCATGTCAGGAGAGAAAAGTGGAGTAAAAAGTGAAGGAAATCAAACAGGAGCGGATCGGACCAGTTTTCCCGGATATGCCGTCCAGCACCGCGATTTGAACAAGGTTTGACTTGCTTCGCCGAAAGCGCTGCGCTAACCCTCGCCGCGTTGCAGCATAGAGCCCCCTTAAAACGGTTCAGTGGTTAAACTGTCACGCTTCCGCAAGTGGGTCCGGTGCTGTAATCAGAGTGGATTGGCCGCCAACGGAAACTGCAGCATGAACGCACTTTTAGGTTCGTACCTGCCCATCGTCCTGTTCATCGGCGTGGCGCTGATCGTCGGGCTGGCGCTGCTCGCCGCACCGTTCCTGGTGGCCTACCGCAACCCCGATCCGGAAAAGCTTTCCGCCTATGAGTGCGGCTTCAACTCGTTCGACGACGCCCGCATGAAGTTCGATATCCGCTTCTACCTGGTGTCGATCCTGTTCATCATCTTCGACCTGGAGGTGGCCTTCCTGTTTCCTTGGGCGGTGTCGTTCAGCCAGATCGGCATGCTCGGTTTCTGGTCGATGATGGTGTTTTTGGCGGTGCTGACCATCGGCTTTGCCTATGAATGGAAAAAAGGAGCGCTGGAATGGGATTGAACGACAGTTCCGGTACGCTCGTCGCGCCGAAGCCCAAGGGCCTCATCGATCCCAACACCGGCAGGCCTGTCGGGTCCGACGATCCATTCTTCCTGGAGATCAACAACGAGCTCGCCGACAAGGGCTTTCTCGTCACCTCGACCGAGGCGCTGATCACCTGGGCGCGCAGCGGCTCGCTGATGTTCATGACGTTTGGCCTCGCCTGCTGCGCCGTCGAGATGATCCACACCTCGATGCCGCGCTATGACAGCGAGCGCTTCGGCGTGGCGCCGCGCGCGTCTCCGCGCCAGTCCGACATCATGATCGTCGCCGGCACGCTGACCAACAAGATGGCGCCGGCGCTGCGCAAGGTCTACGACCAGATGCCGGAGCCGCGCTACGTCATCTCGATGGGCTCCTGCGCCAATGGCGGCGGCTATTACCATTATTCCTATTCGGTGGTGCGCGGCTGCGACCGCATCGTGCCGGTCGACATCTACGTGCCCGGCTGTCCGCCGAGCGCCGAAGCGCTGCTCTACGGCATCCTTCTGCTGCAGAAGAAGATCCGCCGCACCGGCACGATCGAACGGTGAGCGGCATGACCCAGGCGTTGAATGACCTCTCGACCTATCTCGGCGAGAAGCTGATCGGCCGGATCGGCGCGGCGATGCTCGCCTATGGCGAACTCACTATCTCGGTCGAGCCGCGCGACCTGATTGAGGTGGTGACCTTCCTGCGCGACGACCCGAAATGCCAGTTCATTTCGATCATTGACGTTTGCGGCGCCGATTATCCGTCGCGGGCAAAGCGCTTCGATGTGGTCTATCATCTGCTGTCGCCGAGGCAGAATATCCGCGTCCGCATAAAGGTCCAGGCCGACGAAGAGACGCTGGTGCCGTCGATCACCGGGATTTATCCCGGCGCCGACTGGTTCGAGCGCGAGACCTACGATCTTTACGGCGTGCTGTTTTCAGGCCATCCGGATCTGCGGCGGATTTTGACCGATTACGGCTTTGAAGGCCATCCGCTGCGCAAGGACTTTCCGCTGACCGGCTTCGTCGAGGTGCGTTACGACGACGAAGCCAAGCGCGTCATCTACGAGCCGGTGGAGCTCAAGCAGGAATTCCGCAATTTCGATTTTCTGTCTCCGTGGGAAGGTACGGATTACGTGCTTCCGGGGGATGAAAAGGCAAAGCAGTGAATGGTGAATTGTGAATAGTGAATGGAAAAGCGGGATGGAACGTCCGGGAAAATCAACGACTATCGAGATCTGAACGTATGGAAGGATTCGATGGTATTGGCTGCGGACATCTATCTCGCGACGAAAGCATTCCCGCGAGAGGAAATGTTCGGCATGACATCCCAGATGCGGCGCGCGGCATCGTCGATACCGGCAAATATCGCCGAGGGTTTCGGCCGCGGTCAGCGCAAGCCCTTCGTTCAGTTCCTTCGTATTGCGCAAGGTTCGTTGAAGGAACTGGAAACCCATACGCTTCTTTCGATGAGCGTGGGATTGTTGGACGAGAAGAGTGCAGGGCTGTTGTCGGTCAGGTTCGAGAAGTTAGGGAAGATGATGCGTTCGTTCATTCGATCGCTGGAGGTCGATTCAGGCCAATGACTATTCACCATTCACCATTCACCATTCACGTGGCGCGCGAGCAACACGCTCATGGCTGAAACCTCCGTTCGCAACTTCAACATCAATTTTGGCCCGCAACATCCAGCGGCGCACGGCGTTTTGCGCCTGGTGCTGGAGCTTGACGGCGAAGTCGTCGATCGCGTCGATCCGCATATCGGGCTGTTGCATCGCGGCACGGAAAAGCTGATCGAGGCCAAGACTTATCTGCAGGCCGTGCCCTATCTCGACCGGCTCGATTATTGCGCGCCGATGAACCAGGAGCACGCCTTTGCGCTCGCCGCCGAGCGGTTGCTCGGCATCGAGGTGCCGAAGCGGGGCCAGTTGATCCGAGTTCTCTATTCGGAAATCGGCCGCATCATGTCGCATATCCTCAACGTGACGACGCAGGCGATGGATGTCGGCGCGCTGACGCCGCCGCTGTGGGGCTTCGTCGAGCGCGAAAAGCTGATGGTGTTCTATGAGCGCGCCTCGGGTTCGCGCATGCACGCGGCCTATTTCCGCCCCGGCGGCGTCCACCAGGACCTGCCGCAGAAGCTGATCGAAGACATCGGCAAGTGGATCGACCCGTTCCTGAAATCGGTCGACGACCTCGACTCGCTCTTGACCGGCAACCGTATCTTCAAGCAGCGCAATGTAGACATTGCCACCGTCTCCCTGGCGGACGCCTGGGCCTGGGGTTTTTCAGGCGTCATGGTGCGCGGCTCGGGTGCGCCATGGGATCTGCGCAAATCGCAGCCCTACGAATGTTATGCCGAGCTGGATTTCGACATTCCGATCGGCAAGAACGGCGACTGTTTCGACCGCTATCTCGTGCGCATGGAAGAGATGCGGCAATCGGCGAAGATCATGCGCCAGTGCATCGACCTTCTGCTCGGCAAGGAAGGCAGCGGGCCGGTGTCTAACCTCGACGGCAAGGTGGTGCCGCCGAAGCGTGCGGCGATGAAGCGCTCGATGGAAGCGCTGATCCATCACTTCAAGCTTTACACGGAGGGCTACCGCGTGCCGGCCGGCGAGGTTTATGCCGCCGTCGAGGCGCCGAAGGGCGAATTCGGCGTCTATCTCGTCTCCGACGGCACCAACAAGCCCTACCGCTGCAAGCTGCGCGCGCCAGGCTTTGCCCATCTGCAGGCGATGGACTTTTTGTGCCGCGGCCACATGTTGGCCGACGTCACCGCGGTGCTGGGTTCACTCGACATCGTGTTTGGTGAGGTCGATCGGTGAATCGCACTCTGAGCCTCACGTTAATCTTCATTGCTGTCGCAATGCACCCTGCATATGCAATCGAGTGCGGGGCGTCTATCGATGCTTCCGATCTTGTGAAGCAGCACTTCAAACTGAGCTACGTCACGCTTGGCATGCAAGAAAGTGCGACAGCGGCATCCGCCGATGTCGATGCTTTCTATTTCAAGAGAGATACATGCGAGTGTAGCGTCGCAGCGCCGGATGGCGCGAGTTTCTCTAAGGCGGAAGTATCGGCAGCCGCTTCCGGCAAAACAGGGCTCGCGCGGCTTGTTGCTCGCTTGGCTGGTAAATCCGGCGTTTGCCCGCCTGTCATGACAAATTCGCCGACTTTCCAATGTTTCGACGGTACGGCGAAACTTTGTAAGGAGGCGGCAGCAAGATGACGAACCTATACGTCTTTGGTGAGGTCGATCGCTAAATGTCAGTCCGCCGTCTCGCAGAAGCCAGCCTCCAGCCAGCCTCGTTCGCCTTCAACAGGGCGAATGCGGCAGCGGCGAAGCAGTGGATCAAGAAATATCCGAAGGGGCGCGAGCAGTCCGCGATCATCCCCTTGCTGATGCTGGCGCAGGAGCAGGAGGGCTGGGTGACCAAGGCGGCGATCGAGACGATCTCCGACATGCTCGGAATGCCCTATATCCGTGGGCTGGAAGTCGCTACCTTCTATACCCAGTACCAGCTCAATCCGGTCGGCACCCGCGCGCATATCCAGGTCTGCGGCACCACGCCCTGCATGCTGCGCGGCTCGGAAGCGCTGATGGATGTCTGCCGCTCGAAGATCCATCACGACCAGTTCCACACCAATGACAAGGGCACGCTGTCGTGGGAGGAGGTCGAATGCCTCGGCGCCTGCGTCAACGCACCGATGGTGATGATATTCAAGGACACCTATGAGGATTTGACGCCGGAGCGGCTTGCCGAGATCATCGACCTCTATGACGCCGGCAAAGGTGCTTCGGTGACGCCAGGACCGCAAAACGGCCGCATCACCTCTGAGCCGGCCAGTGGCCTGACGACCCTCAAGAGCGAAAAGGCGATCCTCAAGGCGACCCGCGACCGGGAAACCAGGGCGGCGACCAAGGCCGCCAAGGATGCAGAGCCGGCAGCTGCCGCCGCAGCATCAGTTCCGCCAGCTGCTCCTGCCGCGCCGGCGCCGGTTGCGCCCTCGAATGCCAGCAAGCCGAAGACCGACGCGGTCGAGACCAACCCGGCGCTGAAATCGCCGTCGGCGACGAAAGTCGCGCCCGCGGCGGAAAGGGCGGCGAGCGTCGCAGCGCCTCTGCATTCGGCCGCCAATGCCAACAAGGCCGAACCGCAGGTCGAGGACGTCTCGAAACAGCGCAAGGGCCCCAAGAACAAGGCCGAGCCGGCGTCTGCTTTCAAAGCGCCGGAGGCCAAGGTCAAACCGGCGAAGGCTGCCGCCAAGGCGGCCAAGCCGTCGCCCGGAAACAAGAGCCGGCCGACCGGCAAGAAGCCGGTCTGAGGAACGAGCAATGCTTCAGGACAGAGACCGCATCTTCAACAACATCTACGGCCGCTTCGACAAGTCGCTGGCCGGCGCCATGGCGCGCGGCGCCTGGGACAACACGCCCGGCATCGTTGCCAAGGGGCGCGAGTGGATCGTCAACGAGATGAAGGCATCGGGCCTGCGCGGCCGCGGCGGCGCCGGTTTCCCGACCGGGCTCAAATGGTCGTTCATGCCCAAGCAAAGCGACGGCCGGCCGAGCTATCTCGTCGTCAATGCCGACGAATCCGAGCCCGGCACCTGCAAGGACCGCGACATACTGCGCCATGACCCGCATACGCTGGTCGAAGGCTGCCTGCTTGCCGGCTTCGCCATGGGCGCGGTCGCCGCCTACATCTATGTGCGCGGCGAGTTTATCCGCGAGCGCGAGGCGCTGCAGCGCGCCATCGACGAGGCCTATGCGGCCAAGCTGATCGGTAAGAACAACACCTCCGGCTACGATTTCGACATCTACATGCACCATGGCGCCGGCGCCTATATCTGCGGCGAGGAAACGGCGCTGCTCGAAAGCCTCGAGGGCAAGAAGGGCCAGCCGCGGCTGAAGCCGCCATTTCCGGCAAATGTCGGCCTCTATGGCTGCCCGACGACAGTCAACAATGTCGAGTCCATCGCTGTCGCGCCGACCATCCTGCGCCGCGGTGCCGCCTGGTTCTCGTCCTTCGGCCGGCCCAACAATGTCGGCACTAAGCTGTTCTGCATCTCCGGCCACGTCAACAATCCGTGCACCGTCGAAGAGGCGATGTCGATCCCGTTCCGCGAACTGATCGAGACGCATTGCGGCGGCATTCGCGGCGGCTGGGACAATCTGCTGGCGGTCATTCCGGGCGGCGCCTCGGTGCCGCTGGTGCCGGCCGAGCAGATCATTGACGCGCCGATGGATTTCGACGCGCTGCGCGACCTGAAATCGGGCCTCGGCACGGCGGCTGTCATCGTCATGGACAAATCGACCGATATCGTGAAAGCGATCGCGCGGCTGTCCTATTTCTACAAGCACGAGAGCTGCGGCCAGTGCACGCCCTGCCGTGAGGGCACCGGCTGGATGTGGCGGGTGATGGAACGGCTGGTGCGCGGCGAGGCGCAGAAGCGTGAGATCGACATGCTGCTCGACGTGACGAAGCAGGTCGAGGGCCATACGATCTGCGCGCTGGGCGATGCGGCGGCGTGGCCGATCCAGGGCCTGATGCGGCATTTCCGCGGCGAGGTGGAGCGGCGCATCGACGAGTTTTCGCGCAACGCACACCGCGCCGAACCGGTGCTGGCGGCGGCGGAATAGAAGAATTCAAAAAATTGCGGGCGAATGCCCGAAACGAGGAAACGAGCGCGGGGCAGACGGAAACGACCAGGAGATCACCTATGTCGCTGTTTTCGACACCCGACGATTTTACGCCCGATATGGACCCGTTGTTGAAGATGAACCAGGATCTGACCAGGATGATGCCGAAGGAGATGGCCAATGCCGTCAATCTCCTGGCGCATCCTGTCGCGGGCGCGGCGGCGATGACGGCACTCGGCATCGGGCTTGCCAACCACGCCTTTGGTATCTGGATGGGCGTGCTTTCAGGCGCGGCCGAGACCTCGCAGCGGCTTTGGCAGCCGGTCGCCGAGGATTTCGAGGCGCGAACGGAACGCTTTTCCGCGACCGGCAAAAGCTCCTCCACCAAGGCGCGCGCGGCGACCAAAACCCTGATTGCCGAGGCGCAGTCCTTCGCCAACGATGTGACTGACATTGCGACGAGCACCGCTGCACGGAGCTTGGCGAATGCCAGCACCGTTGCAGCGGATGCGTCGGCCGGGCTGATGCCGGAGGATTTCAAGCAGCCCAAGCCGATGGATCGGCCAGCCGAGCCGGCCGACCTCAAGGCGATATCGGGCATCGGGCCGAAACTGGAAAAGGTGCTGAACGGCCTTGGCATCTGGACATACACCCAGATCGCCGCGTGGACGCCGCAAGAGATCGCCTGGGTCGAAGATTACCTGTCGTTGAAGGGCCGCATCGGCCGTGACGGCTGGATCGGTCAGGCGGCCGCGTTGGCCGGGGCCAAAAAGTGAATTCAATATCGTGCGCGGTCTCGGCTGCGCCCGGAAGGAAAGATTGCGGAACGTCCGCAGGGGTTTGAGGCGAAATGGCAAAGCTCAAGGTCGACGGGAAAGAGATCACTGTACCCGACCATTACACGCTGCTGCAGGCGGCCGAGGACGCCGGCGCGGAAGTGCCGCGCTTCTGCTTCCATGAGCGGCTGTCGATCGCCGGCAATTGCCGCATGTGCCTGATCGAAGTAAAGGGCGGCCCGCCCAAGCCGCAGGCGTCCTGCGCCATGGGCGTGCGCGACCTGCGCCCCGGTCCGAATGGCGAGCCGCCGGAAATCTTCACCAACACGCCGATGGTCAAGAAGGCGCGCGAAGGCGTGATGGAATTCCTGCTGATCAACCATCCGCTGGACTGCCCGATCTGCGACCAGGGCGGCGAGTGCGACCTGCAGGACCAGGCGATGGCGTTCGGAGTCGATTCCTCGCGCTACCATGAGAACAAGCGGGCGGTCGAAGACAAGTATATCGGGCCGCTCGTCAAGACGATCATGAACCGCTGCATCCATTGCACGCGCTGCGTCCGCTTCACCACCGAGATTGCGGGCATATCCGAGCTCGGCCTGATCGGCCGCGGCGAGGATGCCGAGATCACCACCTATCTCGAAAGCGCGATGACTTCGGAACTGCAGGGCAATGTCATCGACCTTTGCCCGGTCGGTGCGCTGACCTCCAAACCCTACGCCTTCCAGGCACGGCCGTGGGAGCTGACCAAGACCGAATCCATCGACGTGATGGACGCCGTCGGCTCGGCGATCCGCGTCGATAGCCGGGGCCGCGAAGTGATGCGCATCCTGCCGCGTACCAACGAGGCGGTGAACGAGGAATGGATTTCCGACAAGACCCGCTTCATCTGGGACGGCTTGCGCACGCAGCGCCTCGACCGCCCCTATGTGCGCAAGGACGGCAGACTGGCCCCGGCAAGCTGGGCCGAGGCTTTTGCCGCTATCAAGGAAGAGGTGTCGAATGCGGCACCCGAAAAGATCGGTGCCATTGCCGGCGATCTCGCAGCCGTCGAGGAGATCTACGCGCTGAAGCTTCTGATGGCTTCGCTCGGCTCGAAGAACACCGACTGCCGCCAGGACGGCGCCGCACTCGATCCGTCGCTCGGCCGGGCGAGCTATGTGTTCAACCCGACCATCGAAGGCATCGAACAGGCCGATGCGGTGCTGATCATCGGCGCCAATCCGCGCTTCGAGGCATCCTTGCTCAACGCCCGCATCCGCAAGCGCTGGCGGGCCGGCAATCTGCCGGTCGGCGTCATCGGCGATGTCGGCGATACGCGCTATGATTACGAGCAGCTCGGCGCCGGGCCGGAATCGCTGAAGGATCTGGCCGACGGTAACGGCAAGTTTTTCCAGCTGCTGAAGAAGGCGACGCATCCGCTGATCATCGTCGGACAGGGTGCGCTGGCGCGTCCGGACGGGGCGGCCGTGCTCGGCCAGACGGCGAAGCTCGCCGTCGCCGTCAACGCCGCCAGGGCCGACTGGAACGGCTTTGCCGTGCTGCACACCGCCGCGGCACGCGTCGGCGGCCTCGATGTCGGGTTTGTGCCGGGCGAGGGCGGCGGGAACGTCGCCGGCATGCTGGGCGAGACCGATGTGCTGTTCCTGCTCGGCGCCGACGAAATCGACATGGCAAAGACCGGCGGCGCTTTCGTCGTCTATATCGGCACGCATGGCGACAAGGGCGCGCATCGCGCCAACGTCATCCTGCCGGGTGCCGCCTATACCGAGAAGTCGGGCACCTTCGTCAACACCGAGGGCCGCGTGCAGCAGACCAACCGGGCCGGCTTTGCGCCCGGCGAGGCGCGCGAGGACTGGGCGATCCTTCGGGCACTGTCGGATGTGCTCGGCAAGAAGCTGCCGTTCGATTCGCTGCCGCAGCTACGCGCAAAGCTCTATGCCGAATACCCGCATCTTGCCCGCATCGACCATGTCGCGGCCGGCGACCCGGCCGACATCGCCAGGGTTGCCAAGCTCGGCGGGCGGCTGAACAAGGGCACCTTCACCTCGCCGGTCAAGGATTTCTACCTGACCAACCCGATCGCGCGGGCTTCCGCGGTGATGGCCGAGTGCTCGGCTTTGGCGAAGAACGGCTTCAGGCAGGCGGCGGAGTAGATATGGACACCTTCTTCTCCTTCTACGTGCTGCCGGCGCTGCTGATCCTTTTGAAGTCGGTCGTGCTGATCGTCGTTCTGTTGATCTTCGTCGCCTATGTGCTTTACGCCGACCGCAAGATCTGGGCGGCGGTGCAATTGCGCCGCGGACCGAACGTCGTCGGCCCGTGGGGCACGCTGCAGGCGTTCGCCGATCTGCTGAAATTCGTCTTCAAGGAGCCGGTCATCCCGTCCGGCGCCAACAAGGGCGTTTTCCTGCTGGCGCCCTTGGTGTCGGCGGTGCTGGCGATCTCTGCCTGGGCGGTCATACCGGTCAATGAAGGCTGGGCGATCGCCAACGTCAATGTCGGCATCCTCTATGTCTTCGCCATCTCCTCGCTCGAGGTCTATGGCGTCATCATGGGCGGCTGGGCGTCCAATTCGAAATACCCCTTCCTCGGCGCGCTGCGCTCGGCGGCGCAGATGGTGTCCTACGAAGTCTCCATCGGTTTCGTCATCGTGACCGTGCTGCTTTGCGTCGGCTCGCTCAACCTGTCCGACATCGTCTTGTCGCAGCAGGACGGGCTGGGCACGCGGCTCGGCCTGCCCAACACCTTCCTCGACTGGCATTGGCTGTCGCTGTTCCCGATGTTCATCGTCTTCTTCATCTCGGCGTTGGCCGAGACCAACCGGCCGCCCTTCGACCTTGTGGAAGCCGAATCGGAACTCGTCGCCGGCCATATGGTCGAATATTCCTCGACGCCGTTCCTGTTGTTCTTCCTCGGCGAATATGTCGCCGTCGTCCTGATGTGCGCGCTGGCCACCATCCTGTTCCTTGGCGGCTGGCTGCCGCCCTTCAACTTCGCGCCGTTCACCTGGGTGCCGGGGCTGATCTGGTTCGTACTCAAGGTCTGCCTGGTGTTCTTCATGTTCTCCATGGTGAAGGCGTTCGTGCCGCGCTACCGCTACGACCAGCTGATGCGGCTCGGCTGGAAGGTCTTCCTGCCGATCTCGCTGTTCATGGTGGTCGCCACCGCCGCCTTCCTCAAGATCACGGGGTTTGCGTGATGGGCAGTCTGATCGTTGGTTTTCTAGGCGCAGCTGTCGGCGTGCTTGTTGCGCTCTTTGGCAACGTCGTTGTGCTGCCCTACGTTTTGCGGCAACAGGACCAAAGGTTGGCAGCAAACTACCGAGTGCCGGTGTTTGGCTGGGACAAGCAGATATTGGCGTCGATGACGAGACTTGCATACCGTTTCCTGATGCCTGTCTTTTTCGGATTTATCGGCGCAATCGCTGCAACACAGATCTTTGGGGGTGCTGAATGAGTACGCTATCCCAGGCCGCCAAGTCACTGCTTTTGCAGGACTTCGTCAGCGCTTTCTTCCTGTCGATGCGCCAATTCTTCGCGCCGAAGGAGACCATCAACTATCCGCATGAAAAGGGGCCGGTCAGCCCGCGCTTCCGTGGCGAACATGCGCTGCGCCGCTACCCGAACGGCGAGGAACGCTGCATCGCCTGCAAACTATGCGAGGCGATCTGCCCGGCGCAGGCCATCACCATCGAAGCCGGCCCACGTCGCAATGACGGCACGCGGCGCACCGTGCGCTACGACATTGATATGGTGAAATGCATTTACTGCGGCTTCTGCCAGGAAGCCTGCCCGGTCGACGCCATTGTCGAGGGCCCGAATTTCGAATTCGCGACGGAGACGCGCGAGGAGCTTTATTACGACAAGGACAGGCTCCTGGCCAATGGCGACCGCTGGGAGCGTGAACTGGCGCGCAACATCTCGCTGGATGCGCCTTACCGCTGATATTTGACGCATGGACGGGGCGAGGGCCCTCGTTTAAGGAACACGCAACTTGCCGACCGGAGGCGGTGGCAAAAAACAGGACGAACGTCCTGTTCTGACAGGAAACCCGGGGGAACCCATGCTGAGTGGACTAGAGGCGGCCTTTTTCTACCTCTTCGCCTTTGTCGCGGTGGCATCGGCGTTCATGGTCATATCGGCGCGCAATCCCGTGCATTCGGTGCTGTTCCTGATCCTGACCTTCTTCAACGCCGCCGGCCTGTTCATGCTGACCGGCGCCGAGTTCCTGGCGATGATCCTGCTCGTCGTCTATGTCGGCGCGGTGCTGGTGCTGTTCCTGTTCGTCGTCATGATGCTCGACGTCGACTTCGCCGAAATGAAGGAAGGCGCCCTGCAATATGCACCGATCGGCGCGCTGGTCGGGCTGATCCTGGCGGCGGAGCTGATCGTGGTGCTCGGCGGCTATACATTCGTGCCGAAACTGGCGGCGACGGTCGCCAAGCCCATTCCGGACCTGGCCGCGCGCTCGAACACGGCAGCGCTCGGCGACATCCTCTATACGGATTACCTCTATTACTTCCAGGTGGCGGGGCTGGTGCTGCTGGTCGCCATGATCGGCGCCATCGTGCTGACGCTGCGCCACAAGCCGGGCGTCAAGCGGCAGTCGATCGCCGCCCAGGTCGGCCGCACGGCGGCAACCGGAGTGGAAATCCGCAAGGTCAAGACGGGCGAAGGAGTCTGAGATGGTCGTCGGCATCGCGCACTACCTGACCGTATCGGCGATCCTGTTCACGCTCGGCGTATTCGGCATCTTCCTGAACCGCAGGAACGTCATCGTCATCCTGATGTCGATCGAGCTTATCCTGCTTGCGGTCAACATCAATTTCGTCGCCTTTTCGGCGGCGCTCGGCGACCTGGTCGGCCAGGTGTTCGCACTGTTCGTGCTGACGGTCGCGGCGGCCGAAGCGGCGATCGGCCTTGCCATTCTCGTCGTCTTCTTCCGCAACCGCGGCTCGATCGCGGTCGAAGACGTGAACATGATGAAGGGTTGACGGAACCACCATGTATCAGGCCATCGTCTTCCTTCCGCTGCTCGGCTTCTTGATCGTCGGCCTGTTCGGCACTTCGCTCGGCGCCAAGGCTTCAGAATACATCACCTCCGGCTTCCTGGTGATCGCGGCTATGCTGTCGTGGGTCGCCTTCTTCTCGGTCGGCTTCGGCGGCGGAGAGGTGTTCACCGTGCCGGTGATGCGCTGGATCCAGTCGGGCGGGCTGGAGGCGTCCTGGGCGCTCAGGATCGACACGCTGACGGTGGTGATGCTGGTCGTCGTCAACACGGTGTCGTCGCTGGTCCATATCTACTCGATCGGCTACATGCATCATGATCCGGACCGGCCGCGCTTCTTCGCCTATCTGTCGCTGTTTACCTTCGCTATGCTGATGCTGGTGACGGCCGACAACCTCGTGCAGATGTTCTTCGGCTGGGAAGGCGTCGGCCTTGCCTCCTATCTGCTGATCGGCTTCTGGTACAAGAAGCCTTCGGCCAATGCGGCTGCAATCAAGGCCTTCGTCGTCAACCGCGTCGGCGATTTCGGCTTTGCGCTCGGCATCTTCGGCGTGTTCGTGCTGTTCGGCTCGGTCAATCTCGGCACCATCTTCGCCAATGCGGCGACGTTCATTCCCTCGGAAAGCGCGCCGCAAGGTGCGGCCGTGCTGACCTTCCTCGGCTATGCGCTCGACAAGCAGGCTGCGATGACGGTTGTCTGCCTGCTCCTGTTCATGGGTGCCATGGGCAAGTCGGCGCAGGTGCCGCTTCACACCTGGCTGCCGGATGCCATGGAAGGCCCTACGCCGGTCTCGGCACTGATCCATGCCGCGACCATGGTGACGGCCGGCGTGTTCATGCTGGCGCGGTTGTCGCCGCTGTTCGAGCTGTCGCATTCGGCACTGACGGTGGTTACCTTCATCGGCGCCTTCACCGCCTTCTTCGCGGCGACCGTCGGTCTCGTCCAGAACGACATCAAGCGCGTCATCGCCTATTCGACCTGTTCGCAGCTCGGCTACATGTTCGTGGCGCTCGGCGTCGGCGCCTATGGCGCAGCGATTTTCCATCTGTTCACCCACGCCTTCTTCAAGGCGCTGCTGTTCCTCGGCTCGGGCTCGGTCATCCACGCCGTCTCCGACGAGCAGGACATGCGCAAAATGGGCGGCCTGAGGACGCTGATCCCGACGACTTACTGGATGATGGTGATCGGCACGCTGGCGCTGACCGGTGTCGGCATTCCGGTAACGATCATCGGTACGGCCGGCTTCTTTTCCAAGGACGCCATCATCGAAGCGGCCTTCGCGGGCCACAATGCGGTCGCCGCGTTTGCCTTCATATTGCTGGTCATTGCTGCCTGCTTCACCTCCTTCTACTCCTGGCGGCTGATCTTCATGACCTTCCACGGCGAGCCGCGGGCCAGCCACGAGGTCATGCACCATGTCCATGAATCGCCGCCGGTCATGCTGGTGCCGCTGTTCATCCTGGCGGCGGGCGCGCTGTTCGCCGGCGTGATCTTCCACGGCGCCTTCATCGGCGAGGGCTATGCCGAATTCTGGAAGGCGTCGCTGTTCACGCTGCCGGACAACCACATCCTGCACGAAATCCACGAAGTGCCGTTGTGGGTCGAGCTGTCACCGTTCATCGCCATGCTGATCGGCTTTGCGATTGCCTGGCAGTTCTATATTCGCGCGCCGGAAATGCCTCGGAGCGTCGCCGCCAACCATCGCCTGCTCTATGCCTTCCTGCTCAACAAATGGTATTTCGACGAGCTCTACGACTTCCTGTTCGTGCGGCCGGCAAAGCGCCTCGGCAGCTTCCTGTGGAAGACCGGCGACGGCACCGTCATCGATGGGCTCGGGCCGGACGGCATTTCGGCGCGCGTCGTCGACGTCACCAACCGGGTCGTCAAGCTGCAGACCGGCTATCTCTACCACTATGCCTTCGCCATGCTGATCGGCGTTGCCGCACTCGTCACCTGGATGATGCTCTGATGACCGCCTGGCCGATCCTATCGCTGGTCACCTTCCTGCCGCTGGTTGGTGTGCTGCTCATCCTTTTCGTGCGTGACGACAGCGAGAACGCGCGCCGCAACATCCGCGCCATCGCGTTGTTCACGACCGCGTTCACCTTCGTGGTTTCGCTGTTCATCTGGACCGGCTTCGACAATTCGCAGCCCGGCTTCCAGTTCGTCGAGAAGTTTGCCTGGCTGGATTCCGGCATCTCCTACCATATGGGCGTAGACGGCATCTCCATGCTGTTCGTCATCCTGACCACCTTCCTGATGCCGCTCTGCATCCTCGCCTCGTGGGAATCGATCGAGAAGCGCGTCAAGGCCTATATGATCGCCTTCCTGCTGCTCGAGACGCTGATGATCGGCGTGTTCTGCGCGCTCGACATCGTCTTGTTCTATGTCTTCTTCGAAGCCGGCCTGATCCCGATGTTCATCATCATCGGCGTGTGGGGCGGCAAGCGGCGCGTCTATGCCTCCTTCAAGTTCTTCCTCTATACGCTGGCCGGCTCGGTGCTGATGCTGCTCGCCATCATGGCGATGTTCTTCCAGTCCGGCACCACCGATATCCCGACGCTTCTGACGCATAACTTCCCGGCCAATATGCAGACCTGGCTATGGCTTGCCTTCTTCGCGTCCTTCGCGGTGAAGATGCCGATGTGGCCGGTGCATACCTGGCTGCCGGACGCGCATGTCGAGGCGCCGACGGCCGGCTCGGTAATCCTGGCCGCCATCCTGCTCAAGATGGGTGGGTACGGCTTCCTGCGCTTTTCGCTGCCGATGTTTCCGATCGCATCCGAAATGTTCGCGCCGCTGATCTTCACGCTCTCCGTTGTCGCCATCATCTACACCTCGCTGGTGGCGCTGATGCAGGAGGACATGAAGAAGCTGATCGCCTATTCGTCGGTCGCTCACATGGGCTTCGTTACCATGGGCATCTTCGCGATGAACCAGGAAGGCGTCCAGGGTTCGATCTTCCAGATGCTGTCGCACGGCCTGGTCTCCGGCGCGCTGTTCCTCTGCGTCGGCGTCGTCTACGACCGCATGCACACGCGTGACATCGACGCCTATGGCGGGTTGGTCAACAACATGCCGAAATATGCAACCGTGTTCATGATCTTCACCATGGCCAATGTCGGCCTGCCCGGCACCAGCGGCTTCGTCGGCGAGTTCCTGACCATGCTCGGCGTGTTCCGGGTCAACACCTGGGTGGCGTTCTTCGCCGCCACCGGCGTCGTCCTTTCGGCGGCCTATGCGCTCTGGCTCTACCGCAAGGTGATCTTCGGCGCGCTGACCAAGGAAAGCCTGAAAGGCCTGCTCGACCTGTCGACGCGCGAGAAGGTGATCATCTATCCGCTGGTCGCGCTGGTCATCTTCTTCGGCGTCTATCCGGCGCCGATCTTCGACGCGACCGCCGAATCGGTCAAGGCGCTCGTTACCAATGTCACCGCATCCATCGGCGCCGCGCAGACCGCGGCGGCGAACTGACTGGGGGTTTTGCGAACCATGACGCCGGACCTTCTCTCAAGCCTGTCGCTCTCGACGCCAGAGCTGATCCTCGCCCTCGGCGCCTTGGCGCTGTTGATGCTCGGCGCCTATTCTCGCGCCAACACCACTGTCACGGTGAGCGGCCTTGCTGTTGCCGTGCTGGTGATCGCCGGCGCCTGGCTGATCTTTTCGCCGGGGCAGGGCAATGCCTATGGCGAAGCCTTCATCCAGGACCCATTCGCCCGCTTCATGAAGGTGCTGGCGCTGATCGGCTCGGCGGTGACGCTGGTCATGTCGGTCCGCTTTGCCCAGGCGGAGCGTTTCGACAAGTTCGAATATCCGGTGCTGATCCTGCTCTGCACGCTCGGCATGATGCTGATGATCTCGGCCAACGGCATGATCGGGCTCTATCTCGGCCTCGAGCTGCAATCGCTGGCGATCTACGTGCTGGCGGCGATCAACCGCGATAATCTGCGCTCGACCGAGGCCGGGCTGAAGTACTTCGTCCTTGGCGCGCTGTCGTCGGGCATGCTGCTTTACGGCATCTCGCTGGTCTACGGCTACACCGGCAACACCGGCTTCCAGGAGATCGCCGCGGCGCTGAGCGGCGGCGAGCGCCAGCTCGGCCTCGTCTTCGGCCTGGTTTTTGTGCTGGCCGGCCTTGCCTTCAAGATCTCGGCGGTGCCGTTCCATATGTGGACGCCCGACGTCTATGAGGGCGCGCCGACGCCGGTGACGGCTTTTCTGGCGGCGGCACCGAAGATGGCGGCGATGGCGCTGATGGTGCGCGTCACCATGGGCGCCTTCAAGCCGATCGCCGCCGACTGGCAGCAGATCATCGTCTTCATCTCGATCGCCTCGATGGCGCTTGGTGCCTTTGCGGCCATCGGCCAGACCAACATCAAACGGCTGATGGCCTATTCCTCCATCGGTCATATGGGTTATGCGCTGGTCGGCCTTGCCGCGAACAGCCAAGACGGCGTGCGCGGCGTCGCCATCTACATGCTGATCTATCTGGTGATGACGCTCGGCACCTTTGCCTTCATCCTCGCCATGCGGCGCAAGGAGGGCAATGTCGAGCAGATCAGCGATCTCGCCGGCCTGTCGGCGACCAATCCGATCATGGCGACGATCCTCACCATCCTGATGTTCTCGCTGGCCGGCATCCCGCCGCTCGCCGGCTTCTGGGGGAAATGGTACGTGTTCCTCGCCGCCATCAATGCCAACCTCTACGCGCTGGCGATCATCGGCGTGCTGGCCTCTGTGGTGGGCGCCTATTATTATCTGCGCATCATCAAGATCATGTGGTTCGACGAACCGGTCGGCGGCTTCGTGCCGATGGCGACCGAACTGCGCGTCGTGCTCGGCGTCTGCGGCGCTTTCGTGCTGTTCTACGTGCTGATCGGCGGCCCGATCGGAACCTACGCAGCAGCCGCGGCCAAGACCTTCTTCTGACGGAATGACGTTCAGGCTGGCTCCAACCGCGGCTTCGGACGGGTTCCGGCTCGAGGCGCACGACACGGTCGGCTCCACCAATGCGCTGGCGCTGGAGCACGCGCGGGCCGGCGATCCGGGCAAACTCTGGGTCGTCTCAAAAAAGCAGGAAGCCGGGCGTGGCCGCCGCGGCCGCGCCTGGGCGACGCCCGAAGGCAATCTGGCAGCGACGCTGCTGGTGATCACCGATGCCGAGCTTCGTCTCGCTGCTACGCTCGGCTTCGTTGCCGGACTGGCGCTTGCCGACGCACTCGACGCCGTCGTGCCGAAAGGCAAGATCGCGATCGGCCTCGATGGTGCCAGCCAAGGCAAGAACCGTTTCGAATTGAAATGGCCGAACGATGTGCTTGCCTCGGGCGCCAAGCTCGCCGGCATCCTGCTGGAATCGGCGATGCTGGATGGCGACCGTTCCGCGGTGGCTGTCGGTATCGGCGTCAACGTGGTGGCTTATCCCAAGGATTTGCCTTATCCAGCGACGTCGCTCAGCGCGTTGGGGTCTGCTTGCGATGCCGAGACGCTGTTTCTGGCGCTGTCGGATGCCTGGAGCGAGAATGCGCGGCTGTGGAACGAAGGGCGTGGGCTTGCCGCCGTCAGGCGGCGGTGGCTGGCGCGTGCGGCGGGGCTTGGCGGCCAGGTTGCTGTCAGAATTGACGGTAATGTGGTGCGCGGCACCTTCGAGACCATTGACGAGGACTGCCGTTTCGTGATCCGCGACGATGAAGGTTCGGTTCTGACGATCGCCGCCGGCGACGTGCATTTCGGCGCGGTTGCCTCGGCCGGCGTTTGACCGGCCAATACGTTTGACTGGCCAGCATTTGACCAGCTTGGATTTGACCGGCCGACAATTTTGACCGGCCCGCAATTTTGACCGGCCCGCAATTTTGACCGGCAAGGAAGGAAAGACCATGGCGACAGCGGAAAACGCCGAACTTGTCTTCGTGCCGCTCGGCGGTGTCGGCGAGATCGGCATGAACTTCGCCCTCTACGGCTATGGGCCGGCCAATGCGCGCGAATGGATCGTCGTCGACGTCGGCGTCACTTTTCCCGATGCAACCCTGCCCGGCGTCGACCTGGTTCTGCCCGACACACGTTTCATCGAGGAGAGTGTCGCCAATCTGCGCGGCATCGTCATCACCCATGCGCATGAGGACCATTACGGCGCGCTCCACGACATCTGGCCGAAGCTCAAGGCGCCGGTGTGGATGACGCCGTTCAGCGCCGGCCTGCTGGAAGCCAAGCGGCAGGGTGAGCAAGGGGCGCCGAAGATCCCGGTGACGATCTACCGGGCCGGCGAGAAATTCACCGTCGGCCCGTTCGAGATCGAGGCCATCCCTGTTGCGCACTCCATTCCCGAGCCGATGTCGCTGGCGATCACGACGCCGGCCGGCGTCGTCATCCATACCGGCGACTGGAAGATCGATCCGGCGCCGACGGTCGGGCCGATGACCGACGAGGCGCGCTTCCGAGCCTATGGCGACAAGGGCGTGCTGGCGCTGGTCTGCGATTCCACCAATGCGATGCGGGAAGGGGAATCGCCGTCCGAAGTGGCGGTGGGCGAGGGCCTCAAGAGCGTCATCCAGAACGCCAAGGGCCGGGTCGCCGTCACCAGCTTCTCCTCCAATGTCGGGCGTATCGTCTCCATCGCCAAGGCGGCGCGGGATGCCGGCCGCCAGTGCCTGGTGATTGGCCGCTCGATGAAGCGCGTCATCGATGTGGCTGATGAACTCGGCTATATGGACGGCTTGCCGGAATTCATCGCCGAGGAGGATTACGGCTTCATCCCGCGCGAAAACCTCGTCATCATCTGCACCGGCAGCCAGGGCGAGCCGCTTGCCGCACTTGCCAAGCTGTCGCGCGACGAGATGAAGTCGGTGGCGCTGACGGCCGGCGACACGGTGGTGTTTTCCTCGCGCACCATTCCCGGCAACGAGAAGGCGATCCTCGAAATCAAGAACCGCCTGATCGATCTCGGCATCAAGATCATCGAGGACGGCGATGCGCTGGTGCATGTCTCCGGCCATCCACGCCGCAGCGAATTGCGCAAGATGTATGAATGGGTACGGCCGCAGATCGGCGTTCCCGTGCATGGCGAAGCGGCGCATCTGGTGGCGCAGGGCTCGCTGATGTCGACGTCCGGCATCGGCCAGGTCGCGCAGGTGCGCGACGGCGACATGCTCAGGCTGTATCCGGGTGCCGCCGCCATCATCGACCAGGTGCCGTTCGGCCGCATCTACAAGGACGGAAGGCTGATCGGCACCGACCAGGCGATGGGCATTCGCGATCGCCGCAAGCTGTCCTTTGCCGGCCATGTCGCCGTCAATGTCGTGCTCGACGACAAATACGAGCTTGCCGGCGATCCCGATCTGGTCGCCATCGGCGTCGCCGAGGCCGACGGCAGCGGTGAGAGCCTGGAAGACCTGATGATCGATGCGGCAATCGGCGCCGTGGACTCCATCCCCCGCCAGCGCCGAAAAGACCTCGACCTGGTCCAGGAGGCGGTGCCGCGCCCCCGGGGGGCGCGCCGCCCACCACCCCGGGCGAGAAAACACCACTGTGAGGGGTGGTTGACCAAAAATAGGGGTTTGTGGTGAATGGGTGGCGGTTTATAAAAAAAAAAG
>NZ_JAMYME010000006.1:0-253482 GCF_040318345.1 Mesorhizobium sp. M1169 | reverse complement strand
CCCCCCCCCCCCCCTAAAAACAAACATCAATCCCGTCCGCTGCTTGTGTTGTATATCCACCCCTGGCGCGCCCCCGGGCCCCCCCGGCCCCCGCCCCCCACCACCGGCCCGCCGCGCACGATCGCCACCGCCTGGACCGAATGGATATGCCTGATCGATCTTTCGGCCAGAACCGCCTCACTGGCGATCGCCTTGATCAGGGGCGCGTCGGCAACCATCGCGTCTTTCGACAGCGGCGGGCGCTCATAGGGCAGATGCGGCTCGTCGCCGACCAGCGTCACCGGGCCATCATAGCCGAGCTCGCGCAGCGCAAGGGCGGCGCGCCCGCCGCATTCGCCGGCGCCGATGATGACCATTCCCTTCGTCATCATCAACCGATCCGGACAAGGACTTTGCCGGCGTCGACTTTGACCGGATAAGTTCTTAGATCGACGCAGACCGGCGCGCCCCTGGCAGCCCCTGTCTTGTAGTTGAAGCGGCCATTATGCTTCGGGCACTCGATGACGTCGTCCATGACCAGCCCGTCCGCCAGATGCACCTTCTCATGCGTGCAAAGCCCGTCGGTGGCGAAATACCCGTCGTCGGGGCTGCGATAGATGGCAAAGGTGCGGCCGCCATGGTCGAAGCGCATCACGTCTTCTTCGTCGATGTCCTCGGCGTCACAGGCCTCGACCCAGTCGCTCATTTACGGGTCCCTCGATGTTTGGTGCGTTGGCATGGGCTTGTCATTCAGCAGCCACCGCAACAGCAGCGTTATCGCTGTGGAAATCCTCCCGATAGGGCCGCGCCGTCGGCGGCAGTTCGCGCTTGATGAAATAATCCTCATTGCGCAGCTGGCGCAGGAAAGCCGGTATCATCTCGCGGTAGCCGGCCAGGATGGATGGTGTCGGCGCCGGCAGATCGTGCTTGATCAGTTCGTGCAGCCTGGGCAGCGCGTGATAGGGCACCATGGGAAACATGTGATGCTCGACGTGGTAGTTCATGTTCCAGTAGATGAAGCGGCTTATCGGGTTCATGTAGACGGTGCGGCTGTTGAGCCGGTGATCGGTGACGTTTTCAGCCAGGCCGCCATGCTGCAGCAGGCCGACCATGACATGGTGCCAGGCACCGTAAAGCCTGGGCAGACCGACCAGCATCAGCGGCAGGAACGAGCCGGTATAGAGCGCCAGCGCAATGGTCGCGGCATAGATTGTCGTCCAGATGCGGGCAATGCGAATTGCCTTCGGCTGCTCCTGGTCGGGAATGAAGGTTCTTTCGGCCGGACTGACGATACCGGCTGCATTGCGCAGCATGTCGCTCATCGCATGCCAGGCGTCGAGAATGCCGACGAAGTTGAGCACCACGCGCAGCAGATCGGGCGGATGCATCACCGAGATCTCCGGATCGCGGCCGACTATGATGGTATCGGTATGATGTCGCGTGTGGCTCCAGCGCCAGGTCACCGGGTTGCGCATGATCATGAAGCAGGCGACCTGATAGACCACGTCGTTCATCCACTGCGTCCTGAAAGCGGTGCCGTGGCCGCATTCGTGCCAGCGTGAGTCGGTGGAGGAACCGTAGAGGACGCCGTAGACGAAGAAGAACGGCACGCACCACCAGCTGCCCCAGAACCAGGCGGCGCCGGCGCCGCTGAGGATCATGGTGCCGAGCCAGATGATGGTGTCGCGGATCGCCGGGCCGTCGGAGCGCTGCATCAGCTCCTTCATCTGCTTGCGCGGCACGTCGGTGTGATACCACTCGGCCGCCGCCAGCCCGCTCTCGACGGCAAGCTTCGCGTCGCGGCCGATCAGGCTGTAGTCGCGTCGGGACGCTGCTGCGGAGCTCGTATTCCCGGTTCGGAGTCCAATATCCACCATGGCGGAGGCCTCGATCATATTCGGTCAGCGTTCAAAATAACGCCGAGCCCTGATAGGCTCAATATCACAAAGATAGTTTCTATCATTTTCCATCAGAATGGTGTAAAAGGGCCAAACAGTGGAATGAGGCAGCGATGGCGAAACGGCCGACGATCACCGACCTGGCGCGCATTTCGGGGGTCAGCGTTGCCACCGTCGACCGGGTGCTGAACAACCGCTTGCCGGTGCGCGAGGAAACCGCGCGCCGCGTCTATGAGGCCGCGACCAGCATCGGCTATCACGCAGCCGGATTGATCAAGCAGCGGATGCGCCATGAATTGCCCGAATACCGGCTCGGGTTCCTGCTGTTGAGGCGGGAGGACGTCTTCTACAGCGAATTTGCCCGCGAGCTTGAACTGGCGGTATCGCAGTCGCCGCGCTTTCGCGGCGTGGCCACCATCGACTTCGCCGCTTCGCTGGCGCCGGACGAGATCGTCGAGCGGATGCGCAAGCTGGCCGCCAAATCCAGGGCCGTCGCCCTGGTCGGGCCTGATCACCCGACGCTGACGGTCGCCGTCGAGGCTCTCAAAGCCAATGGCGTACCGGTGTTCTCCCTGCTTTCCGACTTTGCGTCCGGTATTCGCGAGGGCTATGTTGGCCTGGACAATCGCAAGGTCGGCCGCACCGCTGCCTGGATGATCTCGAAGGCCGCGAAGAGACCTGGCAAGGTTGCCCTCTTCGTCGGCAGCCATCGCTTCCATGGCCATGAGCTTCGCGAGATCGGTTTTCGCTCCTTCTTTCGAGAGCAGGCGCCGGAATTCACTCTCCTCGAGACGTTGGTCAATCTGGAAGCGAACCAGATCACGCATGATGCAATGATCGAGCTTCTGGCCCGCCACCCTGATCTCGCCGGTTGCTATGTCGCCGGTGGCGGCATGGAAGGCGCGATCTCGGCGCTGAGGGAGGCAAAGCCGGCTGAGATGCCGGCGGTCGTCTGCAACGAGATCACGCCCGACTCCCGCGCGGCGCTGGCGGATAATTTCCTGACCATGGTGATCTCGACGCCACTGGCGGCGCTTTGCCGCGAGCTTGTCGGGCTGATGGCGCATGCCATTGAGACCGGCGCTGCGAATGCGCCGGGCCAGACCTTTCTGCCCTTCGACATTTATCTGCCAGAAAACATCTGATGTCGCGGTCATCGGCGGCAGACATGATGTAATCTATCAGAATGCTTTCAGGCCTCGCTTGCCTGAGCGTCCGTCCAAAAGCGCTCGAAATGCCGAAAATCCATTCCTCATGGCGAAATCTCGCTTGACGCCCACGTGAAATGGAATAAATATTTCACCATCTGAGCATTTTGGTTCTTTCGTTCCGGAAGATCTGTTTCAGGCAAATGCCTCTGGAACCAAAAAATGGCAATCGGGAGAGAATTCCCTGCGAGATCGGGGATTCCGGGTAGATCGGTGCAGCCGGACACCAATGTGGAGGAGAAATAAAATGAAAAAACTGCTTTTGGGCGTCGCGTTCGCGGCGCTGATGAGTTCGTCCGCCTTTGCCGCCAAGATCGGCGTGTCGATGGCGTTGTTCGACGACAATTTTCTCACCGTGCTGCGCAACGGCATGATTGAACAGGCCAAGGGCATGGACGGCGTCGAGCTGCAGGTGGAGGATGCGCAGAACGACGTCGCCAAGCAACTCGACCAGATCAAGAACTTCGCCGCCTCAGGCGTCGACGCCATCATCGTCAACCCGGTCGACACCTCGGCGACCCAGGCAATGTCGGACGCAGCCGCCGCTGCCAAGATTCCACTGGTCTATGTCAATCGCGAGCCGGTCAACGTCGACACGCTGCCCGAAAACCAGGCCTTCGTCGCCTCGAACGAAGCCGATTCCGGCACGCTCGAGACCAAGGAGGTCTGCCGCCTCTTCAAGGAGGCCGGCAAGACTGAAGCCAATGTCTATGTGATCATGGGCGAGCTGTCGAACCAGGCAGCGGTGCAGCGCACCAAGGACATTGATGACGTGATCGCCACACCGGAGTGCAGCTTCATCAAGATCATCGACAAGCAGACGTCGAACTGGAAGCGCGAAGAAGCGCAGAACCTGATGACCAACTGGCTGTCGACCGGCAAGCCGTTCGACGGCGTCATCGCCAATAATGACGAAAGCGCCATCGGCGCCATCCAGGCGATGAAGGCCGCCAACATCGACATGAAGTCGGTTGTCGTCGGCGGGGTCGACGCTACCCAGGATGCGCTTGCCGCGATGCAGGCGGGCGACCTCGATGCGACGGTGTTCCAGGACGCGGCCGGCCAGGGTGCCGGCGCGCTTGACGCAGCGCTCAAGCTGGCGAAGGGCGAGAAGGTCGAGCACAAGGTCTACATCCCGTTCCAGCTGGTCACGCCGGCGAATATCGACAAGTTCCTGAAGAAGAACTGAGGCGGACCTGTCCGATACGGAGCGGCGCGCCAAAGTAAGACAGCGCCGCTCCGCTTTTTCCCTCTCGGCCTGAACAGCGCCGAGTGGAGACCGTGGCTGACGGAGGAAGCACGATTGGCACAGACATCTCACGGCGTCGGCGGGCTCAGCTATGATGCGAAGCGGCGCGCATGGCCGGCCGAATTCAACGTCTTCCTGGCGCTCGTCATCCTGGTCGGCGCTTTCGAGCTGATCGGCCGGGTCTTCCTGGGCGACAGCTTCCTTTTCAATACCCGCGACAATATCGATGCGATCTTCAACGAAGCGCGCCTGCAGATCATCATCCTGCAGGTGTCGATCGTCGGCATTATTGCCATCGGCGTGACGCAGGTGATCATTACCGGCGGCATCGACCTGTCCTCAGGTTCGATCGTCGGCGCCACGGCGATGATAGCCATGAGCTTCGCCCAGGTAGCGACGGTCAACGGCAACCCGAACCCCAAGGCGATGTTCATCGCCCAGGGCTGGACCGACCTGCCGGTGATCGTGCCCGTGCTGGTCGCGATCGGCTGCGGCCTGCTGGCCGGCCTGGTCAACGGCGCTTTGATCGCCTACACGCGCATCCCACCGTTCATCGCCACGCTCGGCATGATGGTCACCGCGCGCGGCATCGCCAAATGGTGGTCAAAGGGGCAGCCGATCTCGTTTCCGACCGAGAGTTTCGCCGCCATCGGCAAGGGGCTGATGCCGGTCATCATTTTCATATCGCTCGCAGTGCTGTTCCAGCTGATCCTGAGTTACACCAAATATGGCAAGCACTGCTATGCGATCGGCTCCAATGAGGACGCCGCGCGCATGTCCGGCATCAACATCGCCAACCACAAGATCCTCGTCTACGTCATTGCCGGCGTCCTCGCCGCGCTCGCCGCCGTGGTGCTGAGCTCCAAGAATCTCACCGCCCAGGCCGGCATGGGTGTAATGTACGAGCTCGACGCGATCGCCATGGCGGTTATCGGCGGCGTCTCTCTGTCGGGCGGCCGCGGTTCGATTATTGGGACGGTGATAGGCTCGCTGATCTTCGGCGTGATCATCTCCGGTTTCACCTTTCTGCGCCTCGACGCCTATTATCAGGAGATGGTCAAAGGCGTGATCATCGTCGGCGCAGTCGTTCTCGACCAGTGGCGCCAACGCCTGCGGGCAATGAGGGCTTGATCATGTCGGACATCGTCCTGAGGACCGAAAACCTGACCAAGTATTATGGCGGCGTCCATGCGCTGGAGGGTGCCAACTTCGAGCTGCGCAAGGGCGAGCATGTCGCCATCATGGGCGACAACGGCGCCGGCAAATCGACCTTCGTACGCCAGATCACCGGCGTCGAGCAGCGCACCAGCGGCAGGATGTGGTTCGACGGCAAGGAAGTGAATTTTGCCGGCCCCATCGAAGCCCGCGAGGCGGGCATCGAGACGGTGTTCCAGAACCTCGCGCTCGCCGACGACCTCGACGTGCCGTCGAACCTGTTCCTCGGCCGCGAGCGGGTGCTGTTCAATCTAGGGCCCTTCTCGATCCTCGATCGCAAGTTCATGCGCAAGGCGACCGAGGCAGCCTTGGTCCGCACGGCGGTCAAGATCCCCAATCTTTCCAATACTATCCGCCATATGTCGGGCGGCCAGCGCCAGTGCGTGGCAATTGCCAGAACAGCAACCTTTGCTTCCAAGCTCATCATCATGGATGAGCCGACGGCGGCACTCGGCGTGCAGGAGACGATGCAGGTCGAAAACATCGTCCGCACGCTGAAGGAAAATGGCGAACCGCTGATCCTGATCTCTCACAACATGCGCCAGGTGTTCGACCTGGTCGACCGCATCGTCGTTTTCCGGCGCGGCCGCATCGTCGCCAATTTGCGCAAGCAGGACACCGACGGCAACGATATCGTCTCCTACATCACCGGCGCCAAGACCGGGCAGGCGGAACTTGCGGCGTAACGGCCAACGCCGAGCCACAGGTGCTGACGCCCCCCTCCGAACCATCTTTAAAGGAAAATTCTTCATGCCTCTTCGCTTTGCTCTTCTCGGTGCCGGCCGTATCGGCAAGGTCCATGCTCGCGCCGTTGGTTCCAATCCGCAGGCCAGGCTGGTTGCGGTTGCCGACGCCTTCGAGAAGGCGGCGACCGATCTGGCCTCTGCCTATGACGCCGAAGTGCGCAGCATCGATGCCATCGAGAAGGCCGGCGATATCGACGCGGTCGTCATCTGCACGCCGACCGACACTCATGCCGACCTGATCGAACGCTTCGCCAAGGCGGGCAAGGCGATTTTCTGCGAAAAGCCGATCGATCTCGACGCCGGCAGAGTGGAACAATGCCTGGCCGTCGTCGACAAGGCCGGCGCCACCCTGATGGTCGGCTTCAACCGCCGCTTCGATCCGCATTTTGCCGCCGTGCGCAAGGCGATCGACGACGGCGCCATCGGCACTGTCGAAATGGTGACAATCACCTCGCGCGATCCCGGCCCGCCGCCGCTCGACTATATCGGCCGCTCGGGCGGCATCTTCCGCGACATGACCATTCATGATTTCGACATGGCGCGCTTCCTGCTCGGCGAGGAGCCGGTGGCGGTCAGCGCGCATGCTTCGGTGCTGGTCGACAAGAAGATCGGCGAGGCCGGCGACTTCGACAGCGTCAGCGTCATCCTCGAAACTGCTTCCGGCAAGCAATGCGTTATCTCCAACTCACGCCGCGCCACCTACGGTTACGACCAGCGCATCGAGGTGCATGGCTCGAAAGGCATGATTGCGGCCGAGAACCAGCGGCCGGTGTCGATCGAACTGGCCAATGAGAAGGGCTATACGCGGCCGCCGCTGCACGATTTCTTCATGACCCGTTATCTCGACGCTTATGCCAACGAGATCGCTGCCTTCATCGCGGCAGCGACGTCAGGCAAGAAGGCGACGCCGAGCGGCAAGGACGGGCTGGTGGCGCTCAGGCTGGCGGATGCGGCGCTGAAATCGGCCAAGGAAGGCAAGACCGTCCGCCTCGACAAAACAATCTGACTATCAAGCACAGGAGCAAGGCGATGAACGGTTCAGCCGGTCGCAATTCCGAAACACGCGCCATCGTCACCGGCGGCGCACAAGGCATCGGCTTTGCCGTCGCCGAAGCGCTGGCCGATGAGGGCTGCCGGGCGCTGGCGCTGATCGGCCGCTCGCAGGAGAAGGGCGACAAGGCTGTCGCCATCCTCAAGGGGGCAGGCGTCGATGCCATCTTCATCAGCGCCGACGTCTCAAAAGTGGCCGACTGCAAGCGTGCGGTCGAAACGGCGATTGGCCATTTTGGTACCGTCAACGCGCTGGTCAACGCCGCTGCCACCTCGGCCCGCGGCTCGCTGGTCGAGACCTCCGAGGATCTGTTCGACCAGATATTCCAGACCAATGTGCGGGGCCCGTTTTTCCTGATGCAGGGCGTGGTGGCGCATTTGCTGGCGCGCCAGGCACCGGGCTCGATCGTCAACGTGCTGTCGATGTCGGCGCATTGCGGCCAGTCGTTCCTGGCGCCTTATTCGTCAAGCAAGGGAGCGCTGGCGACACTCACCAAGAATGTCGCCAATGCCTATCGCGGCAATCGCATCCGCTGCAACGCGGTGCTGCCCGGCTGGATGGACACCGAGGGCGAGGCGATCGTGCAGAAGAAATGGCACGACGCGCCGGACGACTGGCTGGAAAGGGCCGAGGCCGCGCAGCCGATGGGTCAATTGGTGAAGCCGGCACAGCTTGCCCGGTTGATCAGCTATATGATCAGCCCGCAGTCCGGCGTCATGACCGGGTCGCTGGTCGATTACGACCAGAGCGTCGCCGGGTCGTCGCCGGAATAACGCCGGCAAGTCTAGCGGAACGCTTCGTCATCCACGGGCGGAGCAAGGAGCGCAGCGACGCGGCGCAGACCCGAGGATGACGAAGTTCGGGGGGCTTCAGCCAATCGCGAATGGGCTGGAGTAAACCTCCTCCTCACCAGGCACGTGACAAGCGCATCCGCATCGACTATATCAGCCCTCATGATCAACCTGACCGCCACATATTGGTACTTTATGAGCTCGCTGGCGGCGGGAGGATTGCGCTCGATCTGAAGATTGCAGCAACAATATCCGAACAGCCGCCAGACCTGGCGGCTTTTTTGTTTCAGCCGGCAGGTCTCCCAATCAGGAGCATAAGCCGTGTTGACGACCACAGACGATCTTCGGGTCAAAGAAATAAGGGAATTGAGCACGCCGGACGAGGTGATGCGGGAGATACCGCGCACGCTGACGGCGACGCGCACCGTTGCCGCGTCACGCAATGCGATCCACGCGGTGCTGACCGGCACCGACGATCGGCTGGTGGTCGTCGTCGGCCCCTGTTCAATCCACGACCCGGCCGCCGCCGTAGACTATGCCAGCCGTTTGGCATCGCTGCGTGAAAACCTGTCGGACCGGCTGGAGATCGTGATGCGGGTTTATTTCGAGAAGCCGCGCACGACGGTCGGCTGGAAGGGCCTGATCAACGATCCCGACCTCGACGGCAGCTTCAACATTGACAAGGGCCTGAGGATGGCACGCAACGTGCTCTCCGCCGTCAACAATCTCGGCCTGCCGGCGGCGACGGAATTCCTCGACATGGCCACCCCGCAATATATTGCCGACCTCGTCGCCTGGGGAGCGATCGGCGCGCGCACGACCGAGAGCCAGATCCACCGCGAACTCGCATCAGGCCTGTCCTGCCCGGTCGGCTTCAAGAACGGCACCGACGGCAATTTGCGGATCGCGGCCGAGGCCGTGAAATCCGCCGCCCAGCCGCACCATTTCATGGCGGTGACGAAAGGTGGGCGCAGCGCCATCGCGACGACCACCGGCAACGAGGACTGCCACGTCATCCTGCGCGGCGGCATTGTGCCCAACTACGACGCGGCAAGCATAGCTGCTGCCTCCACTGAGCTCGGCCGGATCGGCGTGGCACCTCGGCTGATGATCGATGTCAGTCATGCCAACAGCAACAAGAAGCCGGAAAACCAGCCGCTGGTGGCGGCTGACGTGGCGGGCCAGATCGCGGCAGGCGACGAGCGCATCATCGGCATCATGATCGAGAGCAACCTCGTCGCCGGCCGGCAGGACGTCGTGCCCGGCAAGCCGCTCGTCTATGGCCAGAGCATCACCGACGGCTGTATCGACTGGGAAACCACCGAAACGGTGCTGCACGGCCTTGCCGACGCCGTCGAGCAGCGCCGGTCGGCGCGACGCGCCATGATCGCCGGCCGGCCAGGAGCCGCCTGAGGCAGCCAATGCCGGCCCTGACCCTTCTCCCCTTGTGGGAGAAGATGGATCGGCGCGCAGCGCCGAGCCGAATGAGGGGTGCTGGAAGAAACTCGGCGCAAAAATATTGAGGCATTTTAAGCGTTTATTGCTTCGCTGTAGCGATCCGTCCAACACCCCTCATCCGACCGAGCTTCGCTCGGTCTCCCCTTCTCCCAGAAGGGGAGACCAGCGCGGGCTTACTACCGCACCTCCATCCAGCGCTGTTCCGCGAACGAGCGCGCCATCGCGTGCACCGTGCGCTCGATCTCCAGGCCTTCGTCGAAATCGATGATCCGCGCCGGCTTGCCGGCAAGTCGCGTCAACAGTTCCCGGCATTCGATAATCTTGAGGTCATTAAAGCCAAGGCCGTGGCCGGGCGCCGGCAGGAAGGCGTCATAAGGCTTATGATGCGGCGCCACCAGGATGGTGCGATAGCCTTGCTCGGTCGGCCGGTCGGCCGTCAGATAGAGTTGGAACTCATTCATCCGCTCCTGGTCGTACAGGATCGAGCCCTTCGAGCCAAAAATCTGGATGGCGATCCGGCCTTTGCGGCCCCAGGCCGAACGGTTGACCAGCAGCGTGCCGGCGATGCCGTTTTCGAGATGCATCAGGATGCTCGCGATGTCGTAGGTCTCGACCGCGCGGCGCCCGCCCGAGGCGACGCGGCGGTCGGCATAGGGTCTGGCCATGTCGCACATGACGCGGGCAACGCGGCCGAACAGTACGGCGATGAGCGACAGCGGATGCACGGCGAAATCGTCGAGCGCGCCGTAACCGGACGCCGCCTCGTGCTTCCAGAAGAACAGCGCCTCCGGATCGGCCATGAAGTCCTCGTCCATCTCGATACGCAGATGGTTGACCTCGCCGATGATCTTCTCGTCGAGCAGCGCGCCGATATGGCGGATCGCTGGATTCTGAATATAGTTATAGCCGAGCGCGGCCACCTTGCCGGACTTTTGGGCCGCCGCAGCCATTGCTTGCGCCTCCGCAAAACTTGGCGCCATCGGTTTTTCACACCACAGATGCTTGCCGGCTTCGAGGATGGCGATGGCCATTTCCGGGTGGAACTGGTTCGGCGTGGTCAGCGAGATGACATCGACATCCGGGTCGTCGACGACGGCGCGCCAGTCACCGGAGGCCTTGGCGAAGCCGAATTCGCTGGCACGGCGTTTGGCAAGATCCTCGTTGACCTCGCCCAGATGGACCAGCCTTGGCTTGGCAACTTCGGGAAAGACGGTGCCGACCGCGTTCCAGGCAATGGCGTGGCACTTGCCCATGAAACCCGTGCCGATAAGACCTACCCCGACCATCCGCTTGCCTCCCTGTGTGCAAAATTTGTGTGGATGAATTAGTCCATTTTGTCTGCAGATGGAACGCTTGTCTCATTTTTTATGGTGTTCTTGCACAGGCCCGCTATGATGGGGCACAGAGGGAACCAGACGATGAGCCTGGGCGGAGCGACGATGGACGAACGGGTGCCGCGCGATTTCGAGACGCTGCGGGCGACGATCCTGGAGCGGCGCCACAGCTTGCCGAAACGTATCGCCCAGATCGCCGCCTATGCGCTCGACAACCCAGACGATATCGCCTTCGGCACCGCTGCCAGCATCGCCGCTTCCGCCGGTGTCCAGCCTTCGACCCTGATCCGCTTTGCCCAGCAGCTTGGTTTTGATGGTTTCACCAGCCTGCAGTTGGTGTTTCGCGAGCGCCTGCGCGAGCGCAACTCATCCTATGATGAAAGGCTGGCGGCATTGCGCGCCAAGGCCGAGGAAGGCGCCGGCCACCGCGCGATTTTCGACGGTTTTGTTGCCGCAGCCAGTACCTCGCTCAACGACATTTCGCGCACGCTGAATGAAGACCATTTCGAAGATGCGATCACTGTGTTGGCCAAGGCCGAAACCATTTACGTGCTGGCTAAGCGGCGCTCCTACCCGGTCGCCTCCTATATCGCCTATGCATTGGGCAAGCTCAAGATCCGCAACCAGCTGATCGAATCGGCCGCCGGCCTCAATGCAGAGATGATCGGCTTTGCCTCTCCAAGGGACGCCGTGATCGCCATCAGCTTTTCGCCCTATGCCCCGGCCACCATCGAGGAGGCGCGCGTCATTTCGGAGCAAGGCGTGCCGATCGTGGCGATTACCGACAGCTCCTTTTCGCCACTCGCCCAATTCGCCAGGGTCTGGTTCGAGGTCGCCGAGGCCGATTTCGCCGGCTTCCGCTCGCTGTCGGCGACGATGGCTTTGGCTATGGCGCTGACCGTCGCGGTCGGCGAGAAGCGGCGCGATACTGGCAAGAAGCGCAAGCCTTAGATCACCTCTATTGCCGTTTCGCCTTCTGCCGAAAGCC
The DNA here is from genome assembly GCF_040318345.1 of Mesorhizobium sp. M1169. Classification (NCBI taxonomy): domain Bacteria; kingdom Pseudomonadati; phylum Pseudomonadota; class Alphaproteobacteria; order Hyphomicrobiales; family Phyllobacteriaceae; genus Mesorhizobium; species Mesorhizobium sp. M1169. The sequence goes on along the minus strand of NZ_JAMYME010000006.1, from coordinate 241,565 downwards.
GCGCTGCGTCGCGGGCAGGCGGCGACCCGAACTGGCGGGCATACTCCCGGCTGAACTGGGAAGCACTCTCATAGCCGACGGCGAAGGCGACACGTGCGACGTTGCCCGGCTGGGCAATCAGCAGATGGCGGGCTTCCAGCAAGCGGATTTGCTTTTGATACTGAATTGGGCTCATGGCCGTCGCCGCCTTGAAGTGACGATAAAACGCAGCACTGCTCATACGGGCAATCTCGGCCAGATCGCCGACCCGGACCGGCTGATGGGGATGCGAACGGATCCAGGCGATCGCCCGGCCAATCCGGGACAGATGGCCATCGGCGCGCGCAAGTTCACGAAGCTTTCCGCCTTGGGGGCCTTGCAGGAGCCGAAACAGCATCTCTCGCTCGATCATGGTCGCGAGCACGGGAATCTCCGCTGGCCGGTCAAGCAGCCGCATCATTCGACGCAACGCGTCGAGCAGGTCGTCATCAGCGGGAGAGGTGGAGAAACTGTCGCCACTGAGGGCCGGCGCGTGCTCGACGAGGAGCGCGGCGACGGCCTGCAGGTCAAGGGTCAAGCCAATGGCCAGGTAAGGACGCGCCGCGCTCGCTTCGATTATCTGGCTGATGGTGGGCGTCTCGACAGTATAGATGAAATAGCTGGCCGGATTGTAACGAAGAGCCCGGTCGCCGATCAGAACCGTCTTCGCGCCCTGCAGTACGAATAAGATCCCCGACCCCCACACCCCTGGTATTGGCGCCGTGGCGACTTCGCTGCGGCCGATCGAAACGCGGGGAATCGCCGTTCTTGTTCTTCGCCCGCGCGCATGGCGGCCGGCGATCTCGATCAACTCCTGCAGCGCTTCGCTCATTGCGCCAGCATCGCGCATTCGCACCAGCTGCGCAACAGCGTGAGAGGATTAGGCAAGAACCGGAGAATTTCCGGCGCGCGGCGCCCGCTGTCTCGCGCCATTTGTGGGTCTTCCACAGCAAACATGGAGACACCGATATGACGACATCGAAAAGCGCGCTGGTGACCGGCGCCAACAAGGGTATAGGCCGTGAAATCGCCCGGCAACTGGCGACCAAGGGCTTCAAGGTCTGGCTCGGCGCCAGGAGCGCCGAACGCGGCATGGCGGCGGCGCAGGCATTGCGCGCCGAAGGCCTCGACGTGGAGTGGCTTGAGCTGGACGTCACGCGGGATGACAGTGTGAAGGCGGCAGCCGAGGCATTCAGGCAGGCCAGCCCCTGCCTCGACGTGCTGGTGAACAACGCCGGCGTCGCCATCAATTACGACCTGCCGCCGAGCCAGCAGCGGATCGCCGACATCCAGGCCACCTACGACGTCAATGTCTTCGGCCCGATCCGCGTGACCCAGGCATTCCTGCCGCTGCTGCTAGCAGCACCTGCTGCCCGGATCGTGATGGTGAGCAGCTCCACCGGGTCCATCGGCCGGGCGCTCGATCCCGCCACTGCGAACCACGCCGTTAACATGATGGGCTACGGCAGCTCCAAGACGGCCTTGAACGCCATCACCGTGGCCTTCGCCAGGGAGCTCGCGCCGCAAGACATCAAGGTCAACGCCGCGGCGCCCGGCTACACTGCCACCGATCTCAACGGGTATAAAGGTCACCGCACGGTGCAGCAGGCGGCCGAGATCGTCATTCACCTGGCGACCTTGGACGCCGATGGCCCGACCGCCGGGTACTTCAACGATGATGGCCCGCTTCCTTGGTAAATCAGCTGGTTTCAGTGGTAGACACTTGACGTTCGTCTGACTTCAAAGTTTCTGAACGCGCGAGCCTTGCACAGCACTTTTCAGCCTTGGGAATGCTCGTTCCATATTGACTATGGATTGGAATTATTATTTCATATTGCCGGCGCCACGCTGCCGCTCGCGCGTGTTACCCAATACAACAAGCCGATGGGAGGTTCGAATGGGCGAAGCCGTGGAAGCGAGACATGCGCCGCTCGACATCATCACCATCGGCCGCGCTTCCGTCGATCTCTACGGCCAGCAGATCGGCTCGCGCCTCGAGGACATTACTTCCTTTGCCAAGTCGGTCGGCGGCTGTCCGGCCAATATCGCGGTCGGTACTGCCAGGCTCGGCCTGCGCTCGGCGCTGCTCACCCGCGTCGGCAATGAGCAGATGGGCCGCTTCATCCGCGAGCAGCTGACCCGCGAGGGCGTTTCGGTCCAAGGTCTCAAGACCGATCCAGAGCGGCTGACCGCCCTGGTGCTGCTGTCGGTCGAGGATGAAGGCGTCTCGCCGATGATCTTCTATCGCAGCGATTGCGCCGACATGGCGCTTTCGAAAGACGATATCGATGAGGCGTTTATCGCTTCGGCACGCGCGGTCGTCGTCACCGGCACGCATTTTTCACGGCCCAACAGCGACGCCGCCCAGCGCAAGGCGATCCGTGTCATGAAAGCCAAGGGCGGCAAGGTGGTGTTCGACATCGACTACCGCCCCAACCTCTGGGGTCTCGCCGGCCACGCCGAAGGCTTCGAGCGCTATGTGAAATCCGACCGCGTCTCGGCGCAGTTGAAGACGGTGCTGCCCGATTGCGATCTCATCGTCGGCACCGAAGAGGAAATCATGATCGCCTCGGGCGCAGACGATTGCCTGAGCGCGCTGAAAACCATCCGCTCGCTGTCGGCGGCAACCATCGTGCTGAAACGCGGCGCCATGGGCTGCATCGTCTATGACGGGCCGATCAGCGACGACCTCGAGGACGGTATCGTCGGCAAGGGATTTCCAATCGAAGTCTACAATGTGCTCGGCGCCGGCGACGCCTTCATGTCGGGCTTCCTGCGCGGCTGGCTCGGCGAGGAAGGCTTGGCGACGGCGGCGACCTGGGCCAATGCCTGCGGCGCCTTTGCCGTGTCGCGGCTCCTCTGCGCACCGGAATACCCGACTTTCGAGGAATTGCAGTTCTTCCTGAAAAACGGCAGCAAGCATCTGGCGCTGCGCAAGGACGAGGCGATCAATCACATCCATTGGGCGACCACGCGCCGGCGCGACATCCCCTCGCTGATGGCGTTCGCCTGCGACCACCGCGTCCAGCTGGAGGATGTCGCGGCAAAAGCCGGCGCCGATCCGTCGCGAATCCCGGCTTTCAAGGTGCTGACGGTCAAGGCTGCGGCCAAGGTCGCGGCTGGCCGCGCCGGCTACGGCATGCTGCTCGACGAAAAATACGGACGCGAGGCGATGTTCGAATTCGCCCACCATTCCTTCGCCTGGCTCGGCCGGCCGGTCGAGTTGCCGGGTTCGCGGCCGCTTCGCTTCGAGTTCTCGCAAGACATAGGTTCGCAACTGACCGAATGGCCGGTCGACCACTGCATCAAGTGCCTGTGCTTCTATCATCCCGACGATCCCGCGGCGCTGAAGAGCGAACAGCAGCAGAAACTGCGCGCTTTGTTCGAGGCCGCGCGGAAAATGGGCAGAGAACTTCTGGTCGAGATCATCGCCGGCAAGCACGGCAGGCTCGACGACATGACCATCCCGCGCGCGCTCGAGGAACTCTACGCACTCGGCATCAAGCCCGATTGGTGGAAGCTCGAACCGCAGGCATCGGCCGGCGCATGGGCAAAGATCGAAGCGGTGATCCTGAAGCACGATCCGTGGTGCCGTGGAATTGTGCTGCTTGGCCTGGAAGCGCCGCAGGACGAGCTGGAAGCGGCCTTCGCCGCCACCGCCAAGGCGCCTATCGTCAAAGGCTTCGCTGTCGGCCGCACCATCTTCATTAACGCGGCCGAACAATGGCTTGCCGGCAAGATGTCGGACGAGGAGGCGGTGGCCGACATGGCATCGCGTTTCGAAAAACTGACCGAGGCATGGCTTGCGGCGCGCGGTCGCAAAGCAGCATAAGAAGGCGCGACATAAGCACTGCGGAGGAACCGACATGACCAAGACAATCCGCCTGACGATGGCGCAGGCGCTGACCCGCTTTCTTGCCCGACAGATGACCGAGATGCACGGCAAGAAAGTGCCGATCTTCGGCGGAGTCTGGGCGATCTTCGGCCACGGCAATGTCGCCGGCGTCGGCGAGGCGCTCTACCAGGTTCGCGACGAACTGCCGACCTTCCGTGCCCATAACGAGCAGGCAATGGCGCATGCGGCGATCGCCTACGCCAAGGCCAATTTCCGCCGCCGCTTCATGGCCGCGACCAGTTCGATCGGCCCCGGCGCGCTCAACATGGTGACCGCTGCGGCACTTGCGCATGTAAACAGGTTGCCTGTCCTGTTTCTGCCTGGCGACGTCTTCGCCAATCGCATTCCCGATCCCGTCCTGCAGCAGGCCGAGGATTTTTCCGATGGCACGGCGACGGTCAATGACTGCCTCCGCCCGGTGTCGCGCTATTTCGACCGCATCACGCGGCCGGAGCAGATCATGCCGGCGCTCAACCGCGCCATGCAGGTGCTGACCGATCCCGCCGAATGCGGCCCGGTGACGCTGGCGCTGTGCCAGGACGTGCAGGCCGAGGCCTATGACTACCCCGAGAGTTTCTTTGCCGAGCGACTCTGGACGCCGCGACGGCAGCGCCCGGACCGCAACGAACTGGCGGCCGCAGTCGCGGTACTCAAAGCAGCGAAAAAGCCGCTGGTGATCGCGGGCGGCGGCGCACTCTATTCGCAGGCGTCCGAGGAGCTGGCAAAACTGGTGCAAGGCGCCGGCATTCCAGTTTGTGAGACGCAAGGCGGCAAATCCTCGCTCCCGGACGATCATCCGTTGAACATGGGCGCGGTCGGCGTTACCGGCACTTCGGCGGCCAACAGGCTGGCCGAAGAGGCCGACGTCGTGCTTGCCGTCGGCACCAGACTGCAGGATTTCACCACCGGCTCCTGGGCATTGTTCAAGCATGCCGGCAGGACCATCATCGGGCTCAACGTGCAGCCTTTTGACGCCGGAAAGCACCAGGCGCTGCCGCTGGTCGCCGATGCGGCGGAAGGGCTCGCCGAACTCGCTGCGGCGCTGAAAGGCTGGAAAGCCCCTTCAGGCTGGACCGACAATGCGATCGCGGGCAAGAAGAACTGGCAAGCGGATGCCGACAAGGTGACGGCGTCGACCAATGCCGCCTATCCGTCCGACGCGCAAGTGATCGGCGCAGTACAGCGCGCCATGGGCTCCGGCGTGGTACTGCTTCATGCCGCCGGCGGCTTGCCCGGCGAATTGCACAAGCTATGGCAGGCGGGCGCGCCCGGCTCCTATCACGCAGAATACGGCTTCTCGACAATGGGCTATGAAATCGCCGGCGGGCTTGGCGTCAAGATGGCCAAGCCGGACGAAGAGGTCGTGGTGATGATCGGCGACGGCTCTTACCTGATGCTCAATTCCGAGATCGCGACCTCGGTGATGCTCGGGCTCAAGCTGACCATCGTGCTGCTCGACAACCGCGGCTATGGCTGCATCAACCGGCTGCAGATGGCGACCGGCGGCGCCAACTTCAACAATCTGCTGAAGGACGCCCGTCACGAAACCTTGCCCGAGATCGACTTCGCCGCGCATGCTGCGAGCATGGGTGCGATTGCCGAAAAAGTGCCATCGATCGCCGGGCTGGAAACGGCGTTGGTGCAAGCGAAGAAGAACACGCGAACGACGGTGCTGGTCATCGACACCGACCCGCTGGTTTCGACCGAGGCCGGTGGAAGCTGGTGGGATGTCGCAGTGCCGGAAGTCTCGGCACGGCCGCAAGTGAATGCGGCGCGCAAGAAATATGAGGAAGCGCTGAGCGGGCGGCGGTTTTAACGCGCCCGCCAACGCCGCCTCGAATGTCAGAAACTGGAGTGACGACTTGAAAGCCAAACTGGGCATGTCCCCCATTGCATGGTGGAACGACGATCTTGCGGAACTCAGCGATGATGTGTCGCTGGAGGAGTGCCTGCGCCAGTCGCGTTCGGCTGGCTTTACCGGCATGGAAATGGGCCGCCGCTTTCCCAACGATCCGGAGATCATGCTGCCGATCCTGAAAGAGGCCGACGTGACGCTTTGCGGCGGCTGGTTCTCGGGGACGCTGGTCGACGAAGACATGGCGAAGAACAAGGATCGTATCCAGCCGATGATCGACCTGTTCAAGGCGGTGAACGCACCATGCATCGTCTATGGTGAAGTCGGCCGCTCCATCCAGGGCGACCGCTCGAAGCCGCTCGCCAGCAAGCCCAGGCTTTCGGACGAGGAAATGAAAGCCTACGCCCGGCGGCTCACGCAGTTCGGCGAATGGTGTGCAGAGCAAGGCATGCCGCTCTCCTACCATCATCATATGGCGGCAGTAGTTGAGACCGAGCCAGAGCTGGATGCCTTCATGCGCTATTCGGGAGAAGGCATTCCATTGCTGCTCGACGCGGGTCACCTGGCCTTTGCCGGCGGCGATGTGCTGCGCGCTATTGATAACCACCACCGGCGCATCAACCACGTGCATGTGAAAGACGTACGCATGGAGGTGATCAACAAGCTGGATCGTAGCAGGCAATCCTTTCTCGATGCGGTGGCGCTTGGTGCCTTCACCGTGCCGGGAGATGGCTCGCTGGATTTTGGCGCGATCGTCCAGAGGCTCGCCGACCATGGCTATGAAGGCTGGTTCGTGGTCGAGGCCGAGCAGGATCCGAAGAAGAACCCGCCGCTCAAGATGGCGCAGGTCGGCTACAAGGAATTGATGCGGGCTATGACGGCGGCCGGCTATACGGTGGAGACACAGGGCTTTCCCAATGCTTGAGAGTTCGCGAGGAAAGGTGTTGATCCGATGAAAGACTCCGAGCACCCGTTTTTCCGGCCGCTGTGGCGGCGCGTCGCCGTTGTCGCGGTCTGCCTGGTCTGGTCGGTAATCGAATTCGCCACCGGCACGCCGTTCTGGGGCGTGATCGCGCTCGGCTTCGCCGGCTATGCCGTCTGGCAGTTTTTCTACCTCTACAAGCCGGCTGACGAGGACGAGCCATCGGCAGACGCCAAACCGAAGGAATGACCATGTCTAAGCTGCTCGTCAAAGCCAATAAGGGCCACGGCCGCATCGCTCATGTGACGCCGCAAAACGCCGGCTGGACCTATGTCGGCTTCGATCTGCATCGGCTCAGGCCCGGCGAGAGCGCTTCCGGGCAAACCGCGGATCGTGAGGTCTGCCTGGTGTTCGTCACCGGCAAGGGCAAGGCCAAGGCCGGCGGCAAGGATCTCGGCTTGCTGGGCGAACGCATGTCGCCGTTCGAAGGCAAGCCTTGGTCGGTCTATGTGCCGCAGGGGTCGGAGTGGTCGGTGAGCGCCGATACCGATCTCGAACTTGCCGTCTGTTCGGCGCCAGGACTGGGCGGCGGTCTGCAGGTCCGTGTCATCGCGCCCGACGATCTCGGCCAGGAGGTTCGCGGCAAAGGCACCAACACGCGCTATGTCACCAACATCCTGCCGGAGGGCAAGCCGGCCGATTCCTTGCTGGTGGTCGAGGTCATCACACCCGGCGGCCACACATCGAGCTATCCGCCGCACAAGCACGACCAGGACAATCTGCCGGCTGAATCCTATCTCGAGGAGACCTATTACCACCGTCTCAACCCGCCACAGGGCTTTGCTTTCCAGCGCGTCTACACCGATGCCGACGAGAACGGTGCTCGTTCGCTCGACGAGGCGATGGCGATCGAGGACGGCGACGTCGTGCTGGTCCCCAAGGGTTATCACCCCTGCGCCGCCTGCCACGGCTATGATCTCTATTATCTCAACGTCATGGCCGGACCGAAGCGGACGTGGAAATTCCACAACGCGCCCGAGCACGAATGGCTGATGAAGGCCTAACCACTTCCCCTTCCCCCCAACCGCTGGTCCAAGCGAAAAATCGTCGGCTAACGACCCGGCTGTGTGGTTTTGTTACCGAAAACGCCGCAAAGCTTCGTCAATTCGTCATGGAAATCACCTATGGCAGCGGGGCTGACGAGGACTTTCGATGCGCTACGCGATCTATTTCACCCCCCGACAAGACGAACCGCTGGCACGGATCGCCGCCAACTGGCTCGGCCGCGACCCATTCGGTGCCGCCACAAAGCCGGTCGAGGCTGCGGGCGAGTTGTCGGCGGCAGAAGTTGCCTTCCATACCGCCTCGGCGCGCCGCTATGGCTTTCATGCGACACTGAAGGCGCCCTTCAGACTGGCCTCCAACGAGACGGAAACGTCGCTTCGTGCAGCACTCGACGATTTTGCCGAGGCGACGCCGGTGGTTACGATCCCGCGCCTCGTCGTCAGCCAGATCGACGGCTTCTTCGCGCTGTTGCCGGAAGCACCGCTGCCGGCGCTCAACCGCTTCGCCGATGACGTGGTGCGCGACTTCGACCGCTTCCGCGCGCCGTTGACGGAAGCCGAGATCGAACGGCGCAGCCCCGATTCGCTGAAGCCCGACGAGTTCCGCAATCTCTGCCAGTGGGGCTATCCCTATGTCTTCGAGACGTTTCGCTTCCATATGACGCTGTCCGGCCGGGTGTCGTCACAGGAAAGCCCTCGTCTTCGCCTAGCAATCGACAGCCTGTTTGCGGACGTGCTGCAACGGCCGGTGGCGGTGGACGCGTTGACGCTGTTTGTGGAAACTGAACCGGGCGCTCCGTTCATGGTGCTGTCGCATCACGCGCTCGGGCGCCGCCCGGCCAGAAGAACCGCCTAAATGACTATTTGCTTTAACCGCATGGTGCGACGCCAATTCATTTTCAATTGGCTGCAAAATGCTGCAAGGACTGCCTGAAATGACTGCCGAGACCGTTCTTGACAATGCCCGTATTGTGCTGGCCGACCAGATCGTCGAAGGGTCGATCGTGCTGCGCGACGGCATGATCGCCGCCATCGATCCCGGCGCTGGCCGCAGCGGCGAGGACATGGGCGGCGACTTCATCATCCCTGGCCTGGTCGAGCTCCATACCGACCATCTCGAAGGCCATTACGCGCCGCGGCCGAAAGTGCGCTGGAACCCGATCGCAGCCGTGCTCGCGCATGACGCCCAGGTGGCGACCGCCGGCATTACCACCGTGCTCGACGCCTTGCGTGTCGGCATGGACGAGGATGCCGACCTGACGGCCGCCGACATACGCAAGCTGGCCGACGCGATCGAGGACAGCGTACAGCAGGACCGGCTCAGGGCCGACCATTTCCTCCATCTGCGTTGCGAGGTTTCGGCGACGGACTGCCTCACGGCCTTCGCCAATTTCGACGGCGACGAGCGGGTCAGGCTGGCGTCGCTGATGGACCATGCGCCCGGACAGCGCCAGTTCGTCAATTTGGAAACCTACGCCTATTACTACCAGCGCAAGCTGAAGCTGACCGATCGCGATTTCCAGAAATTCTGCGAAAAGCGGATGGCGGAATCGGCGAGGAATTCGAGCCCGAACCGCAGCTTCATCGCCGCGGCTTGTCATGAGCGCAGCATCGTGCTCGCCAGCCATGACGACGCGACCGTCGGCCATGTCGACGAAGCGATCGAGCAAGGTGTGCGCGTCGCCGAGTTCCCGACCACCGAGGAGGCAGCACGGGCTTCGAAAAAGGCAGGGCTCGGCGTATTGATGGGCGCGCCGAACGTCATGCGCGGCGCGTCGCATTCGGGCAATGTCTCGGCCCGCACGCTGGCCGGCGATGGCCTGCTCGATATCCTGTCGTCGGACTACATTCCCTTCAGTCTGATCCAGTCAGCCTTCTTCCTCGGCGACGTGGTCGAGGGCATTTCCTTGCCACAGGCGGTGGCGATGGTCTCGAAGAACCCGGCCGAGGCGGTCGGCCTCACCGATCGCGGTGTCATCGAGCCCGGCCGGCGCGCCGATCTGGTTCGCGTGCGCGTCGACGACCATGTCCCGGTCGTCCGCACGGTCTGGCGGCAGGGACGCCGGGTCGCATGATGGTGTCGGCATCGGTCGAGCGTGAATTGTCCGCTATCGGATTTCCGATCCGCGACGGTGTCTTCGTCGCCGTCGTCGGACCGAGCGGTGCCGGCAAGGACACGGTGATCGGCTATGCGCGCGCCGTGTTTGCCGACGAGAGCCGGCTGGAGTTCGTGCGCCGGGTGATCACCCGGCCGAGCGATGCGGCCACCGAGGATCACGATACGCTCGCCGATGCTGCCTTCGTCGAGGCCGAAGCGGATGGTGCCTTCGCCATTTCCTGGGAGGCGCATGGCCTGCGCTACGGCATCCCGGCCGAAGTCGACTGGTCAGTCTCCAACGGCCGTGTCGCGATCGCCAACGTCTCGCGCGCGATCATCCCGGCGCTGCGGGAGCGCTACGCCAATCTGGCTATCGTCGAGATCACGGCTACACCGGAGATCCTGGCCGAGCGGCTGGCATTGCGCGGTCGCGAGTCGCGCGGCGAAGTGCTGGCACGGCTGGCGCGCAGTGCCAATGTGGCGCTGTCCGGACCGGGTGTCACCTCGATCGACAATAGCGGTCTTCGTGAAGCCGCCGGCGAGCGCTTCGCCGAAGTGCTGCGCAAGGCCATGGCCTTCTCCGACATGTCGGGCCTTATCTAAGGCGCGCCCATCCCGATGCATTCGGAATGCGCGCTACTTGTCTAACCGATATCTTTTTTAGAAACCGGTATCCACTTCTCGGGATTATGGCCTCATGCGGCGTGCCGGTCCCGACCAGCGTGACGAGAATCCGTGGCAGTGGTTGTCGACGGCTTCGCTGGCGCATCCGCTGGTGTATCCAGAACTGCAACGTGGTGCCGATACACCATCTCCCAGCCCTTCCAGCCGGTGAACAGCAGTATGCAGACCACTATGAACGACAAGAGCGCACCCCATGGGCGGACCGCGGCTTCGGCGCCTTGCGCATAGCGCAGGTAGAAATTTATCAGTGCCACAACGACCGCGGTCAAGTTGCCCAGCATGTGGTACCAGGCGTCGGACAAGGCGCGAATGCGCGGCTCGTTGAGGAAGTCGATAAAACCGGCTGTCGCAGCGAGAAGGGCCATTACGATGGCTGCCCCGATCAGCCACATCGATGCCCGTGCCCAGAAGGCATCGGCAGTCCCCCAGAAAACCAGGTCGGTGACAAACGCACCGACAAGAAACGCGACAGGAAAAGGTATCAGCATCGGGTGGAGGGGGTGAGTTCCTACTTTGGCGGTACTAACTGGATTCGTGGGCATGGAACGCCTCCGCGTAGCAAAGCTTAAACAAACGCTCAGATACGGGTTTCGTTCCAAATAGAGACCGACCTGAACTGCTGTCGCGAAGTTCCGGCTGACTCTTTCACGCCACCTGCCATGGCAGTCGGCGAATTTCATCCAGCTATTTTTGCGTCACTCAGCGGCAGCACCCGCCACGCCCTTGCGTGTGGCTTCCAGCATCCGCCGCCGCGCCCTGAACACGCCCCATTGCTGGTCGACCAGCACGCCGATGAGGATCACCCCGCCCATGACGGCGAAGTTGAGCGAGGACGGGATGCCGAGCAGGTTGACGAGGTTCTGCAGCTCCTGCAGCAGCACCGTGCCGAGCAGGACGCCGATCAGCGAGCCTTCGCCGCCACGCAGCGAGAAGCCGCCGAGCACCGCTGCCGCGATGGCGTAGAGTTCGTAGAACTGGCCGTGGCTCGCCGGCGAGATCGAGCGTGTGTACATGGCGAAATAGATAGCCGACAGCGCCGTCAGCACGCCGCAGATGACATAGGCGGCCATGACGATGCGGCCGGTGCGGATGCCGGAATATTTTGCCGCTTCCTCGTTCTTGCCGATGGCATAGAGATAGCGACCGAACACCGACCGGTGCAGCACCACCCACATGACGACGGCGATGACGATCAGCGCGATGAAGCTGTTCGGCACGCCCCAGGACCGCCCCGCCGTCAGGAACTCGAGTTCCGGGAAGTTCTGTCCGAAGGCAAAGCCGGCGGTGCCGTCGGCGGTGTAGAAGCGCGCCACGCCGCGATAGATCAACAGGCCGCACAAAGTCACCACGAAAGGCTGCAATTTGAGCCGGGTGATCAGCCAGCCATGCGCCAGCCCGATGATGCCGCCGAGCACCAGGATCAGCGGCAGGGCGACCGGCCAGGCCATGCCGCGCGTGGCGATGAAGTCGATGAACAGCACGCCGAGCAGCGCAACCACCGAGCCGACCGACAATTCGATGCCACCGGTGATGATGACGAAGGCTTGGCCAATCGACAGGATGCCGAACAACCCGATCAGGTTCGAGGTGTTGGCGAGATTGATCGGCAGCAGGAAGCGTGGGTTGATGATTGCCACCACCGCGCCGACCACCAGGATCAGGATCAGCAGGCCGAGATCTTTCTTGCTCATCGTCTTCTCCCAGTGCCTGCGAACTACTTCGGCTGCTTGCCGACCGCCAGCAGCAGCACGTTCTCCTGGCTGAACCGGTCCTTGTCGAGAATGCCCGAGATCTGGCCTTCATGCATGACGGCAATGCGGTCGGAAACGCCGATCACCTCCTCCATGTCGCTGGAGATCATCAGCACGGCGACGCCGGCATCGGCCAGCGCCCGCATCAGCCCGTAGATCTCGGCCTTGGCGCCGATGTCGATACCGCGGGTCGGTTCGTCGAGAATCATCACCTTCGGCTTCATCGCCAGCCATTTGGCCAGCACGACCTTTTGCTGGTTGCCGCCCGACAGCGTACCGGTGCGCGTCTGGACGGAGGGCGCCCTGATGCCGAGATCGGTCTTCTGCTTCTCGGCGGTGGCGGATTCCGCGCCGGCCGAGACCAGCGAGCGCCGCGAATGCGCCGGCAGATTGGGCAGCGAAATGTTCTGGGCAATCGACAGGTCGAGCAGGATGCCGGTCAGCTTGCGATCCTCGGGGACGAGGAAAATACCGTTGGCCACTGCGTCCGCGGCCGAACCAAGAACCAGATCTTTTCCGTCAAGCTGGAACGAGCCGCCAAAGCTTCTGTCGATGCCGAACAGGACGCGCGCCAGCTCCGTCCGGCCGGAGCCGACGAGACCGGCGAGGCCGAGGATCTCGCCATGCCTGACATCGAGGTCGACGGGCCGGTCGGGATAGGCAGCGGTGCGAATGGCCTTGACCGACAGCGCGACAGAGCCCGGTGGGCGCGCCGATTCCGCGGCCTTCTCGCGCTCCTTCAGCATGCGGCCGATCATCAGCTTGACCATCTGGTCGTGATTGATGGCGCTCTTCGGCAAGGTTCCGGCGAGCATGCCGTCCCTGAGCACGACGACGCGGTCGGCGACGCGCTCGACCTCGTGCAGGCGGTGCGAGATGAAAATGACGCTGATGCCGTCTGCCTTCAGCGCCTTGATGACACCGAGCAGCTTGTCGGTTTCGGCGATCGGCAGGCTCGATGTCGGTTCGTCGAGGATGACCAGCCGCGCCTTGATCGACAGCGCCTTGGCGATCTCGACCATTTGCTGCTGGGCCAGCGACAGCGCCGACACCGGCGTATCGGCCGAGAAATTGGCGCCGACGCGTTTGAGCAGCGGCGCCGCCTGCGCTCGCAGCCTGGCGCGGTCGACGAGCTTGAGCGGCCCGGCGCGCAGCGGTTCGCGGCCAAAGAAGATATTGGCGGCCACGTCGAGGTTTTCGAACAGGTTGAGTTCCTGGTGGACGAAAGCGATGCCCGAGCCGATGCTTGCCTCGACAGTCAGCCCGTCATGGGCGACGCCATCGACGGTGATGGTGCCGGTGTCCGGCCTGGTCACGCCCCCGAGAATCTTCATCAGCGTCGATTTGCCGGCGCCGTTTTCGCCGACCAGGCCGATGACCTCGCCGGGCCTTACGTCCATCGAGAATCCGTCCAGCGCGACGACACCGGGATAGGTCTTGCGCACACCGTCGAGGCTCAGGAACGGAGCGGCCGTGGATGCAACGATGGAGGGGTCGGAATAATTCATCACGCCTGACAGCAGCCGGTGAGCCGTTTGGTCTCAGACTGACGGGCCTCGCGAGGCCCGTCAATAGAACGCCGGCTCAAGGCGAACCTTGAGCCGGCGCAACCTAATTTGCTCAGTTTCCAGACATCGCCTTGAGGCTGGCGGCGTAGGCGTCGACATCGTCCTTGCCGATGATCTTGGTCGGGATGATGATCAGGCCATCGGCGGGAATGCCCGACTTATCGCCCTCGAGATAGGCAGCCATCAGCTTCATGCCCTGATATGCCCATTCGAAGGGCTGCTGCACGACGGTGGCGGCGACGGTGCCTTCCTTGACGCCGCCCAGCGTGATCGGATCGTCGTCGAAGCCGACGACGGTGATCTGGCCGAGCTTGCCGGCATCGCGCAGCGCTTCATAGATGCGCGGCGTGTTGTAGGAATAGAAGCCGACCATGCAGGTGACGTCGGGGCTGGCGACCAGCGCGTCCTCGACGTTCTTCTTGGCGCGAGCCTGATCGATGTCGTCGCCACGCACGTCGACCAATTCGATCTTGGTGCCCGCGAGACCGTCCTTCATGCCCTGGATACGTTCCTTGGCATTGTCGGCGCCGAGCAGGCCGACGAAGCCGAGGCACTTGCCGCCGTCAGGCATTGCCTTCTTGGCGATCTCTGCCGCCTGCTTGCCGGCATCGACATTGGAAGAGCCGATATAGGCGACACGCTTGGTCTGCGGTGCGTCGCTGTCGGTGGTGAACAACGCCGTTTCCGAGGCGATCTTGTTCAGCCCGTCGGTCGACGTCTTGGGATCGACGGCCGAGACCATGATCGCCTTCACGCCGGCCGTCACCAGATCGTCCATCAGGCGCTGCTGGATGGCGACCGAGGACTGCTCCGGATATTTGAGCTCCAGATTGTAATTGGGCAGTTCGCCTTGAGCCTTCTTGACGCCGGCTTCGGCCGCCTTCCAGAAATCGGAAGCGCCGTTGACGACGAAGGCCAGAGTCGGCTTGTCGTCGGCCCGCGCAATTGCGCTGGCGGAAAGGCCGAGCAGCAGGGCCGCAGCGGCGACGGACGCATTTCGTATCGCAGATTTCATATTCAACCTCCCATTTTGACTCAGTAATTTTCGCTGATGATGAACGTGCCGGCGCGGCTTGGACGCCCTCCTCCTCAAGGGTTTCCGGCAACGAAGAACGACGCCATTCCAGCCGCTATCGTCGACTTTAGAGACTCATTCGCCGTTCGTAAATAGTCCGATTTGTCTGACATTTCCCGGAGCGGCAGGCAAGCTTCGACTGACGGGAACCGTCCGATACCAGGCTGACTTGCGTTCCGAACATGCGCGGTCTGACGTCGTCCGGGCATGATGGATTGACGTTATAGGGATGCCAGATATTAGTAAAGAGTATTAGTTTGGTCGGGATTCTCGCCACAAACGAGAGAGGCCTCCCCAGTCGCAACCGTTTTGGATCGGGGACTAAATCGCCTAAGAGAGTCGATTATATCTATTAGTATCGCTTCGCCCTATAAATGCGAGATTCGCGGGACCAATGACATGAACGAACCACTGCGTGATCCCGTCCTTGAGGGTACCAGGCGGCGCAAGCTGTCCGGGAAAAACCCCAAGGGCCGCGTTACCATGACCGACATCGCAAGGGCGGCAGGCTGTTCGCAGGCGACGGTTTCGTTCGTGCTCAACAACACGCCGGGCATCAGGCTGTCGCAGCAAACCCGAGAGCGAGTGATTGAGACCGCACGAACGCTGGGCTATTCGCCGCCCGTGTTTTCTGCCTTGCGAGCCCCGGTTGCCGCATTCGACGGGCTGGATGGCGTGATCGGCTTCGCCGTCGACCAGTTGGCGACCAGCCCGGAGGCGGTCGTCGCCATTGAAGGGGCGCGGCAAGCCTCGTGGAACGCCGGCAATGTGCTTTTGGTGGCGCAGACCATGGGCGACGAGGTGATGGAGCCCCGCGCCATCGCGGCACTGACCAAGCGGGGCATTTCGGCGCTGATCTACATGACCATTTTCACCCGCGAGATCGTCGCGCCGGACTATCTCTACGGCCTCGACATTCCGGTCATCCTGCTCAACTGCTACACCGCCGACTATGCCTTCCCCGCCGTGGTGCCGAGCGAGATCGCCGGCGGCCAGAGCTCGACCCGGCACCTGATCAGCCATGGGCACAGACGTATCGCCACCATCACCGGCGAGCCCTGGATGCAAGCGGCGCAGGACCGCCTGAAGGGCTACCGCCGGGCGCTGGCGACGGCCGACATTCCGTTCGACCCGGCGCTGGTCGTCGAAGGCGACTGGTCGGCGAGCGCCGGCTATGCCGCGACCGTCAAGCTCTTGGCGCTGAAGGACCGGCCGACCGCGATCTTCTGCCAGAACGACCGCACCGCAATCGGCTGCTACGAGGCGCTGAAGGAGGCCGGCCTGCACATCCCCCGGGATATTTCGGTGATCGGTTATGACGACGAGGAGATCGCGCGGCATCTGTTCCCGCCGCTGACGACGTCGATCCTGCCGCATATGGCGATGGGACAATGGGCGATCGAGCAGCTCGAAGTCCCCGCTGCTCCCGGTCGTGGCCGCTATCCCATCACAAAGCTTGAATGCCCGCTGGTGGAGCGGGAGTCGGTTGGCGCTCTGGCGGGCTGAGGCGAGAGCGCCGGCGATCGACAATGGCACAGGCTTGACATCGGGCCCGGCATATACCCGATTGATTTCATGAGATTGCAAAGCTGCTATAATTTTCAGGACTTCCGCCGGCTGGCAAAACAGCGCCTGCCGGGTCCGATCTTCAATTATATCGATGGCGGCGCGGACGACGAGACGACGCTGCGGCGCAACACGGCGGCGTTCGAGGACTGCGATCTCGTCCCCAACGTCCTTGCCGGCGTTGGACAGATCGACATGTCGGTCACCGTCATGGGCCAGAAGCTGGCGATGCCGGTCTATTGTTCGCCGACGGCTCTCCAGCGGCTGTTTCACCATAGCGGCGAGCGCGCCGTCGCCGCGGCGGCGGAGAAGTTCGGCACGATGTTCGGCGTCTCGTCGCTCGGCACGATCAGCCTGGAGGAAGTCCGCAAGCACAGGACGCCGCAGGTCTATCAGTTCTATTTTCACAGGGATCGCGGCCTGAACCGCGCCATGATGGAGCGCGCCAAGACGTCCGGCGTCGAGGTGATGATGCTGACGGTCGACAGCGTCACCGGCGGAAACCGCGAGCGTGACCTGCGGACCGGCTTTTCCATCCCCTTTCGGCTTACGCTCGGCGGCATGATGCAGTTCGCGATCAAGCCGAGATGGGCTATCGACTATTTGACGCACGAAAAATTCAGCCTGCCGCAGTTGGACGGCCATATCGATCTCGGTGGCGGAGCGCTTTCCATCAGCCGCTATTTCACCGAGATCCTCGATCCATGGCTGGATTGGAAGGACGTCGAAGACATGGTCCGCTTCTGGAACGGCCAGTTTTGCCTGAAGGGGATCATGAGCGTCGCCGATGCCAGAAAGGCGGTAGACATCGGCTGCACCGGTATCGTTCTGTCAAATCATGGCGGCAGGCAGCTGGACGGCTCGCGCAGCCCCTTCGACCAGCTGTCGGAGATCGTTGACGCGGTGGGCGACAAGATAGACGTCATCATCGACAGCGGCGTCCAGCGCGGCACGCATGTGCTGAAAGCCCTGTCGTTGGGCGCCAAGGCCGTCGGCGTCGGGCGCTACTATCTCTTCCCGCTGGCAGCCGCCGGGCAGGCCGGCGTCGAACGGGCGCTCGGCCTGATGCGAACGGAGATCGAACGCGACATGCGGCTGATGGGATGCAGGTCGGTGGCAGAGCTTTCCAGGGGGAATGTGCGGTTTAGGTGATAGAGCCGGGAAGTGGCGCACGGCATAAGCTTTTCGAAGTGCGAAGCTATACCGACCTGCCGCTGCTGCTGCCGTCCGTTTCGAAGACAGCCTCGCCGGAAACAGCATCCGTATATCCGCCCTCAAGCTGCTGCAACGTATGCCGGAACCGATCAAGATTGCCCAGCATTTTGGGCCTGGCATCGACCATATGCTGAAAAGTGTCCCACTCTCCAATCGAGAAGAAGGCGCCATCTCCCGATTTGATGAGAGCCATTTTTCACAATCCCTCGAAATTGCGCGGAGCGCTGCCGAATAGTTCAACGAATTCGTCTTCACTACCCTGCTTGACCCGGAAGCGGACGCTGTTGAATGCCGTCATCTACGTTCCCCCGTGAAAGAACTGAAGAACCTCGAATTTGCGAAAGCCCTAAGGCACCTCAAACCCTTCGAACAGGTGTAGAGGAAAATCGGAAGGTTGGCTTCAGTCACCTCTGGCCGAAAGCTCCGTTTCTGGCGCTACTTTGCCAGGAAGAGGACGACGCTCGATCTCAATCGGAACGCCCTTCCGACCGGCAATGAAACGCACTGTTAACGCCGTTCGCGGGTGACAGGATGTTGGCCGCAGTTCGAAGGTATATTCTGCGTCTCGCTGTCAGTTGCGGAGGCGAAAATGAATTTGCTTCGGATTGCGCTCTTGTGCACGGCCATGATCGACCTTGGAATGCCGGCCGTTCGCGCTGAGGATCGGCCTGTGCCGCAGAACAATAAAGCCGCAACAGCGCAGCCGCCCGTTCATTGTGAGGGCCAAAATTGTCTCCCGCCGGCGAAAGATCCCGTGCAGGAATGCACTGGCCAGGATTGCACGCCAGGCCCGCCGACTGAACCGGGCCCGGAGATTAAGCAGGCCGACTGAGCAGCATTAGCTGACGATCCCCTTTTGGGCATGGATGGCGCTCAGCCCTCGCGACTTTCCGGCCACCGATAGTAGATTCTGTTACCAAAGTTCCCGGGGTAGGCATGAGTTTAATGGCGCGCCCGAAGAGATTCGAACTCCTGACCCCCAGATTCGTAGTCTGGTGCTCTATCCAGCTGAGCTACGGGCGCGCAACAGGCCATGCTTTGCATAGCCCCGCGATCCGATCCTGGCGACCGGCCGCGATGTGACGTGTTCCCTAGCGACTGAATTTACGAAAAGCAAGCCGATCCTGGCCAAAAGTTTTGCCGTCATGTTTTGCCGTCATGCGCCGGCCGGCGAACGCAAGATCGCGTCACGCGGCGGCCGAGCCAATAGGTCATCGTCTTGGATCAGTCATTTGCCAATCGGAACGGCCCGTAACGGAACACGCCGTTGCACGGCGGCCGAGCCGATGGCTCGTAGTCTCGGACCAACCATTTGCGAATTGAAACGGTCCGTAACGAAACGGTTCGTTACGCCGGGCGGCGCAGACCGTTGCGGGCCTGGTCGAGCCGGACCGGCTGGTCGGGAATGGTGACGGCGAATGTGGTGCGGCCGCCGATCGATTCGACCAGCTCCACCGTGCCGCCATGGGCGCGGATCAATTCATGGGCGATCGCCAGGCCAAGGCCGGTGCCGCCGCTGCGGGCCGAGCCGCGAAATGCCGCGAACAGGTTTTCTCGCGCCTTTGGCGGCAGGCCGGGGCCGGTGTCGGTGACGACGATGCGGCTGACGCTGCCGATGCGCTCGGCCGATATGGTCAAGCGGCGCACCACGGCGCTCTCCGTGTCGGCCGCCATCGCCTGCACGGCGTTGCGGCTAAGATTGGTGAGCACGCGGAACAGCTGGTCGGAATCGGCGTCGACCTCAAGCACCGGATCGACGGCGTTGACGAATTCGATGCCGCATTCGATGTCGAGCAGGCCCTGGACGTCCTCGACCAGCTGGCGCAGCCGCAGCCTGCGGCGCGACGGCGGCGGCTCCTGGGTGCGGCCATAGGCCAGCACGCCCTCCGAGTAGGACACCGCACGGTCGAGCGCGCGCAGCAGTTTTGGTGCGAAGGCCTGCACGGTCGGGTCCTTGACCTGGCGCAGGCGGTCCGACATCAGTTGCGCCGAGGCGAGGATGTTGCGCATGTCGTGGTTGATCTTCGACACGGCCAGGCCGAGATCGGCCAGATGCTTCTGCTCGGTCAGCATCTTCTGCAGCCGCTCCTGCATCTGCGACAGCTCGCGTTCGGCGACGCCGATCTCGTCGGCCCGGGCGGCGGGGTGAATGATCCGACCGGGATCGTCGGGCGCCTCGGAAAAGGACAGCATCGAGCGTGTCATCGTCCTGATCGGGCCGATCATGATCAGGTCTATCGCGGCGTAGACCAGCATGGCGGTGAACAGCGAGATCAGCAGCGAGACGAAGGCGACGTTGCGCGAATAGATCAGCATGGCATTGCGCAGGCGGTGGTCGGGCATGATCAGCTCGAATTCCTTGTCGCTGTCGCCGACCGGCCCGAAAACGCGCAGCATCCGCTTGCCGCCGAAAAACAGCGTGTCCAGCGCGCCGGTCATACCCTTGATCATGCCGACATTGGCGATATCGATATGCTCGTCGACCTGCGGCGGCATTTCGGCCACGACCAGAAGCCGCGAGACGCCGCCGTCGCGCACGGCGATCGCCTTGGCGCCGATCGCCATCAGTACGTCGTTCTGGGCGGCACGCGACAGCGAGGCAGGTTCGCCCTGCACCAGGACGATGGAAACCGCGGCGGCGGTGCTCAGCCTCTCCTTCAGCCAACTCAGCCTGTAGCTGGCGATCCAGGGCACGAAGATGAGGATTTCGGCCAAGAGCACGAAGACGATGGTGAGCAGCAGCAACTTGGTCGACAGGCCGCGCGCCAGCGGCACCCTGCGGGTGGCGGCCTTCGCCTGGGCGATGCTTTCGTCGGTTGGTGGGACTTCACTCATGCTCGTCGTCACGGCTGCCTGTCATCACGGCTGCTTGTCTTAGGGACTGCTCGTCTTCACGATCGCTTGATCGGGTGAGATTAGGCGATTGCGGCTTTTTTGCCAAATTCATCCTTGGTCGAAGCCGGACAAAGGGCCGCAAGACTTCGATGCCGGTCCGACAATGCCGGCCCGACACGCTGGATTGACTTCCAAAACCCTTCTTTCTATAAGCCCGCTCACGCTCGGGCCATTCGTCCCGGCGCGGTTTCGATCGCGCCAAAACCGGCCCGGCAAAGCTCCTGTTACAAAGTGACAGAATCAAGAAGGGCCGCACCCCGCGGTATTTAAACAAATGAAGCGTACTTACCAGCCGTCCAAACTCGTCCGCAAACGCAGGCACGGTTTCCGCGCCCGCATGGCCACCAAAGGTGGCCGCGGCGTCGTCGCAGCCCGCCGCAACCGCGGCCGCAAGCGTCTCAGCGCCTGAGCACCAAGCGAGAGACAAGATCGTTGCCCGCAACCGGCAAGCCAACGGGTGCCCATCCCAAGCGGCTTCTGAAGCGCGCGGAATTCCTGGCTGTCCGCCGCGGCGAAAAGCGCCGCGGGCGGCTTTTCCTCGTCGAGGTCCTGGGCCGCGGCGACAGCGAGGCGCCGCGCGTCGGCTACACCGTCACCAGGAAGGTCGGCAACGCCGTCGTTCGCAACCGCGTCCGGCGGCGGCTGAGAGAAGCCGTGCGCACGCATGCCGCGGATGACATGGCGCCGGGCAATGATTATGTCATCGTCGGGCGCGAAGACGTGCTTACCACTCCGTTCGGCCAGTTGAAGGCCGAACTCTCCCGCAGATTGCGTGGAACACGATAGGCCAAGGGCTTCGATGGAAAACAACCGCAACTTCTTCATCACCATCGCACTGTCGGTGCTGATCCTGGCGCTTTGGCAATATTTCTATGTGATGCCGCGCAGCGAGATGCAGCGCGAAGCCGCCCGCATCGAAGAGCAGCGCGTGGCGGAGCAGAAGAAGGCCGCCCAAGGCACCAGCCCGGGCGCCAGCGAAACACCGGTGCAGCCGGGCGCCATTCCGAACGCGCCTGGCGGCGAAGCCGTCACCGCGGCCGGCCGCGACCAGGCGATTGCCTCGACCAGCCGCGTCAAGATCGACACGCCGAGCCTCGAAGGCTCGATCAACCTCACCGGTGCGCGCCTCGACGACCTCCGGCTCAAGCACTACACGGAGACGGTCGACAAGACTTCGCCCGAGATCGCGTTGCTCAACCCGGCGTCCCTGCCGAACGGCTATTTCGCCGAGATCGGCTTTTCCGGCACGCCGGATGTGGGCAGGCTGCCCGGCCCTGACACGGTCTGGCAGACCGACGGCAATGCGACTCTGACGCCAGCGACGCCGGTCACGCTGACCTTCACCAATGACAAGGGCCTGACCTTCAAGCGCACCTTCTCTGTCGACAGCCAATATATGTTCACCGTGTCCGACACGGTCCAGAATGGGGGCTCGGCACCCGCGACGTTGTCGAACTATGGCCGCGTCACCCGTTTCGACAAGCCGGCTATCGCCAGCACTTATGTGCTGCACGAGGGCCTGATCGGTGTTACCGGCAGCGAAGGCCTACAAGAATACAAATACTCCAAGGTCGAATCGGAGAGAGAATTCAAGCCAGGCAAGTCGACCGACGGCTGGCTCGGCATCACCGATAAATACTGGGCGGTGACCCTGGTGCCGCCGAGCGGCCGCGAATTTCAGCCCAAATTCTCTTATTTCGAGTTCAAGAGCGGGCCCCATCCGCACAGCTACCAGTCCGATTTCCTGTCCGATCCGGTCACGATCGCTCCCGGGCAATCGACGACCGTGGAATCGGAGATATTCGCCGGCGCCAAGGAAGTTTCGACGATCAACGCCTATGAAAAGGACCGTCATATCCGCCAGTTCGACCTGCTGATCGACTGGGGCTGGTTCTATTTCATCACCAAGCCGATGTTCTGGCTGATCGACACGCTCTACAAATTCTTCGGCAATTTCGGCCTGGCGATCCTTGCCACCACCGTCATCGTCAAGGCGCTGTTCTTCCCGCTCGCCAACAAGTCCTATGCGTCGATGGCGAACATGAAGAAGGTGCAGCCCAAGATGCTCGAGATCCGCGAGAAATACGCGGACGACAAGATGAAGCAGCAGCAGGCGATGATGGAGCTCTACAAGACCGAGAAGATCAATCCGCTCGCCGGCTGCTGGCCGGTGGCATTGCAGATCCCGGTGTTCTTCTCGCTCTACAAGGTGCTCTACATCACCATCGAGATGCGGCACGCGCCGTTCTTCGGCTGGATCCAGGATCTGGCGGCGCCGGACCCGACATCGATTTTCAACCTGTTCGGGCTGATCCCCGTTACCTTGCCGCACATGCTGATGATCGGCGTCTGGCCGCTGATCATGGGCGTGACGATGTTCCTGCAGATGCGCATGAACCCGACGCCGCCGGACCCGACGCAGGCGGCGATCTTCACGTGGATGCCCGTGATCTTCACCTTCATGATGGCGGGTTTTCCGGCCGGCCTCGTCATCTACTGGGCCTGGAACAACACGCTGTCGATCCTGCAGCAGGGCGTGATCATGAAGCGGCAAGGCGCCAAGATCGAATTGTGGGACAATCTGGTCGCGCTGTTCCGTAAGAAACCGTCGCCGGCGGAATAGCCGGCACTCCGACGATGCGAGACCAAAAAGCCCCGGTTCGTCCGGGGCTTTTTGCACAAGCTGCCCGCCTGGATTAAGCGATTGGTACTGCCGGACGGATCGCGCTATTTTGACCTGGCTGGCAGTTGCCCGACGGAGCTCGATATGACCGGACCCAATCCATCGATCAAGCATCCGATCCCGTTGCACACGCGCGTCGGCTTTCTGAAGCCGCTGGTGACGGCGCCGAATATCGAGATCGGCGACTTCACCTATTATGACGACCCTGACGGACCCGACAAATTCGCCGAAAAATGCGTGCTGCATCATTATCCGTTCATCGGCGACAGGCTGATCATCGGCAAGTTCTGCGCCATTGCCGAAGGCGCGCGCTTCATCATGAACGGCGCCAATCACGCCATGTCCGGCTTTTCGACCTATCCGTTCAACATCTTTGGTCACGGCTGGGAGGAAGGCTTCGACCCGGCGACATGGTCGAAGGAGGTGCGTGGCGACACAATCGTCGGCAACGACGTCTGGATCGGCATGGAAGCGGTTATGCTGCCGGGCGTGAAGATCGGCGACGGCGCCATCGTCGCGGCAAAGTCGGTGGTGACGCACGATGTGCCGGCCTATGCGATCGTCGCCGGCAATCCGGCCAAAGTGGTGAAGATGCGCTTCGATGACAGGACCATCCGGCGGCTGCTGGCGCTGGCGTGGTGGCACTGGCCAGTGGAAAAGATCAGCCGCAATCTCGATGCTATTCGTGGCAGCAACATTTTTCTTCTGGAGGCGGCGGTTTGAACGCGTTGAACAAGACCACGATCGGCATCGAATTGTTCACGCGAGCCTGGATCTTCATCCGCGGCGTGCCGGCGATGAAATTCCTGCCGCCGGAGGGACCGCCCGAGATCGCCTTTGCCGGCCGCTCCAATGTCGGCAAATCGTCGCTGATCAACGCGCTGGTCAACCAGAAGGGGCTGGCGCGCACCTCCAACACACCGGGCAGGACGCAAGAGCTCAACTATTTCGTGCCTGGCGGATTTTCGGGAGAAGGCGCCGATCTGCCGCCGATGGCGCTGGTCGACATGCCAGGCTATGGCTACGCCACGGCACCGAAGGAAAAGGTCGACGAGTGGACGAAGCTCGTGTTCGACTATCTGAAGGGCCGGGTGACGCTGAAGCGCGTCTACGTGCTGATCGATGCCCGCCATGGCATCAAGGCCAAGGACGACGAGGTGCTGTCGCTGCTCGACAAGGCGGCGGTGTCGTATCAGATCGTGCTGACCAAGACCGACAAGATCAAGGCGGCGGGGGTACCGCGACTGGTCGAGGAAACGCTCCAGAAGATCAAGAAACGACCGGCGGCCTTCCCCTTCGTGCTCGCCACGTCGTCGGAAAAGAGCGAGGGTCTCGAGGAACTGCGTGCGGCGATCGTGCTCGCCGCCAATGGCGGATAGGCCACCGACCCTGGCAGCCTGTCAGGCGGGGCTGGAGGCCCGTTCCTGCTCTGCAAGCTGTTCGGTGCCGTAGGCCTTCAGGAACACATCGACGCCCGACCTGACGATGTGTTCGATCTCGGCCACACTTGGCGCCTTGGTGCGATAGGCGAAAATGCACTGGCGGAAAAGACCGGCCAGACACAGCTCGGTGAACTGATAGGCGGCAAGCTCGACGTCGTCGATCTTCAGCAGGCCGCGTTCGATAGCCATGTTGAGGAAAACGACGACCCTGTCATGGCCACGCTTCGGGCCGCGTTCGTAGAACCGGGCACCAAGCTCCGGGATGCGTTCCGACGCGCCGATCACCGTCCGCTGCGCCAGGATGACCCTCGCCGAAGTGATCTTCATGGACAGCACGATGCCGAACTTCACCAGCGTCTGGCGAAGGTCGCCGATCTGGTCGAGCACCTCATACATGTTCTTGAAAATCGTGCCGCGCTCTTCCTCGATCAGCGCTTCGAAGAGCTCTTCCTTGTTGGCGAAGTAGACATAGATGGTGCCCTTGGACACGCCGGCCTCGCGCGTAATGTCGTTCATCGACGCGGCTTCGAAGCCCTTTTCGATGAAGACACGGCGCGCACCGTCGATGATCTGGCTGCGCTTGACCGGGTCTTGACCCGCGGCCGGGCGGCCGCGCGGCAGGCTGTCCAGCAGATCGCACTGGTCCTTGCCAGCGCTGGGCAATGGGCCTGAATCAGGCAAAGGAGCGGCCTTGGGGGCTTCGGCCATAATGTCACACCTCGTAAAATAATTCGAACCATCCGGTTCGATTGCTCTTGATATGGTCCTCTTTAAGCGCTAAGTCAACGTCGAGATCGAACCGAACGGTTCAGTCTGACAAAATTCAGCGCCAGTTAATTTAGAGAGATATCATGTCCTCGAACGCGCCCACCAGTGCCGAAGTCCGCCCCTTCCCCAGTGCCAAGGTCCAGCCTGCGATCGAAGCGCCGGAAACCCCTCTCAAGCCCGCCGACGTCACCCCGCTGGCTCCCGCCAAGAAGAAGCGCTCGATGCGCTCGATGTTGTTGCCCATCATCGGCCTGGCCCTGCTGGGCGCCGGCGCCTGGTATGGCTATGATTACTGGACCAACGGGCGCTTCATGATCACGACTGACGATGCCTATGTCCAGGCCGACACCGCGTTCATCTCGCCAAAAATCTCGGGTTATGTCGATCAGGTCAAAGTGACCGAGAACCAGCAGGTGAAGGCCGGCGACCCGCTGCTGATCGTCGATGACGGTGACTACAAGATAGCCGTTGCTCAGGCCGAGGCGCAGATCGCCACGTTGAGCAAGACGCTCGACCGCATCGATGCCCAGACCGAGGCGGCGCGCGCCTCGCTCAAGCAGGCGCAGGCGCAGAAGACCGCCGACCAGGCCGCGGCCGATAATGCGAAGCGAGCTCAGGTTCGTGCCGCCCAGTTGCTCAAGACCCGCGTCGGTACCCAGGCCCAGTTGGACGATGCCCAGACGGCGGTCGAGCAAGCCAATGCCGCACTAGCCGGCGCCGACGCGCAGATCGCGGCGGCTCAGGCGAATATCGGCGTGCTCCAGGCGCAGCGGGCGGAATCGGCAAGCACGCTGGGCTCGCTGCAGCTTGCCCACGACAAGGCGGTGCGGGATCTGTCCTTCACCGTGCTGCGCGCACCCTATGACGGCGTGGTCGGCAACCGCTCGGTCGAGCAGGGCGACCTGATCAGCCCCGGACAGAAGCTCGCCGTCATCGTGCCAATGGACAAGCTCTACATCGTCGCCAACTTCAAGGAGACCCAGCTTGCCCGGCTGGTGCCTGGTGAAAAGGTCAGAGTGTCGGTCGACGCGATCGACGGTCAGGACATCGAGGGTACCGTGTCGTCGCTGGCCCCGGCTTCGGGAGCAGTGTTCTCGCTGCTGCCGCCGGAAAACGCCACAGGCAATTTCACCAAGGTGGTGCAGCGCGTTCCGGTTCGCATAGACGTGCCCGCGGATGTGTTGAAGACGGGCAAGCTGCGCGCCGGCCTGAGCGTCGTCGTCGCCGTCGACAGCCGCACCGCGCCTTCGGCATCGAAGTAAAGCGGAACCGGGAGCAAGGGTCATGGCGACCGCAACCCTAACTGCAGGATCGGCGCCGGCGCCAGCCATGCCGGTGCCGGTCGACCACATCTCGACGCGCCGCGTCATCGCCTTCCTGGCAATGGTGTTCGGCATGTTCATGGCCATCCTGGACATCCAGATCGTCTCGGCCTCGCTGGCCGAGATCCAGGCGGGCCTGAGCGCCAGTTCGGACGAGATTCCGTGGGTGCAGACGGCGTATCTGATTGCCGAGGTGGTGATGATCCCGCTGTCGGGCTTCCTCAGCCGGATGCTGTCGACGCGGGTGCTGTTCACTATCTCGGCGGCAGGTTTCACCGCGGCCAGCGCGCTGGCGGCGACCGCAACCAATATCGACCAGATGATCGTCTACCGCGCCGTGCAGGGCTTCATCGGCGGCGGCATGATCCCGAGCGTCTTTGCAGCCGCCTTCACCATCTTCCCGCCGTCGCGTCGCGCCATCGTCTCGCCGATGATCGGTCTGGTGGCGACGCTGGCGCCAACCATCGGCCCGACCGTCGGCGGCTATATCAGCCATGCCATGTCCTGGCACTGGCTGTTCCTGGTCAACGTCGTGCCCGGCATTCTGGTGACGACGGCCGCCTGGTCGCTGATCGACTTCGACAAACCCAATCTCAAGCTGTTCAGCAAGTTCGACTGGTGGGGGCTTGCCGGCATGGCCGCCTTCCTGGGCTGCATGGAATATGTGCTGGAGGAAGGTCCCAACAACGACTGGCTGCAGGATCAGGCGGTGTTCATCTGCGCCGTCATCATGACCTTCGGCGCGGTGCTGTTCTTCTGGCGCGTGTTCACCGCCGAGGAGCCGATTGTCGATCTGAGGGCTTTCAGCAATATCAATTTTGCCTTCGGCTCGTTGTTCTCCTTCGTCGTCGGCATCGGCCTCTACGGTCTGACCTATCTTTATCCGGTGTTCCTGGGGCGGATCCGCGGCTACGATTCGATGATGATCGGCGAGGCGCTGTTCGTCAGCGGCCTGGCCATGTTCTTCACTGCGCCCATCTCCGGCATCCTGTCGAACAAGATGGACCCGCGCATCATGATGATGATCGGCTTCTTCGGCTTCGCCACGGGGACCTGGTGGATGACCCATCTTACCGCCGACTGGGATTTCTATGAACTGCTTATCCCGCAGATCCTGCGCGGCTGCTCGATGATGCTTTGCATGGTGCCGATCAACAACATTGCGCTCGGAACCTTGCCGCCTGAGCGGCTGAAGAATGCGTCTGGCCTGTTCAACCTGACCCGCAATCTCGGCGGCGCCGTCGGCCTGGCAGTCATCAACACCGTGCTGATCGACCGCAATGCCTTCCACTACGCCAGGCTCTCCGAGCACGTGCAATGGGGAAGTGCCGCTGCGCAGCAGAAGCTGCAGAACATGACGCTCAACTTCGAGCAGACCGCCGGGCTCGACGCCTCCAAGGCGGCCATCTCCAAACTGTCAGGCATGGTCCAGCAGCAGGCGTCGCTGCTGTCGTTCATGGACGTATTCTTCATGCTGACGGTTTTGTTCGCGACGCTTGGGCTATTCACCCTGGTGATCCGCAAGCCAGCCGCTCAGGGCGGCGGTGGCGGAGGCCATTGAGGCGCGCTGGATCCCCCGCCTGGCGCCCTCGCGCATGACCCCGAAAAGCGATTTTCGGGGTCATGCGCAAAATCAACCATTACGAAGTCCTCTCGCGCTCCGACAAAGTCAGGGTCGCAGCCGTCCTCACGCCGTCGCCGGCTTGAAGGTCAAGGCAACGCCATTGATGCAGTGTCGCAACCCGGTCGGCGGCGGACCGTCGTCGAATACGTGGCCGAGATGGCCGCCGCAGCGGCGACAATGGACCTCCGTGCGGGTCATGCCCAAAGACCTGTCCACGGTCTTGCCGACGGAATTCGGGATTTCCTGCCAGAAGCTCGGCCAGCCTGTGCCGGAATCGAACTTGGTCTCTGACGAATAGACCGGCAGGCCGCAGCCGGCGCAAGCGAAGATGCCTTTGCGGTGCTCGTTGAGCAGCGGACTGGTGCCCGGGTATTCCGTGCCCTCCTTGCGCAGCACATTGAAGGCCGCGTCGGACAGGATGGCGCGCCACTCGGCTTCGGTCTTGGTAACCTCGAAAGTCTCAGCCGCGCGTGCATCCTGGGCTCCGCCCATGCGCAGCGCGGTGGCGCCTGCGACAACGCCAATGGCTGCCGCACCACTCAAAAGAAGCTCGCGACGGTTCATGGCCATTCCTCCTGTCATTGCTTGTGCCAAATTCGACCGCCACACGGAAATCAAAAGCCGGTGACGATCGCTGTCCTCAAAGCGGGACTCCGCGCCTATCCACATCTTGCGTGAACGGCGCGGAGCGTGCGCAGGGAGGCCCTTAGCGATATCTTCGCCGGCAGCGTGCGTTTGTTACATCTTCGGCAGGAGAACCTTGTCGACGACGTGGATGACGCCGTTGGACTGCTCGACATCGGCGATCGTCACATTGGCGACGTTGCCGTTCTCGTCGGTCACGGTGACCTTGCCGCCGTCGGCCTTGAGCGACAGTTCGCAACCACCGACCGTCTTCACCTTGTGGGTGCCGCCGTCGTTCTTGACCATCTTGGCGACGTCGGCGGCCATCGCTTTGGCGCCGATGACATGGCAAGTCAGGATCTTGACGAGCTTGTCCTTGTTTTCAGGCCTGAGCAGCGTCTCCACCGTGCCGGCTGGAAGTGCCGCAAAGGCCTCGTTGGTCGGCGCGAACACAGTGAAGGGGCCAGCGCTTTGCAGTGTATCGACCAGGCCGCCTGCCTTGACGGCAGCGACCAGCGTCGTGTGGTCCTTCGAGTTGACAGCATTTTCGACGATGTTTTTCTGGGCATACATGGCGGCGCCGCCGACCATCGGATTTTGAGCATAGGCAATGGTGGCGAGCGCGGAAATGGCGACCGTGCCGGCAAGCAAAAGGGTGGCGAATTTACGCATGATTTCAATCTCCTCTGGTTATCGTTCCCCTCATTTGGGAACGCAAGGAGATACGCGATAGAAATGCTGGAGTTTCGCCCTCTCCGCAAAAAAATATTTGCCGCTGCAATTTGCCTGGCTCGGATCGACAGCCGCCAACAAGCTTTTGCAGGCGTCTACATCGCGGGAGATAGATTTCAGGTCTGCTTCCAGAGATGAGAAGTGGTCAGATGCTCTTCAGATCGCCCGCTGCGACCACCGGTCCAGTCGGCGCGCCGGTCGGTGAACCGCCGGCAGGCTCAACGCTGACCGCAAGCACGGCGCCTTGCGCCAATTTCTCCTGGACGGCGGGCGGGATGGCCAAATGCGCGGTCGCACCGGCCGGGATGACGCCCATCGACACCGGCGCCTTCTTGCCTTCTATCATCCACAGTTCGAAGTCCTTGCCGGCGGCCCGCTCGCCGGAAACGTGAGAAAGACCGACCTCGTGACGGGCGGCATCGTAGACGACGAGATATTTGACGTCGCTGCCTTCGGCCGCCAGCGAGGCGACAAGCCGCGCCTGCGGCGGTTCGGTGGACGGGCGGAGGTAAGGCACGGCGATGTAGATCGCCAGCGCCGCAATGGCGGCGGCGGCAAGACCGCGCCAGAAGCCAAGGCTCGACCACAGGCCGGCGCGCGGCTCTGCAGCGAAAAGCCGGCGGTCCAATGCTTCCTTGACCCTGATCGGAGGCTCTGTCTCCGGATAGGCGGCGGCCATCGGCGAAAGATGCGCCTCCCAGGCATCGACAAGGCGCGCGAAGGCGGCGTCCGCATCGATGCGGCGCGACGCGATCTCGCGTTCATCGGCGGCCAGAACGCCAAGAACGTATTCGGCGGCGAACAGGTCGTCGCCCCCACGTTCCGGTCCATTGTCGTCAGCCAGCGTCATCTTTCCAGGCAACCTCTCAGTTTCAACAGGCTGCGCCGCAGCCAGGTCCGCATCGTGTTCAGCGGTACGCCATAGCGCTCCGCCAGTTCGGCATAGCTTTTGCCATCCAGATAGGCGCCCCGGACGGCCGCCGCCCGGTCCTTCTCCAATTCCTCGAGACAATGGTAGATGCGTTCGGACTCACCGCCCGCCACGGCCATGGCCTCCGGCCCCGGCGCCGGATCGGCCACGTCGAGCGCGGCATCGATATAGGCGGCAGGCTCTCGCCGCGCCCTGATCCGATCGATCGCATGATTGCGCGCAATGGCCACCAGCCAGGAGATCGGGCTCAGATCCGAAACGGCGAAACGGTCCGCCTTCGTCCATATCTTGACGAAGACCTCTTGAAGCGCCTCTTCTGCATCTCCCCGATCCTTCAATACACGAAGGCAGACGCCGAAAAGTTTCGCGCTGGTCTGCCGGTAGAGCAGATCGAACGCAGCCCGGTCCTTCATCGAAGTCCGGACAATCAGGTTGCTGATGTCCTGCGGCGTCATCCGCCGCCAAATTAGGCGATTGCAATGCATTTGCAACGACTGAAATGGTCTTGCGCACCGGCAGCGCCAGCGTCGATTGCCAATGAAATCGCCGCCCGCTAGCTTGCAATGAGCGGGAGGGCGACCATGTCGATCGAGCGGGTTCTGTGGGAGCATGACGCAACCGGCCAGGCCGCACTCGTGCACAAGGGAGAGATCACACCGCAAGATCTCGTCGATGCGGCGATCGCCCGGGCCGAGGCCACCCTGCCGGAGATCAACGCCATCGCCGAACCGCTTTTTGAGGCGGCGCGGGCGCGAGCGAAAACCGTCGACCACAAGCTGCCGCTTGCCGGAGTGCCCTTTGCGCTGAAGGACCTCGGCATCGCCATGAAAGGCGTGCCGACGCATGGCGGCAGCCGCATCCCAGCTTTCACCCCCGATTTCAGCTCGGTGATGACGGAACGCTATCTGGCCGCCGGCCTGATCCCTATCGCCACCAGCACCGCACCCGAACACGGGCTGAGGCTGGTGACCGAGTCGGTGGCTTACGGCGTCACCCGCAATCCATGGAACACCGCGCACACGACCGGCGGTTCCTCGGGCGGTGCGGCTGCGCTGGTCGCGGCCGGCGTCGTGCCGGTGGCGCATGCCTCGGATGGCGGCGGCTCGATCAGGGTGCCTGCCGCTTGCACCGGGCTGGTCGGGCTGAAAACCTCGCGCGGCCGCGTACCCTTGACGCCGCTCGTCACCGAAAGCTGGTACGGCTTCGTCGTCGACCATGCGTTGGCCCGCTCGGTGCGCGATACGGCCCTGCTGCTCGACCTGACCCACGGGCCCGACCCGCTGTCGCCCTACGCGGCACCCTCGCCGAACGGCAGTTTCACTGCGGCCGCCGGGCGCGATCCGGGCAAGCTCAAGCTCGCCTTCTATCGAAAATCGCCGCTCGGCTTGCCGATATCGGAAGAGACGTTGAAAGCTCTGGATGCGGCGATCGGGCTGGCGCGCGAAGGCGGACACAGCGTCGAGGAGATCGACCTGCCCTATATCGATCGCGATTTCATCGCCGATTTCGCCAGAACCGTCGCTGCGGCGGTGGCCGGCACGATGCGTGGCGAGGCGTTGCGCGTCGGCCGCTCCATCTCAGGCGACATCGAACGCGCCACGCGCGTGATGAGCCGGTTCGGTGAAATTCTCTCGGCCGGCGAAATCTATGCCGGCCTGCAGCGGCTGCACGCAACCTCGCGCCGGCTTATCACCGAAACCGCGCATTATGATGCAGTGCTGATGCCTGTCATCGCGCACCCGCCGCTCGCCTGCGGCACCATGGACCCGAAAGGCGCCGACGAATTCATCGAGAATGTTCTGGACAGACTGCGCCTCGCCGGCCTGCTGAAGTTCAAGCCGCTATTCGGCCAGCTGATGGACAAGAGCCTGTGGTTCACCCACTGGCCGGCGATCCAGAACGTCAGCGGGCAACCGTCGATCACGCTTCCGGTTTACGTCACCGATGCCGGCCTGCCGCTCGGCGTCCAGGCCGCCGGCCGCCCCGGCGACGAGGAAACGCTTTTGTCGTTCGCCGCGCAGATGGAAAGGATCTCGGGCTGGCTGGGCCGACGGGCGCCGCTGCAGCGGCCGGCATAGGCGGTGATTTGATCGATCGTGACAGCAAAGCCGTTTGCCCCCTCGTCCAATTCCCGCTAAGACGCCGCCGTTCATGCCAAGCTGGGAACCACGCCGATGACGGATATCGCCGCCACCGCCGAAATGCAGGCCGCGCTGCTTTCAAGGGCGCTGCCCTATATGCAGCGCTACGAGAACAAGACGGTCGTGGTGAAATATGGCGGCCACGCGATGGGCGACATCGCGCTCGGCAAGGCTTTCGCCCGCGACATCGCACTTTTGAAACAATCCGGCGTCAACCCGATCGTCGTGCATGGCGGCGGGCCGCAGATCGGCGCCATGCTCAGCAAGATGGGCATCGAATCCAAATTCGAGGGCGGCTTGCGCGTCACCGACCAGAAGACCGTCGAGATTGTCGAGATGGTGCTGGCCGGGTCGATCAACAAGGAGATCGTCGCGCTGATCAATGCCGAGGGCGAGTGGGCGATCGGCCTGTGCGGCAAGGACGGCAACATGGTGTTTGCCGAAAAGGCACGAAAGACCATGATCGATCCGGATTCCAACATCGAACGGGTGCTCGACCTGGGCTTCGTTGGTGAGCCTGTCGAGGTCGACCGCACATTGCTCGACCTCCTGGCGCGGTCCGAAATGATCCCGGTGCTGGCGCCGGTGGCGCCCGGCCGCGACGGCCATACCTACAACATCAACGCCGACACTTTTGCCGGCGCCATCGCCGGCGCCTGCCAGGCGACGCGCCTGCTGTTCCTTACCGACGTGCCCGGCGTGCTCGACAAGGACAAGAAGCTGATCGACGAGTTGACCGTGGCCGAGGCCAAGGCCCTGATCAAGGACGGCACTGTCTCGGGCGGCATGATCCCCAAAGTCGAGACCTGCATCGAGGCAATCGAGCGCGGCGTCGCAGGCGTCGTCATCCTCAACGGCAAGACGCCGCATGCGGTGCTGCTCGAGCTGTTCACCGAACACGGCGCCGGCACGCTGATCGTGCCGTGAGGCCGGGTGTCTGAGAGGCTCAAGCGTTTGGCGAAATAGCGGTCACGGACTTACGCGGCAGGCGTTCGACAACCATCGATTCCTCGTCCTCGTCTTGCGGCGCGCCCCAGAATTCGGCGAGCGTCGGGCCATTTTTGAGGCGGCGGTCGCGGACCAGAAAGCCCCAGACTTCGCGAAACCAGACGCGGCGGCCCATTCTGGTGTACCAGCGCATCGAATGTCGTTGCTCCGGATCCTTGTGGAACAGGATGCGCGCCAAGGCCTTGGGCCGCGACTGCACCGCCAGTTCGATCAGCTTGACGGCGAAGAACAGCATCCACGGCTTGAGGCGGGTCATCCGCAGGACCTGGTGCTTGTAGTCCCACAGGCGGGCGTCCAGCTGGATCACCTTGCGGTCCCTGGCAATCCTGAAGAACGGCGTCCAGCGATGCGGCGTCACATAGAGCGCCTGGATCTGGTCGGGGTCATAAGCGATCAGCTGGCGGAAGCCGCGCCAGAGGTCGCGCAAACTTTCGTCCTCGAAACCGGCCACCCAGGTCGCCATTGACAAGATACCGTTGAGGCGCAGCAGCCGTATCGCCTCGCGGTCGGACGAGGTGCTGCCGCCCTTGCGGATCAATGCAAGCGTCTGCTCGTCGGTATTTTCCATGCCAAGCAGCCAGCGGATGACGCCGGCCTGGCGATAGAGATGCAGGCTGTCGGCGTCGCGGACGATGTCATCGGCGCGGGTGGAGCCGACGATCAGCACCGGCACATTCTCGGCGATCATCGCATCGAGAAAGGCGCGCCAGGCTTTTTTGGACGACGTCGGGTTCTCGTCCGCAAGGTTGATCAGTTCGACGCCATGCTCGCGGTATAGCCAGGCAATCTCCCGCGCGAACTTCCCGGGGTCGCGGTGCCGCCAGCGCGTCCAGAAGCCGCGCTGGCCGCAATAGTTGCACAGATGCGGACAGCCTCGCGAGAACTGCATGACCACCGCGCGCTTGCCTCCCCAATAGCTGTAGCGACTGAAATCGATCAGTTCCCAGCCGATGCGGTAGTCGTCCAGGTTGGCGATCGTTCTTGCCGGCTTGGTGGCAAAGGGCTGGCGCAAATCGTCAGGAAAGGCGATGCCCGCCACATCCGACAGCGGCTTGCGTTTCTCCAGCGCTTCGGCAAGCGCCACTATGGTCGCCTCGCCCTCGCCACGACCGATGACATCGAAGGCATCCGTTTCGGCCAGTATGTCGCGCCAGTGATAGGTCGGAAACACGCCGCCATAAATCAGGATTGCCGCCGGATCGATGTGCTTGACCATGCCGGCGATCAGCAGGGCTGTCGGATGCGCAGACGTCGAGCCGGAATGGCCGATCAGAATGCAGTGGGGATGATCGCTCAACGCGTCCCGGACCAGCGTGGCAAGCGCCATCGGCCCGAATTCGGCGTCCACAAGCCGCACTTGATGTCCCGCGTCGATCAGCGGACCGCCCAGTGCCAGCAAACCGAGCGGCGGCAGATGGTCGTCCGGGACGCGGCTGCCGATAGCTGTATGTGGCGGATTGATCAGGACGATTTTCATGGCGGACCTTATGCAATGGCGGTCCGCATGTCGTAGTCGGCGATCTAGCTCTGGAGATTGGCTCGATTCAGCAGTTCGTGTGCAGCTTTTCCGCAGAAATGCCTATCGTCTGAGATGTGCAAGCGGGACATGGCCTGGCCCCTTGATGTTCTGCAGCACAAGCTGCGTGTGTACGTCGCGCACGCCTTCGAGCCGCATCAGCCGGTGCATGACGAAGGCATTGAGTTCGTCGACCGACGGCACCATGACATGCAGCAGGAAATCGTAGTCTCCAGTCATCGTCCAGCACGACGACACCTCGTCCATGCGCTGCACGGCGGCGATAAAGTTTTCGGGCGAGCCGTCGCTGTGGGTTACGAGGCGCACCTGGATGAACACCTCGACCATCAGACCGACGGCGCGGCGGCTGAGCACCGCAGCGAAGCCCTTTATGATGCCCGCCTGCTGAAGGGCGTCGAAGCGCCGCGCGCAAGGTGTCGTCGACAGGCCGATCTCCTGCGCCAATTCGGAGACCGGCTTGCGCCCGTCGCGCTGCAGGATGTCGAGCATCTTGATCTCGAATTCGTCAAACTGAGGCATTTTCACTCTCCCAAAGCTCGATCGTGCAGCCTTTTACCTCCAACCCTGCGTTTGAGCCACCATCAAAGCTGATTTGCCTCGCGCGATCCGGCTAGAATTTCCGGCAATTGGCTGGTCATGATTTCCAGGGAGAGCAAGCCATGACAATGAACGTTGCCGACTATGCCCGCGAATGCGCGGCGCGAGGCCTTCGCGGCGATTATTCGGTCTGCCGTGCCGATTTCACCGTGGCGCAGGGCTACAATTATAGCGACGAAGAACAGGCGGTGTGGCGCACGCTGTGCGACCGCCAGACGAAGCTGACCAGGAAGCTCGCCCACCATTCCTATCTCGATGGCGTTGCGGCGCTCGGCCTTCTCGACAAGATCCCGGATTTCGGTGCGGTCAGCGAGAAGCTGCGCAAGCTCACCGGCTGGGAGATCGTCGCTGTGCCGGGGCTCATCCCCGCCCAGCCGTTCTTCGACCACCTCGCCAACCGCCGCTTCCCGGTCACCAACTGGCTGCGAACCCAAAAGGAGCTCGACTACATTGTCGAGCCCGACATGTTCCACGATTTCTTCGGTCACGTGCCGATCCTGACGCAGCCGGTCTTTGCCGACTTCATGCAGATGTATGGCAAAAAGGCCGATAACGTGATTGCGCTCGGCGGCGACGAGATGATCACCAGGCTTTACTGGTACACCGTCGAATACGGGCTGATACGCGAGCCGGGCCAGCCGCTGAAGGCTTTCGGCGCCGGGCTGATGTCATCCTTCACGGAGCTTCAGTTCGCGGTCGAAGGCGGCGAGGCGCACCATGTCCCCTTCGACCTGGAAACCGTAATGCGCACCGGCTACGAGATCGACAAGTTCCAGCGTGCCTATTTCGTGCTGCCGTCGTTCGACGCCCTGCGTGATGCTTTCGAGACCGCCGATCTTGCGGCGATCGTGGCGCGCCGCAAAGGCGAGCCAGCGCTCGACCCGGCGAGCCTATAGGCTGTCGGTTATTCCAACGCCTCGGCCTTCAGCCGGGCCAGCTGGTCGCGCTGAAGGTCGAGGGACGCCGTAACGAAGCGCAGGATCGTGGCGAGCTCAGTGTCGCTGAATGTGGCGATCACCTTTTCCCCCTCCTGCGCGATCGCGCCATAATAGCGCGTCGATAGTTCTCGTGTGAGTTCCGTCGCCTCTATGACCACCTTGCGCCTGTCCTCAAGGCTGCGCGTTCGTGTCAGCAGGCCGCGTGCCTCCAGCCGGTCGATCAGCGCGGTGACCGCGGCCGGCGTCAACCCTGTTGCGGCCGCGACCTCGCCAGCCGATCGCGGGCCGCCATAGAGCAGCGCCAGGCAATGGCGTTCCGCCATACTCAGCCCAAGCCTATCGCCCACTGCCTCGTCATAAGCCTGCGTCGCGTCCTGCCAGCCCATAATGGCAAGGCTGATGGCGGTCTTCATGTCGGCCCGATTCATGCTTGACGAATTTATTTCGATCATCTAACTATCAAACTGCCTAACATTATGGCTATTATAGTAATATGCTGCATCAGGCGCAAGGTAAGGCCTGTCGCAGCCTGCAAGGAGTGAAACATGAATCAGACCCCGACGCGCGGCCCACTCACACCGGCCGAGGAGTTCAAATATGCCAAGCTGGCGATGGAGTGGTATGGCTGGGGCTCTCCCATTGGCCTTGGCATCGCTCTGGTGGCGGTGGCGGCGGCCGCCCTGCTGTTCCGCATCGCCATCTTCGGATTTTGACAGTCTGGCAGCGGCGCGGTTGAATGCAGCAGAAGGCTTAGGGCCGAGCTCAGGCGGCTTCGGAAATATCGCGGTCGATGATCGACAGATTACGGCCGCGATGCTTGGCCTCGTAGAGCCGCTGGTCGGCGGCGCGCATTAGCTCCGACACTGCGGCGTCTCTGCCGCAGGTGATGCCGCCAATACTGACTGTCAGCGGAACCGTTCGTTCGTCGACGGGCCGGAAACGGATACGCTCGACTTCACGGCGGATGCGCTCGGCGATGCGCCTGGCCTCGTGTTCGGTGGCACCAATCAGAAGGGCGCAGAATTCCTCGCCGCCGATGCGGCCAAGCACGTCGCCGCTGCGCACGCCACGCTCTATCGCGTTTGCAATCAGGAGCAGCGCATCGTCGCCGATCAGATGGCCGTAGCTGTCGTTGATGGTCTTGAAATGATCGGCATCGACGATCAGCAATGCCCCGCGATCGGATTTGCGCCGGGAGCCGTCGAGAGCGGCAAAGAAACTTTCGCGGTTGAGCATGCCGGTCATGTCGTCGCGGCTCGCCTTTTCCGCCAAGCGCCTGTGCGCGGCGGCGAGTTGGGCATGGGCGCGGGCGAGCTCGCGATGCGCGGTCTGCAACCTTTCGCCCTGCCAGAACGTATAGGCGCCGACGCTCCAGGCCAGCGCGAGCGGGCACACGGTGGATGTCAGCCAGATGGTGCGATTGATCGGAAACCCCATTGCCGGCACGACGATCAGCGTCAGCAAAAGCGAGACCGCGACGGAGGCGAAAGCGATGGCGGCAGACTTTAGAAATATGCGATTCATCGCTTGCTCCCACTGGTCCGTCTTGGTTCCAGCAAAGCGCTGAATGTCACCTTTCGGCGATGCTTAAGATTTTAATCATGGCGCCATTTTTACCACCCAGGGCGCGCATAGGTTGTGGATAAACCTCCTGATAGAAAGATCGTTTCGTGCCATAAGGACGTATGACGACACTTCCCGACCCCGCCCGCTTTGCCCATGTCACCGACTGGGTGTTCGATCTCGACAACACGCTTTATCCGCATCATTCGAATCTGTTCTCGCAGATCGATGTGAAGATGACCGCCTACGTCGGAGAATTGCTGACGCTGCCGCGCGAGGAAGCACGCAAGCTGCAAAAGGAACTCTACCGCGAATATGGCACGACGCTGAACGGATTGATGACGCGCCACGGCATCGACCCCGACGATTTTCTCGAGAAAGTGCACGACATCGATTATTCCTGGCTGGTTCCAGATCCCGTCCTAGGCACCGCCATTCGCCAGCTTCCCGGCCGTAAATTCATCTTCACCAACGGGGATCGCCGGCATGCCGAACGCACCGCGCGGCAGTTGGGCATTCTCGAGCATTTCGATGATATTTTCGATATCGTCGCAGCCGGACTGAACCCGAAGCCGGCGCGGCAATCCTATGAGAAATTTGCCGAACTCCACGCCGTTACCGGACAAAATGCGGTGATGTTCGAAGATCTTGCCCGCAACCTGTCGGTGCCGAAATCGCTGGGCATGACTACGGTGCTGGTGGTGCCGCGCAATTTCGAGCCGACCTTCTCGGAAATCTGGGAACGCGACCCGGCCAACGAGGACGATGTGGACTTCGTCACCGACGACCTCGCCAGCTTTCTCACGGCGATCGTGGAAGTCCCTGCTTGAGGCAGCCGGCGCGCTTCAAGTCCTTGCTTGCATGTCAAAGTTTATAGAAGCGGCTGACGATCCCCCAGGCCTCGTCGGCAGTGTCGACGAAATCGATGATATCCTGGTCGCCGGGCGTGATCGTGCCTTGCTCGGCGAGGAAATCGAGGTCGATCGCCCTTGCCCAGAAAGCCTTGCCGAACAGAATGACCGGCACGCGTTCCATGCGGCCGGTCTGGATCAGGGTCAGCGTTTCGAAGAACTCGTCCATCGTGCCGAAGCCGCCTGGAAACACCGCAACAGCCTTGGCACGCATGACGAAATGCATCTTGCGGACCGCGAAATAGTGGAAGTTGAAGCAGAGTTCCGGCGTCACGTAGGCGTTTGGCGCCTGCTCGTGCGGCAGCACGATGTTGAGACCGATCGATGGCGCGCCGACATCGTCGGCGCCACGATTGCCGGCCTCCATGACGCCCGGCCCGCCACCGGTCACCACGACGAATTCGCGATAGTACGAGGTGGCCGACTGCTGTGAGCAGAGGCGGGCGAATTTGCGCGCCTCCTCGTAATATTTGCTGTTTTGCTCGAGGTTCTTCTTCTGCGTCTCGTTCTTGGCCGCCCAGGCTTCGCCGCCGGGCTCGGGAATGCGCGCGCCGCCGAACAGGATGACGGTCGATTGGATGCCGCGCTCGGCCAGGATCATCTCCGGCTTCAGCAGTTCGAGTTGCAGCCTGACCGCGCGCAACTCGCGCCGCGTCATGAAATCGGGGTCGTTCCAGGCCAGCCGATATGTCTCCGCGCGCGTTTGCGGCGTGTCCGGCACGCTTTTCGATCGCTCCAGATCCTCGTCCGAATGCGGCAGCGGCGTCCATCCCGCCTTTTCCATGGGAGTCATATTTGCTTTACCCGTCCAATCATTCACCTGCGCCGTCCCGTGACGCTGCCGCGATTGACCCTCCCCAAGCCTTCACATAGGGTCCGCGCGACTTTCAAACAGGTTAAGGCGCCGGCCCTTAACAGCTTGGTAATGGAGCGAATTCATGTCGAAGCCCGATCTCGCGAGCCTCGAGGAGATCATCGAGAACGCCTTCGAGGAACGCGACACGATTTCGACCGCAACCCGCGGCGAGACGCGCGAGGCCATCCAATCGGCGCTCGACCTGCTCGACCGGGGCGTCGCCCGCGTCGCCGAGCGGCAGGCCGACGGCAAATGGCACGTCAACCAGTGGCTGAAAAAAGCGGTGCTGCTGTCGTTCCGGCTCACCCCGATGGAGATCATAAAGGGTGGTCCCGGTCAGGCGGTATGGTGGGACAAGGTGCCCTCAAAATTCGACGGCTGGAGCGCCGTCGATTTTGAGAAGGCGGGCTTCCGCGCCGTGCCGTCGTCGATCGTGCGCCGCTCCGCCTACGTCGCGCCCGGCGCCGTGCTGATGCCGTCCTTCGTCAATGTCGGCGCCTATGTCGACAGCGGCACCATGGTCGACACCTGGGCTTCGGTCGGCTCCTGTGCCCAGATCGGCAAGAATGTGCATCTGTCGGGCGGCGTCGGCATCGGCGGTGTGCTGGAGCCGATGCAGGCCGGCCCAACCATCATCGAGGACAATTGCTTCATCGGCGCCCGTTCCGAAGTGGTCGAAGGCTGCATCGTTCGCGAAGGCTCGGTGCTCGGCATGGGCGTCTTCATCGGCCAGTCGACCAAGATCGTCGACCGTGCCACCGGCGAGATCTTCTACGGCGAGGTGCCGCCTAATTCCGTCGTCGTCGCGGGCTCGCTGCCGGGCAAGCCTTTTCCAAACAACGAGCCCGGCCCCAGCCTCTACTGCGCCGTCATCGTCAAGCGGGTCGACGCCAGGACCCGGTCCAAGACCTCGATCAACGAATTGCTTCGCGATTGATCTTTCTCAACGAATACGGACGGAATTCGCTTGCCTGAAAGATCCGACCTCATCTGGCTTTTCTTCAAAGCTTCGGGCCGCGTCAGCCGCGCGGCCTATTTTCTTGGAGGACTGCTGGTGGCCATCATACAGGCCTTCCCGCTCTACCGTTTCACGCTGGTGCCGGAGGGCACCACCGAGAGCAACATGTGGTCGTTCATTTTCTTCATCGCCTTCATTGCCTCGCTTTGGTCGAACGTGGTGCTGGCGGTCAAGCGGTTGCACGACCTCGACAAGCCGGGCGTTGCGGCGCTGGTGCTGTTCGTGCCGGTTGTCTCGATCATCGCTTTCCTCGTGCTTTGCCTGTTTCCAGGGCAACCCGGCCCCAACCGCTACGGCAAGCGCACCAACGCCCCGGCCGAACCCTGAGCACCGATCGGACATTTCGTCATGCGCTACCGCTCGCTTGATCCGAAACTGATCCTCGAAACCGCCGAACGGCTGGAAGGGCGCGTCGCCGAGCGCTTTCCCGATGCAGGCTTGCGCGGCGTCGCCGCCGAGCTCGTGTCGCTGTCGCGCGATCTGGCAAAGGCAGCCAAGGCGCTGGAGGCGCCGATCTGGTGGCTGCGCGGCCTCATCATCGCCGCCTTCGTCGTCGGAGCGCTGATGTTCCTGTTCGTCGGCACAATCCTACCGCTCGGCCGCATCTCGGGAAACCACGATGCCTTCCAGTCGGTGCAAGGCATCGAAGCCTCCCTCAACATGATCATCCTCGCGGTGCTGGGCTTTCTGGCCTTGATCCGCTCCGAGGAGCGGATCAAGCGCAAGCGGGTGTTTCGCCAGCTCCACGGATTGCGTTCGCTGATCCACGTCATCGACATGCACCAGCTGACCAAGGATCCCGCCGCACTTTCAGCCAGTTTCAAGCCGACTGCGCATTCGCCAGCCCGCATCACCAACGCCGCCGACCTTGCCCGCTATCTCGACTACTGCTCCGAAATGCTGTCGATCACCGGCAAGATCGCCGCGCTGTTCGCGCAGTCGGTGAATGACGCCGTGGTCATCGACGGCGTCAACGACATCGAGAACCTGGCTTCGAACCTCTCGCGAAAGATCTGGCAGAAGATCACGCTGATCGAAACCCCTCATGGGCAGCCGGCACGTGCGGCGAAGACCGATCCCGAGCCGGGTCCGCCGCGTCGGCCTGCAGTCCGCAGACGACCGGGGCCGGCAAGCTAAAACCGGCGACCCGGCGGAAGATCGGCTAGAACGGTTCATCGTTTCGCAGAAACGCCGAACCGCTGTATCTTTTTGTTTTGACGCAATTCCGGACGGAAAACCGCTTCACACTTTTCCTGGAATTGCTCCAGAGCGGCGGAGCGGGGAGTTCCGAAAGCCCGGTTTGCGCCGGATGCTCTAAGCGAATGTTAATCACCCTGGCCCAGCATGCCGGCGAAGACTGTGTCGACCGGCACGGAGCGCTCGACTGGCAAGCGACCTATCCCTGATCACCAAGGAGCCGCGCAAAACGTGGAGCGCCGCCGCTCGCCTCTTTGCCTGGTTCTCTTCGCCGATGAAATTGGAACCGGAAGCTGTCCGCGCCCGGCTTCTCGACACCACCTTCGACCGCAAATTCGCAGTCCTGTTCGGCACCATCAGCGTTCTGTTGGTTGCAGTCAGCGCCGCTCTTGCCACCGGGGATTGGTGGCCCTACGCTTGGATTGCCGCCGACCTGATGCTTTTCACCGTCCGCGTTCTGCTGATGCGGGAATGCGAGCAGGCCCGCAGGCGCGGCTCGAAAGGGCCGCTGGCGGGCCTGATGGCAGCCAGCGGCGTCTGGTCGGTCGTTTTCGGCCTCGGCTGCTATGGCTGTGTTGCCAGCGGGAATATGGCGCTTTCCGTACTTGCCGCCTTGAATGTCGCAGGCGTCGTCGGCGTGGTGTCGTCACGCAATGCGGCGACCCCGCGCTTCGCCATATTCGTCATGTTGGCCGTAAGCCTGCCTTACGTGGTCGGTGCATTGTTTTCTGCGGCGCCCGGAATGCCGATCGTCGGAATTCAAACGCCGTTCTATGTGGCCGGCGTCATCGTCGTGCTGCTTCAGAACCACGCAATCAATGCCCGCATGATCCGCGCCGA
Source organism: Mesorhizobium sp. M1169 (assembly GCF_040318345.1). Lineage (NCBI taxonomy): Bacteria > Pseudomonadati > Pseudomonadota > Alphaproteobacteria > Hyphomicrobiales > Phyllobacteriaceae > Mesorhizobium > Mesorhizobium sp. M1169. Next base: position 198,227 of record NZ_JAMYME010000006.1, on the reverse strand, counting down.
ACTGGACAATCGCGACCTGGCCATCAAGGACGCGCTGACCGGCCTGCCAAACCGCATCTTCCTGCAGGAGAAATTGCGCGACATGTGCCGCGACCTTGCGGCGCCGGCCGCTAATGGCGGCAAGCCGTTTGCAGTGCTCAGCATGGATCTCGACGGTTTCAAACAGGTCAACGACCGTTTTGGCCACGCCGTCGGCGACGTGCTGCTGCGCAAGGTGGCCGAACGATTGAAGCGCGGCTTCCGTCCGGGGGACGTGGTCTTCCGCATTGGCGGCGATGAATTTGTCATCCTTTTGCCCGCAACCTCGGAGATCGAGGCCACCTACCTGGCAAAGCGGGCCATCGAAAAGGTCTCGGTGCCTTTCGACCTCGGGGTCGGTTCCGCCATCCATGTCGGCTTGAGCGTCGGCAGCGCCTTCGCACCTGCCGACGGCGGCGATCCGGAAATCCTGCTCACCTGTTCCGACCATGCGCTGTACGAAGCCAAGCGCACCGGCAAGGGCCGTTACTGGGCGCCTGTGCGGGCTACGATCTGACGGTCGCGACAACGGCTTCCGGCGACAGGCAGGGCGATCCGCTTCTCTCCTGCTCGGCCGCGCGCACCAGTGCCGTCACGCGCTTCAGCAAAGGTGCCGGCGTGCCGGCCTTTTCGGCCAAACGCAGGACCGCGCCTTGCAGTTCGCCGATCTCCGTCGGCCGGCGGCGCTGAAGGTCATCCCACATCGACGAACGCGCGGCCGGATCGATGGCAAGCATCCGCCGCGCCAAGAACTTGAACAGCCAGTCGGGCAGGCGAAGCACTTTCGGCAGCAGCGCGGGACGCAGGCCGGCGATGCGAGCGGGTTCGATGCCTGTCGCCGTCATTGCCGCCAATGCTTCGTCGATCTGGCCGGCCAGGATCAGCCGCCAGCGGCGATCGGCAAGCTCTGCCGCCAGCGGCAGGCCGGAAAGCGCCACCAGCGCGTTGTTGAGGTTGAGCAGCAGCTTGCCCCATAGCACCGCTTCGATGTCGCCATGCGTGGCGACGGCAAAGCCCTCGACGTCGAGCAGTTCGTCAAGGCCTGTCGCGCCCTGTTCGATCATCACCTTGCCGCCGCTGGCGCGGTGCAGGCGAAGCGGCAATTCGCCCTCCGCCGATTGGACCACGTTGAACGGCACCATGCCCGCGAGCACCCGCCGGGCGGTGAGATGGGCTCGCAATTTATCGGCATTGTCAACGCCGTTCTGGAGACTGAGTATCACCGCATCCGGTCGGGCGTGGGCCGCAATAAGCCCGGCCATGTCCTGCGTCGCGCCGCTCTTGACCGTTAGCAGGATGACATCGGCACCGGGGAATGCTGCGGCCGGATCGGCGGTGACCGACAATGCCTCCGGCTTGACGGATCGGTCGCGGCCATCACGGTCGGTGATGCACAATCCGCCTTTTTGCAGCGCCTTCTCGATGCGAGGCCGCGCCAGCAGAACCACCTTTCGCCCGGCAAGTATCAGGCAGCCGCCGGCGTAGCATCCGATACTGCCGGCACCTGCGATTACGATTGTCTTGCCACGCGTGACCATGCGATGGCCCTGCGTTGGTCGAGAGGCCTTTGCCGCAATCATACGGCATGAAAACCATAATGTCGGCGGCATGGCTGGCCCTTATGTCTGGCCGTGACAGGCCTTGCGCTTTCGACTATCGCTTTTGCCCATGACGCTGCCTACCGATCCGACCAGAAATCTGGCTGCTCTCATCCGCTGCGCTTCCGTGACGCCCGCCGAAGGCGGTGCGCTGAGCGCGCTGGAAGAAATGTTGAAGCCGCTCGGCTTTGCCGTCGAGCGCCCGGTGTTTTCCGAATCCGGCACACCTGACATAGAGAACCTTTACGCGCGGCGTTCCGGCAACGGCCCGCATCTGATGTTTGCCGGTCATACCGATGTGGTGCCGGTGGGCGATGAAACAGCCTGGACGCACCCACCCTTTGGCGCCGAGATCGCCAATGGCGAGATGTTCGGCCGCGGCGCCGTCGACATGAAGGGCGGCATTGCTTGTTTCGTCGCGGCGGTAGCGCGACATATCGCGCAGAAGGGCGGCCCGAAGGGGTCGGTCTCGCTGCTGATCACCGGCGACGAGGAAGGGCCGGCGATCAACGGCACGACGAAACTGCTCGAATGGGCGGCTGCCAAGGGCGAGAAATGGCATGCTGCGATCGTCGGCGAGCCGACCAATCCCGATGCGCTCGGCGATATGATCAAGATCGGCCGGCGCGGCTCGCTCTCCGGCACGGTCGTCGTCAACGGCCGCCAGGGCCACGCCGCCTATCCGCAGCTAGCCGACAACCCGGTGCGCGGCCTGATGACGCTGGTCGACGCCTTGCTGCACCCCGTCTTCGACAACGGAACAAGGGATTTCCAGCCGACCAATCTTGAAGTGACCTCCATCGATGTCGGCAATCCTGCCACCAACGTCATCCCGGCGAAGGCGGCGGCTACCTTCAATATCCGCTTCAACGACACTTGGACTGCCGAGACGATCCAGGCTGAGATCCACAACCGCCTCGACCGGGCGGCGAAACGCAAGAAATACCGCGCCGGCAAGAAGACACCGGTCGACTACGAGATCGTCTGGCGCGACGGGCCGAGCCATGTTTTCCTGACACGCGACGACAGGTTGATCGAGACGCTTGGCGGTTCGGTCAAGGCGGTGACCGGCAGGAAGCCGGCGCTCTCCACCTCCGGCGGCACCTCCGATGCCCGCTTCATCAAGGATTATTGTCCGGTGGTCGAATTCGGCCTGGTCGGCAAGACCATGCACATGGTCGACGAACGCGTGGCGATTGCCGACCTCGAGACGCTGACGCAGATTTATCTGCGCTTCGTTGAAGACTGGTTTGCGCAGGACATATCCTAGTGATGCTTTCAGCGGATGAAACCTACGCTTCGCTTGCCGGTGCCTGGCGGCTGATGCTCGGCAAGGCCGACGGATTTCGCCTGCTCGACCTTTCGGCGGACGGTTTCTGGAACTCCTTTTTTGCCATCGTCGTCGCGGCGCCGGCACTGATCGTCGGCTGGGTCGGTATTGCCAACGAAATCGGCGATCCCAACGCATTCGTCGGCCGTTTCAGCATGTTGATCCGCCTGGCAACCGTCGATATCGGCGCCTGGGTGCTGCCGCTCATAGGCCTCGCCCTGGTGGCGCCGCGGGTCGGCGTCGGCGGCCGTTTCGTCCATTATGTCGTGGCCAGCAATTGGGCCTCGGCGATCATCGCCTGGATGATGCTGCCATCGGCGTTGATCCGGCTTTTCCTGACATCGGCCAACGAAGTCTCCGGACTGGTGTCGCTGCTGTTGTTCGCGCTGTCGATGGTCTTGACCTGGCGGATGACCAACGTTGCGATCGGCAGGGGTGCGGCCACCGGCAGCGCCGTTTTTGCCGGCATGTTCGTGGCGTCGCTGATCGTCCTGTTCGGCCTGCAGGCGCTGCTCGGGATCAGCGTTCCGGATCAGCCAGGCGTCGGATAATCGACGCCGACGAGAAACAGCCCGTCGGGCGGCGCCACCTGACCGCAGGCCGCACGGTCGCGCGCCTCAAGCGCCGCCTTGAGGTCGGCAACAGTCCAGCCGCCTTCGCCGACACGTTTGAGCGAGCCGACCATCGAGCGCACCTGGTTGTGCAGGAATGACCGCGCCGAAGCGCGGACCTCAATGAAATCGCCCGCCCGGCTGACATCCAGCCGGTCGAGCGTGCGGATGGGGCTGGTGGCTTGGCACTGGGTCGAGCGGAAGGTGGTGAAATCATGCCGGCCAACCAGCACCTTTGCCGCCTCGTGCATGGCACCGGCATCGAGCTGCTTCGGTACCCACCAGATCTTGCCCTTGTCGAGCGCCGCCGGCGCGCGGCGATTGACGATGCGGTAGAGGTAATGGCGGCCGATCGCCGAGAAACGCGCATCGAAGCCATCCGGCACGACTGCGGCCTTCAGGATGGCGATGCGCACCTTGGCCGCTTGCAGATGCGCGTTGACTGCGTCGCGCACCTTGTCGCCGGGCCATGCCTTGATCAGATCGACATGCGCCACCTGAGCGGTCGCATGGACGCCAGCATCGGTGCGGCCGGCGGCGCGCAGCGAAACCTGCTCGCCACAGAACTTCTCGATCGCCCGCTCGATCGCCTGCTGCACCGAAGGCTGGTTGGCCTGGCGCTGCCAGCCGGCGAAGAGACTGCCGTCATATTCGATGTCGAGGCGAAAACGCGGCATTCCCGGATCGAGGCGAAATCAGGCGGCGAGGGCTGAGCCGAAGGCCGAGGCGTAGACCAGCATGCCGGTCTCCGGCGCCTCGCCCCAGGCAAGCGCCTGCAAAGCCTCGCTTTGGTACTCGCTCTCGAATTTTGCTGCACGGGCGCGGCTGTAGCCGAAACGGCCATAGTAAGCCGGATCGCCGAGCACCACGGCGAGCGTCTCGCCAGCAGCCTTCAGGCGGATATGCGCCTCGCGGACCAGCGCACCTCCGATGCCGGTGCCGTGGAACGACGGCTCGACCGCCAAAGGAGCCAAAGCCACCGCCGGGAAGCTCTTGCCGCCATTCTGCACGAAAAGCCGTGAAAACAGGATATGGCCGACCACTTGCCCGTCTTCGTCCGCCACCAGTTCGACGACGGCATCACCGCCTGTGACCAGCGCGTCGACCAGTCCGGCCTCCGCCTGCTGGCCGAATGCGTGTTCTTCGACAAGGCGGATCGCCTCGCGGTCCCGCGGCGTCGCCGCGCGTATGGACATCATGCTCATGACAATTTCATTCCTTTTTCGAGCTTGGCGCCGCGCAGAAACTCCTGCGCGGCAATGGGCCTTGCGCCCGCACGTTGAACTTCGACCGGCCTGATCGCGCCTGACCCGCAGGCGACTGTCAGCCGGTCATCGAGAATTCCTCCCGGTTCGCCGGCGCCTTGCGAGAGCGTCGAGCGAAGCAGTTTCAGCCGTTCCACGCGGCCGCCGATTTCGGCCTCGCACCATGCACCGGGAAAGGGCGACAGACCGCGAATCTGGTTGTGCACGTCGCCGGCAGGTCGCAGCCAGTCTATGCGAGTCTCCGATTTATCGATTTTCTTGGCGTAGGTCACCCCCACCTCCGCCTGTGTGGTAAATGTCAGCGTATTCCGCTCCAGCCGTTCGAGCGCTTGCACTATCAGCGAAGCACCCAAGACCATCAGCCGATCGTGCAGATCGCCGGCCGTCATGTCGGGTCCAATGGCGCATTTTTCAACCATTGCCACCGGGCCGGTGTCGAGGCCTTCCTCCATCCGCATCACCATCATGCCCGTTTCGGTATCGCCGGCCATGATGGCGCGCTGGATAGGGGCAGCGCCGCGCCAGCGCGGCAGCAGCGATGCATGGCCGTTGAGGCAACCGAGCCGCGGCGCCTCGAGAATGGGTTTGGGCAGAAGCAGCCCGTAGGCGACCACCACGGCGACGTCGGCACGCAACGCGCGGAACGCCTCCTGCTCCGCCTCGCCCTTCAGCGACACCGGCGACCGCACCTCGATGCCAAGCCGCTCCGCCTCGCGCTGCACCGGCGACGGCGTCAGTTCGAGCCCGCGCCGGCCGCCGGCGCGCGGCGGCTGCGTGTAGACGGCTGCCAACTCGTGCCCGGCCCCGGCAATCGCCCGCAGCGTCGGCACGGAGAATTCGGGCGTACCCATGAAGATGACACGCAGGGGCATTCGTCGACGCCTACCCCACCATCTTGCCCGGCGCCTTGTCCCTGGCGAGCTTCTTGAATTTCTTGACCACCATGTCGCGCTTCAGCTTGGAGATGTAATCGATGAACAGCACGCCGTTGAGGTGGTCGATTTCATGCTGCAGGCAGGTCGCCATCAGCCCCTCGGCCTCGATCTCCTGCAGCTTGCCATCGCGATCGAGATATTTCACCCGTACCGCGGCGGGGCGCTCGACTTCCGCATAGTAATCGGGGATCGACAGGCAGCCTTCCTCATAGACCGAACGCTGGTCGGAGCTTTCAAGGATTTCGGGATTGATGAAGACGTGCGGCGCCGGCGTCTCGTCCTCCTTGGCGAGGTCGATCACCAGCATGCGCAAGGGTTCGCCGACCTGGATCGCTGCGAGGCCGATGCCGGGCGCGTCATACATGGTGTCCAGCATGTCGCCGGCCAGTTTGCGCAAATCGCCATCGACACGCTCGACCGGTTTTGAAACCTGGCGCAGGACGGGATCGGGGAGGATGATAAGCGGCTTGATCGACATGGCGTCTCACCTAAGACCTCGCAGGAAAAGCGTCAACCGGGACGCCTTCGGGTCGTTCACGTTTTGATCTGTGCCGGCAGACCGAATCATCTATGCTGTCGGCATGAACGATCTGGCCACCATCCTGTCCGAACCTGTCGCCCGCCTCGGCGCCACCACGCTCACGCTCGGCCATGCCCTGGGTTTCGGCGCAATGCTGTTCCTTGGACTGTTCGTCGCGCTCGTCGTTGCGCTGTGGCGATCGGCCAAGGCGCGTGCAGTGGCGGCCGCCGAAGCCGCCGACCACGCCCGCGACGCCGAGGCGCGGATGGCCGGCATTCTGCAATCCCAAGCGGAAATGCAGGGCCGCATGGGCGCCATCGCCGAAGTGTTCGGGGCGCGCCAGGCGGAACTGACACAGTCGATCGGCCAGCGTCTCGATGCCATGACCGGCCGCCTGGGCCAGACCATGACCGAGCAGACGAGATCGACGCATGAGAGCCTCGCCAAGCTGCAGGAACGGCTGGCGGTCATCGATATTGCGCAAGGCAACATCCAGTCGCTGGCCGGCCAGGTCGTGCAATTGCAGGCGATCCTTTCCAACAAGCAGACGCGCGGCGCCTTCGGCCAGTCGCGTATGGAAGCCATCGTCGCCGACGGATTGCCGCACGGCGCTTATGAATTCCAGGCGACCTTGTCGAATGGCAGCCGGCCCGACTGCCTGGTAAAGATGCCGAACGGCGCGCCGTCGCTTGCCATCGACGCAAAGTTTCCGCTCGAGGCGTGGAATGCCATCCGTGCCGCCGAAGGCGCCGACCTGCAGAAGTCCGCCGCACAGGCTTTCCGCCGCGACATCGAGGTGCATGTCCGGGATATTTCCGAAAAATACCTGATCCAGGGCGAGACGCAGGACACCGCCTTCATGTTCGTGCCTTCGGAATCGGTGTTCGCCGAAATCCACGAGAATTTCGAGGCCGTTGTCCAGAAGGCGCATCGATCGCGGATCGTCATCGTCTCGCCATCGCTTTTGATGCTGTCGATCCAGGTCATCCAGGCGATCCTCAAGGATGCGCGCATGCGCGAGCAGGCGCACTTGATCCAGGGCGAGGTCATCCGGCTGATGGAAGACGTCTCCCGGCTCGACGAGCGGGTGCGCAAATTGCAGACGCATTTCGGTCAATCGGCCAAGGATATCGAGGACATCCTGGTCTCGACATCGAAGGTGACCAGGCGCGGACAAAAGATCGAGGCGCTGGAGTTTGGCGTGCAGCCGGCGGAGGACACCGCTGGTTCGAATGGCAGCGGAGCAAAAGCGGAAAGCAGCCCGCGCGTCGCCGATTCGAAAACCGGGCAGTTGAGGCTAAGGGTCGTCGAAGGCGACGATTGAGAGCTGCGCCGGAACCGGAGGCTTCGCCCCGGTCTGGCGCTACTGCTCCTCGATGATGGTTGTGCCTTCGAATTCCGGCAGCCAATGCAGCGCCGAGCGGTGCCAGATCTGCTTTCTCGGCACCAGTTGCTCGCGCTGCCGTGCCGTGCCGACCCTGATACCGTAAACCTTCGGTCCCTCGCCCGCCGACGTGGCGTAGAGATGCGAGCCGCACTCACCGCAAAATGCCTGGGCGCGCTTGGCGCCGCTCGAACCGGTCTTGATGTAGATCTTCGGCGTGCCCTTGGTGATCCTGTAATTGTCCTCGGACGCCGGCACGGTGACGCGAAAGGCCGTTCCGGTTAGCTTCTGACAATCGATGCAGTGACAAATGGTGGTCTTTTCCGGATCGATCTCGGCCTCGTAAGTAATGGCGCCGCAATGACACCCGCCGTCGATTTTCATCTTCGTTCCTCCTGGAGCTTTTGCCCGCAATCATAACCGGGACTGCCCGATGGCGCAGCCATTTTCCTCAGGCTGGTTCCCCTCCGGACGCCGCCAAGGCCTTGCTCCGGCGTTCCCAGGTGCCGGTGGTCTGCGGTTTGACGAAGAGCCGCGTCACCTCCGGCATCTCCGCCTTCAGCCGCGTCTCCAGGCGCTCGACACAGGTCTCTATCTCCGGCGCCGACAAATGATCCTCGAACTCGATGCTCAAAGCGGCGACGATCTCCTGCGGACCCATATGCAGCGTCAGCGCGCCATTCGCCCGCTGCACCGCCGGGTCCTGCTGGACGATGGCCAGCACCTCTGTTTGCACCTCGGGCGAAGCCGGCTCGCCGAGCAGCAGGCTCTTGCTTTCGCGCGCCAGGAAGATCGCGGTCCCGCCCAGGATCAGCGCGATGCCGATCGACGCGGCGCCGTCGAGCTTCGGCATGTCCAGCAGTTCCGCCGCCGATATCCCGGCGAAGGCGACAACGAGGCCGAGAAGTGCCGCGCTGTCCTCGAAGAGTACGGTGTAGACACTCGGATCCTTGCTGAGCTGCACCGCCTCGAGCCAGCCGTGGCTGCCTTTTTGGTGGCGGAACTCCTTCAGCGCCACCAGCCAAGAGGTGCCTTCGAAGAGAAAGGAAAGGCCAAGGACAGCGTAGTTCACCTTGGCGTTGGCAATCGGCTCCGGCGCCATGATGTGCGTCACGCCTTCGTAGAACGATATGCCGGCACCCAGTGCAAAGACGAGGAGCGCGACGATGAAGCTCCAGAAGTACAGCTCGCGGCCATGGCCGAGCGGATGCGTGCGGTCGGCCGGCCGAGCGGCACGGTGCATGCCGTAAAGCAGCAGGCTGCCATTGCCGGTATCGACGAGCGAGTGGACGCCTTCCGAGAGCATTGCCGAGCTGCCCGTGAACAAGGCAGCGGCAAATTTGGTCACTGCGATCGCAAGATTTCCGGCGAGCGCCGCATAGATCACTTTTTTTGACCCGCCATGCGCCGCCATGGTGTGCTGCCTTGGTTGATGCACCGAGATTGGCGGAGCGCCCGCCCACGCTCCACAGTCCCCCACAACGCCCGAAGTGCCCAGTTGTTCACAAGGTCAGTTGTTCAAAAGGGCGGCGCGGGGCTATTCGACGACCTCGTCCGTCCAGACCTTGAAGCCAGCCAGCGCGCCCGGCCCAAAAATGTGGGTCAGCGGCACATCGGCGGCATCGCGTCCGGAGGCAATCAGGATGCGGCCGATGCGCGGCGCGTTGTTGCGCGGGTCGAACGCTTGCCAGCGGCCGCCGAGATAGACTTCCATCCAGGCGGCGAAATCCATGTCCGACCACGGCTTTGGCAGGCCGATATCACTGATATAGCCGGTGCAGTAGCGGGTCGGAATGTTCAGGGCGCGGCAGAAGGCGACAGCGAGATGAGCAAAGTCGCGGCATACACCACTCTGCTCGCGATAGACCTCGGCGGCGGTGCGCGTCGGCCGCGCATTGTAATAGTTGAAGACGATGTGGTTATGGACGAAGTCGCAGACCGCCTGGACGCGCGGAATGCCGAGCGGGGTGCTGCCGAACAGCCGCCACGCTTCATTCGACAGCACGTCGCTCTCGCAATAGCGGCTGGGCAGCAGGAACAGCAGCGTCTCCGACGGCAGATCGCGCACCTCGTGCTGCCACGCCGTCAGCTCGCGCGTCTCGAAGGAGCCGGGGTCGCGGATCACCGCGTCCGTGCCGAACGCAAAGCGCCCGGCCGGCGCAACGAAACGGTTGCACCAATTGCCGAAACTGTCGCGGTAGCTCTCGATCGGCACCGGCGGGTTCGACGTCAGGAAGTCCGGCCGCTCAAGATCGGATGCGCGCGAATAATGGACATTTAGCATCGCGATCAGCGGTGTTTCCTGCGGGAAGTCGAAGCTCATCTGGCAACCGATGTGGATCCGCATTGTCGTCCTGACCGGCCTGCCTGATCATCAGCCGGCGAAACGCGAGGGCTGATGCTGCAGTGCGAAGAAGACCATGGCACGGACCGCTGCGGTTTACGAGGGAATTAGAAACCGGTTGACAGCCCATCGGCCAGGCGACTGCACGGCAGCGGCCTCTTGCAGTCGAACGTTTTCTCTTGTTTCACTTCGCCAGATATCAACTGGAGGAACGAATCATGGCTAAGGGTGCGATGAAGGCAGGCAAGGAGGCCCGCAAGCCGAAGAAGGACGCGAAGAAACCGGCTCCGGCGCCGGCCCTGAAGGCACCGCCGGTGAAGGCGATGAAGCTGAAGGACAAGTAGAGCCGCAGCTACCGGCTTATTTCGACCGGCCGCAAACGCGGCCGGTATGATTGTTCATTAAGCTCACGCGCATCCCCTTGGATGCGGCGAAGGCAATTTTTGCGCTTTTCAAGAAATCGGCCGAAAGCCATCGAAACGGAGCGTTCCGATGTCGTCGGTTTTCCTGTTCCTCGCCGGCCTGTTCGAGATCGGCTGGGCGATCGGCCTCAAATACACCGACGGATTCTCGAAGCCGCTGCCAACCGTCCTGACGGTTGCCTCGATGATCGTCAGCCTGACCTTGCTCGGCCTGGCGCTGAAGGCGTTGGCGGTCGGCACCGCTTACGCGGTGTGGACCGGCGTCGGCACGGCGCTGTTGGGGATATGGCTGCTCGGCTGCTCGGCGACCCAGCGACGGCGATCAGGCTGGCCTGCATCGCGCTAATCGTCTGCGGCATCATGGGACTGAAGCTCGCGGCTTAGCCGATTCTGACAGACGAACGCGTTCGGGGCCGCTGCAAGGCGGCCCTGATTCTTGAATTCGGCTGATCAGTGCCGGAAGGCGCTATCGCGCGGAGAAGCCGGGCGGCGTCCTGCCGGTGCGCTGCTTGCGCGCGGCATAGCGTGCGTCACGCTTGGCCTTGCGTTCGGCCTCGTCGGCAAGAAAACGGGCGATGCGCTCGTTCTCTTCAGCTTCCCGGATCTTCGCTTCGGCCTGTGCGGCTTCTTCCGCGGCGATGCGTGCCGCTTCGGCAGCTGCCTCGCGCTCGGCCTTTTCGGCCGCTTCGCGCGCCAGCTTTTCCTGCTTCAGCCTGGCCTTTTCGGCCTCACGTATAGCGCGGGCCTCGAGGATTGCCTTGCGCTCGGCCTGTCGTGCCAGCACCGCTGGATCATCTGCCGCCGGCTTTGCCTTGAAGCGCTCCAGAAGCGCCTTCTTTGCCTCGTTTGCGGCATTGCGCCGCTCGAAAACGTCTTTTTCCCTATAGATAGCCAAGTCCACTTCCCTGAAGTCAATTTGCGACGCTTACATACGCGCGAAAACCGAGAGTTCAAGCGCCAAAACGGTATGCCAGCCATGAAATTCTGATCTGTTGCAGCCGGGAGACGCCATTTCGATTGAATTCGGCTGAAAGGCACCCGCACTGTTCACCATCCAGGCATCTGGCGGGGCGGCGGACTGATCGCTACGTGTAGCGCCAAGACAAAACGCTGAGATGACAGTATGGAACTCGGTCTCTACACCTTCGCCGACGTCAGCCCGGAACCGGGTCCCGGTGCGATCGGTGCGCATGAGCGGTTGCGCAATTTGATCGAGGAGATCGAGCTCGCCGACCAGGTCGGGCTGGACGTCTTTGGTCTCGGCGAGCACCACCGTCCCGACTATGCTGCCTCGGCTCCGGCGGTGGCGCTGGCGGCGGCGGCCGAACGGACCAAGCGCATAAGGCTGACCAGCGCTGTCACCGTGCTGTCCTCCGACGATCCGGTGCGCGTCTTCCAGCAGTTTGCCACCCTCGATCTTCTGTCCGGCGGCCGTGCCGAGATCATGGCCGGGCGCGGCTCGTTCATCGAGTCCTTTCCGCTGTTCGGCTACAATCTCGAAGATTATGACGAGCTCTTCGCCGAGAAGCTCGACCTGCTGCTCGCCATCCGCGATCATGTCAAGGTGACCTGGTCGGGCAGTCTGCGCGCGCCGATCAACGACCGCGGCGTCTACCCGCGGCCCTTGCAGGACAAATTGCCGATCTGGATCGCCGTCGGTGGAACACCGCAATCCGTCGCCCGCGCGGGCGTGCTCGGGTTGCCGCTGGCACTGGCGATCATCGGTGGCGAGCCGGCGCGGTTCGCACCACTGTTCGACATCTACAGGGATGCAGCCAGGCGCGCCGGCAACGATCCGGCAAGCCTTGCCACCAGTCTCAACGTGCACGGCTTCATTGCCGACAGCACGGACCAGGCAGCCGACGATTTTTACGGGCCGCAGGCCGAGGTGATGAACCGCATCGGCCGCGAGCGCGGCTGGGGGCCGACATCGCGGGCGCATTTCGACCAATCGCGCGGTCCAAACGGCGCGCTGTTCGTCGGCAATCCAGAACAGGTGGCCGAGAAGATCATTGCCCAGCACAGGATATTCGGCAACGACCGCTTCCTGCTGCAAATGGCGATCGGCACCATGCCGCACGCCAAGGTGATGAAGGCCATCGAACTCTACGGAACCAAAGTGGCGCCGATCGTGCGCCGGGAAACTGCGAAGGCCGTTCCCGCCGTGGCGGCGCCGGTTGCCTGATTCCCAGTCACCTGATTCACCGGCAAGGCCGCGAGGCGGCCTGGCCGGTGACGCCGGCTAACGGAACCTTGAAGCGACAGAGGCGTTTTCGCCAACGGTCTGCACCAATCGCGGTGTGCCGCCGAGGGTCAGAATGAAAGCCGAACCCGACGCTTCGGGCGCAAGCGCTGCCGAAAGCCCGGATCCGCGCGTCGAGGCGCGGGCGGATGCGCATCTGATGCGTTCGCTGCTCGTCGGCATCTTCATCCTCATGGCGATCTACGCGCTTTACTTCGCCCGCGCCTTCTTCATGCCGGTCATTCTGGCTTTCCTGCTGGCGCTGACGCTGACGCCGATCGTTCGCTTCCTGCGCAAGCATGGCATGCCCGATGTCATTTCGGCGACACTGCTGGTGCTGCTTTCGTTCTGCCTCGTCGCCGTCGCGGGATATCTGCTCAGCGGCCCGGTCATCGATCTCATCAACAACACCTCGACGATCGGCCAGCAGCTTACCGAACGTCTGGCACAACTGCGCCGTCCGTTCGAAAGGATCGTGGAGGTTTCGCGTCAGATAGAGGGACTGACGCAGACATCCCAGGAGCCGGGCGTTCAGAGGGTGGCGATGGCGCCATCCGGTATTCTCTCGCAGGCCGCCGGCAATGTACTGTCGGCCGGCACCAGCGTCACCATCGTCTTCGTCCTGTCGCTGTTCCTGCTCGCCTCCGGCACGATGTTCTATGAAAAGATCGTCCAATCCTTCCCCAGTCTCAGCGAAAAGAAGCGGGCACTGCGTGTCGTCTACGACGTCGAACGTGAAATCTCGCACTATCTGCTTACCGTCACGATCATAAATACATGTCTCGGCGTGGTCATCGGGCTCGGCCTGTGGGCACTCGGCGTGCCAAACGCGCAGGTCTGGGGCGCGGCAGCGGCTCTGCTCAATTTCCTGCCCTATATCGGAGCGTTAATCACCATCACGCTGGTCACGATCATTGCGCTGATAAGCTTCGACACGATTTCCTACGCGCTGCTGGCGCCGGCCTTCGTCGTTCTATGCTACATCGTCGAAGGCCAGTTCGTGACGCCGACGGTGGTCGGCCGCCGTCTCGAAATCAACGCAGTGGCGATCCTCATCGCCATCGCCTTCTGGTCGTGGCTATGGGGTTTTGTCGGCGCGCTGCTGGCGGTGCCGCTGCTGGTCGTCATCAAGGTGTTCTGCGATCATTTCGACGGTCTCAGCCATGTCGGCAATTTCCTGGCGGCGCAACACACGGCAGCGATCGAGGACGAAGAGATTTCCGAGGTGAACAAGTAGCGGCTTAAAGGGTCAAAAGCGTCCCCCCGATGGTGCAGATCACGACCTTGCATCGGTCGCACGTCCGTTGTGCCCTCAGCGCTCCATCAACATTTTGAATTTGCCGCCTCGGCAACGGCTTCCTACATCCCTTCGGCCCACAGGAAACCCGCGCCGATGACCGTTCTTTCCGTTCTCGACCTGTCGCCGATCGTCGAAGGCAGCAACGCTTCACAGTCACTCGCCAATTCGCTCGATCTCGCCCGTCATGCCGAGCGGCTGGGTTACCGGCGCTATTGGCTGGCAGAGCACCACAATATGCCGGGCATCGCCAGCGCTGCCACCTCGGTGGTCATTGCCCATGTGGCCGGCGGCACCGATACGATACGCGTCGGCGCCGGCGGCGTCATGCTGCCCAATCATTCCCCGCTGGTCATCGCCGAGCAGTTCGGTACGCTCAACGCTCTGCATCCTGGCCGCATCGATCTCGGCCTCGGCCGGGCGCCCGGCACCGACATGGCCACGGCACGGGCGCTGCGCCGTAACCTCGACGCTGGCGCCGACAATTTCCCGCAGGACGTCGTCGAGCTGATGGGTTACTTGCAGCCGGCCGAAGACGGCCAACGCATCCGCGCAGTGCCCGGCGAAGGCGAAAAGGTGCCGATCTGGATTCTCGGTTCCAGCCTCTACGGCGCGCAGCTTGCCGCCATGCTCGGCCTGCCCTACGCCTTCGCTTCGCATTTTGCGCCGGCCGAGCTCGACCATGCTCTGGAGATCTACCGCTCGCGTTTCCAGCCTTCGGAGCAGCTCGACAAGCCTTATGTGATGCTCGGCCTCAACGTCTTCGCCGCTCCTTCCGATTCCGAGGCGCGGCTGTTGTTCACCTCGCTGCAGCAGGCCTTCGTCAATCTGCGCACCGGCCGGCCCGGCCGATTGCCGCCGCCGGTCGAAGGATATGAGCGCGAGCTCGATCCAATGGCCAAGACCATGCTCGGCCAAGCGCTTTCCTGCGCCGTCGTCGGCTCCCCGGAAACGGTCAGGCAAGGCATCGAGGCGTTTGTGCGCCGCACAGGGGCCGACGAGCTGATGGTCACAGCGCAGATTTTCGACCATGCGGCGCGGGTGCGCTCGTTCGAGATCCTGGCCGACGCTCACAAATCGCTGTCGGAAGCTGCCTGAGAGTTGGTTCGCCACTTGCCACTGTTGCGGGCAAGGCCGGCCTTAGGCAGGGACATCGCGAACGGGTGTGCGAAGACATAGCGAACAATTTCGCGCGTTTTGCGCGAAGGTTTTCGATCCGTCATGCTCGTCCGTTAGCGGGAAACGCGGCGTCCACTAAATGACGATCACCTTGGTGCCGATTGTGGCGCGGTCATAGAGATCGATGATGTCCTGGTTCATGAGGCGAATGCAGCCCGCCGACACAGCTTTGCCGATGGACCACCATTCAGGGCTACCGTGCAGGCGATATCCAGTGTCACCTTTCTCGTTAAAAAGATAGAGCGCCCGCGCCCCGAGCGGGTTCATGAGTCCGCCCTCCATATGGGCCGGTATGATGCGGCCTCGCTTCTGCTCGCGCACGATCATCGCAGACGGCGCGCTCCAATCCGGCCATTCGCGCTTCCTCGCAACGTGAGCAGTGCCATGCCACTCGAAGCCCGCCTTGCCGACGCCGATTCCGTAGCGCAGCGCTTGACCGTCTCCCAACACGTAGTAGAGGAACTTCGCTCCTGTATCGACAATGATGGTGCCCGGCGCCTCTTCAGTCGCATAAGGCACTGTCTGCCGATGGAACTTTTGGTCAACCTTGTAGATCGGAACCGACGGAACGCGAAAACCGGCGTCGGTGAGGCCGCCATAGGCCGAGGGGAAAGTCTTAAATGCGCCGCCGGTGGTGCAGCCGAAGAATGCGGCCATCCCAGCAAGTACCAGCCCGATTAGGATCGATTTCACGCGCATGACTCAAGCCGGCGCCCGTGTGGGCGATCAGCCGCATCTCGTCATATTCCTAAACCGACATGCTTCGATTGCCAAGATTTTCCTGACTGTCGGCTGGCTGATTGTTGGCCACTTGGCTCGATCGGCGCCCGTCCTTCAATTGCTCGGTTTTCGAAAGACGAACGCCCGTAGTGGCTGCGAAGGCCGGGGTCGGCAGGACAGAGGGAGCGCTGTCCGTCCGGCATTGCAAAGTTTCTGAACAGAGCCCAAGCGCTACGCGCTGACGCTCTGCGCAGTCGCACCTAGCGGACGGCATGAATTGCGGATCATCAAGCGTCCCTTGAGCGTCAGCTTGCGCGGCGGCGCATCCCTGTTTCCGGCGAGCCGGTCGAGCAGCAGATTGGCCGCCTGTTCGCCAATCGCCTGCACCGGCTGTGCGACCGTGGTCAATTGCGGCCGGAACACATCCGACCACGGAAAGTCGTCGAAGCAGGCGACCGAAATATCCTCCGGACAGGACAGGCCGATATCGCGAATGGCCTTCATGGTGCCGATCACCATCGGGTTGTTGGCCGAAAAGATGGCGCTCGGCCGGTCGTGCAGCGAAAGCAGCTGCATGGTGGCGTTGTAGCCGTCGACTTCATGGAAGTTGCCGAAGCGGACGAGTTCGGCCTCGGCCGGCAGGCCGGCGGCCTGGAGGGCCTCGCGGTATCCCGCCATGCGGTCATGCATCGGCGAGATATCGAACGAGCCGGAGATGTAGCCGATGCGCCGATGGCCGAGATCGATCAGGTAAGTGATGGCGTCGAACACCGCGCGCTGATTGTCGAGAACGACGGCATCGGTGTCGACACCCTGGCAAACACGGTCGAGCAGCACGACCGGCACATTGGCGTCGTCGACAATCCGTTTGAGGATCGCGCCGTCACCGACACGCGCGACGATCAGTCCGTCGACCATGCGGTCGAGCAACAGCCTGATCTGGTCGTCCTGCGTGTTCAGGTGCTCGTCGGTGCAGCACAGCATGACGGCGTAGCCGGCCCGGTCGAAAGCCTGCTGGATAACCGAAACCACGTCGGTAAAGAACGGATTGGTGATGTGTGGGACGGTGAGCCCGATGGTGCGTGTGGTGCCCATCTTGAGGCTGCGGGCGATAGCGTTGCGCTTATAACCGATGTCGCGGATCGCCTGTTCGATCCGCTGGCTGAGCTCGGGGCTGACGGTCGCGGTGCCATTGATCAGCGCCGATACGGTGGCCACGGAAACACGCGCGGCCTCGGCCACATGAAGCATAGTCGGGGCAGTGAATTTGCGCTGCTTTTTTCGTCCTGACGCTGTCATTTTCGAAACGTTTCACCACTCCACGGTAGCAATACGTACGGAATCTTATGATTTTGCGCAAGAATTGAAATGGAACAATCTCAGGCTCCAGATATTGCCTTGACATGATCGAAACGTTTAGATTAGCGTTTGAGGTGTTCGGTGACGACGGAGGGAGGCCGTCCTTATCATGCAGCACGGCAATTCCATCCCTGCGCAAGGCGTTGTGGCGGACGGCTCGGCGATCGTGCTGAGCGCCGAGCACATCTCCAAGTCCTTCGGCGGTATCGCCGCGCTTGTCGATGTCGGCTTCGAACTGCGGCGCGGCGAGGTCCATGCGCTGATGGGCGAGAACGGCGCCGGCAAGTCGACGCTGATGAAGATCCTGTCCGGCGTCTATACGGACTATAACGGAACGGTCAGTATCGATGGCCATCCGGTGCGCTTTGCCGGCGTCCGCGAAGCCGAGCGCGCCGGCATCGCCATCATCCACCAGGAGCTGAACCTCGTTCCCGAACTTAGCGTCGCCGACAATATCTTTCTCGGCCGCGAGAAGCTGATCGCCGGGCTGATCGTCGACCGCAAGGCGAGCAGCCGCGCTGCCGGCGCGCTCTTGCAAAGGCTCGGCATCGAGCTCGACCCGGATGCGCGCGTCGGTGCCTTGCGCGTCGGCGAACAGCAGCTGGTCGAGATCGCCAAGGCGCTGTCGATGTCGGCGCGCATTCTGATCATGGACGAGCCGACCTCGGCGCTTTCGCCGGCCGAATGCCAGCGGCTGTTCCGCATCATCCGCCAGCTCGCCGACAGCGGCGTGGCGATCGTCTACATTTCGCACCGCATCGACGAGGTCATGCATCTGGCCAGCCGCGTCACCGTGTTTCGCGATGGACGCCACGTCCTGACGCGGGTGATGGACAAGCTCGACGAAGACGCCATAATTTCGGCGATGGTCGGGCGAAACCTGCTTGCTTCCTCCCAGGAGCACCGCATCCCCGGTGGCAACACGGTCCTGTCCGTAAGCGAGCTGTCGTTGTCGAAGCCCAATCGCCATGGTTGGCGCACCGTGCTCGACGGCGTCAGCTTCGATCTTGCCGCAGGAGAAATCCTCGGTATCGGCGGGCTGCTGGGCTCGGGCCGTACCGAAATCCTGGAAACCATCTTCGGGTCCAGCGGCGGACGTGCCGGCGGTGAGATCAGGCTCGATGGCGAGGCAGTAGAAATCCGTTCGCCGCGCGATGCGCGCCGGCTCGGCATCGCCCTGGTCACGGAAGACCGCAAGACGCAAGGCCTGCATCTCGAGGCCTCGATCACCGACAATGTCGCGCTGCCGCTGGTCGGCGCGCTGGCGCGGTTCGGCGTGCGCTCGCTGGCCGGTGAGCAAGGGCTGGCACGGGACGCCGTCAAGGCGCTCGGCATTCGCTGCGAGACCGTCGAGCAGCCGGCCGGCACGCTGTCCGGCGGCAACCAGCAGAAGGTCGTCATCGGCAAATGGCTAGCGACGAGGCCGCGGGTGCTGCTGCTTGACGAGCCGACACGCGGCATCGATGTCGGTGCCAAGCGGGAAATCTACGATCTCATCTTCAAGCTGGCGCGAGACGGGCTGGCAATCGCCGTCATCAGCTCGGAATTGCCGGAGCTGCTGCATCTCTCCGACCGTATTCTGGTCATGGCCGACGGCCGCCAGACGGGAACCCTGTCCCGCGCGCAAGCCAGCGAGGAGGCCATCATGTGGCTTGCGGCGCCGCGACGGACGATGACGAGGCCTGCCGCATGAGCATTTTGCATATCCTGTCCCGGACGAAGCTCTATTGGGGCCTGATCGCCATCTTCCTGATCGGCGTGCTCGGCTCGCCGATCAGCTCCAAGGGCAACAACATCTTCCTGTCCTACGGCAACCTGCTCGATGTGCTGCGCCAGGTGTCGACCACCGGGCTGATTGCCACCGGCATGACTGCGGTGATCATCACCGGCGGTATCGACCTTTCCGTCGGCTCGCTGATGGCTATCTGCACGGTCGTCTGTGCCATGCTGCTGACGGTCCCCGGCGTGACGCCGGCGGTGGTGCTGGGGGTGCCGACAGTTGCCCTGGCAGCCCTTTGCCTCGGCATTCTCGTCACTCGTTTCATCCTGCTGAACATCGAAAAATCCCGCGCCGGCGCGCAGGCCACGCACGATATCAGGTTGGACAGCGTTCGCGGGCTGGTGACGCCCGGCATTGTCGGGGTGATCCTGTGCAGTCTGGTGCTGTGGTTCCTGCTGCCGCAGGTGGGCTCAAAATTCGGCGTGCTCGGCGTGTTGCTGGTGGCGCCTTGCGTCGGCCTGCTGTTCGGCGCGCTCAACGGCTTCATCATCGTCGCCGGGCGGCTGCAGCCCTTCATCGTGACGCTGGCGATGATGGTCACTGCGCTCGGCATCGCCCGGCTGACAGCCGGCCAGAACAATGCGGTGCTGCCGGTCTACACCGGCTCGAATGCCACCGCCGATTTCGAAATGCTGCGCTCGCTGGTATTCGGCGTGATCCCGATGCCGGGCCTGTTCTTCCTCGGCGCCATCCTGATCTACGGCGCCGTGCTGCGCTTCACCCCGTTCGGCCGCTATGTCTATGCGATCGGCGGCAATGAGGAGGCGGCGCGGCTGTCGGGCATCGCCGCAGGCCGCGTGAAGATCGCCACCTATGCCGTGTCAGGGCTGCTGGCCGGCATCGCGGCGGTGCTCTATGTCGCGCAATACCGGCAAGGCAAGCCTGATGCCGGCGCCGGCCTGGAGCTCGACGCGATCGCCGCCGTGGTCATCGGCGGCACCAGCCTGATGGGCGGACGCGGCAGCCTCACCGGGACGTTCTGCGGCGTGCTGATCTTCGGGCTGCTCTCCAACATCCTGCAGCTGCACAACATCAATTCGAACCTTCAGTTGGTGCTGAAGGGGATGATCATCATCGGTACCGTGCTCGTACAGGAGCGCAGTGCCGGTGATCTTCTCTTCTATCTGCGACTGCCCGGTGGGCAAGCGCACAAGGAAACGGCCGCGGCAAAGCGGCCGTCGCAAGAGACCGCGTCTCTGAATATTGGAGGAAACAAGAAATGAAACGACGTGAATTGTTGAAGCTCGCCGGGCTGACAGCGGCACTCCTGACCACGACCGCCATGCTTGCCGGCGGCGCCCATGCGCAGGACAAGAAGTGGAAGATCGGCTTCTCGCAGGTGACGACCATCGAACCCTGGCGCGCCCAGTTCAACAAGGACATCCTGGCCGAAGCGGCCAAGCATCCGGAAGTCGAGCTGATCATCACCGACGGCGAGGACAAGACCGAGAAGCAGGTTGCCGATGTCGAAAACCTTATCCGTCAGGAGGTCGATGCGCTCTTGGTATCACCGAAAGAATCCGCCGGCCTGACCGGTGTCGTGCAGCAGGCGATCGATGCCAAGATCCCGGTCTTCGTGCTCGACCGCAACGTCGAAACCAACGACTACACGCAGTTCGTCGGCGGCGACAACAAGCTGATCGGCCGGGCTGCCGGTGAATATGCCGTCGAGCTGCTTGGCGGCAAGGGCAAGGCCGCCGGCAACGTCGTCGAGATCTGGGGCGGCATGGGCACCCAGCCGGCACACGACCGCCATGACGGCTTCCATGAATTCACCGACAAGGAGCCAGGCATAAAATACCTGCTCGACCAGCAGTCGGGCGACTGGAAGCAGGACCAGGCCTACAACATCATGGCGACGGCGTTGCGCAACAACGAGAAAATCGATCTTGTCTACGGCCACAATGATCCGATGGCCTATGGCGCCTATCTTGCCGCCAAGGACGTCGGACGTGAGAAGGACATCAAGTTCATCGGCATCGACGGCCTGCCCAATGAAGGCGTGCAGCTGGTCGCCAATGGCGAGCTGACGGCGACGTTCACTTATGTGACGCCGGGCGCCGAAGGGCTGCGGCAGGCGATCAAGTTCCTGAACGGGGAGAAGGTGGAAAAGACTATCACCCTGCCGACGCAGAAGATCACCAAGGAAAATGCCGCCCAGATCCTGAAGGACAACGGCCTCTGAGACGAGGCTTTCCTGCCGGGCGTTCAGCGCCCGGCAGGAACAACAACCAAACGCCGGCAGGCAGCAGATTAAGCCAGCTTGGCCAGCAGCTTCATGAAAATGGCCGCTTCCTTGGCGGAAAGCGGCGCCAGCGTTTCCTGCGTAATCTCACGGGCAAGCGGAATCAGCCGCTCGATCGCGTCGCGCCCCTCGGCGGTCAGATTGACCTGCAGGCGCCGTTTGTCGACTTCGTGTTTGCTAAGTTCGACAAAGCCACGCGCTTTCAGCCGGTCGATGACGCCCTTCACGGTCGCCGCATCCATGGCGATCAGGCTGCCAAGCTGGTTCTGCGAGGTCTCGCCGACGTCGCGCAATTTGGCCAAAGCGGCAAATTGCGGCGGCGTCAGATCGGCGATGTGTGCGGCGAAGATCGAGACATGGCGCTGATGCGCCTTGCGCAGGATGAAGCCGACCTGCTCCTGCAAGCGATAGTCGTTTTCGTCAGGCTCCTCGGCCTCGACCAGCTTGAGCAGATTGTCCTCGGCGCTCACCGCAGCCCATCCCATGCCTTAATGTCCTTGGCCGCCAGCCCACCCATGCGGTCGTGCACGCGCGGGCCGCAGGTCATGGCGAGGCAAAACAGGATCTCGTCGGGACGGGGGCCATCGCTGATGCCGATTTCCATGGCATCGAAATGGCTGCGCACATAGGCGGCGTTGATGTGGCCGAGCGGCACATCGAGCCGCGCCCCGAAGCCGCCGACCTTCTTCGCCGAGGGCACGATCGCCTTGGCGTCGCCGAGCCGTTCGCGCATGGCATAGCCGCCCGGCACATGCCACAGCGCGCCATGCTCCAGCTCGCCCGCCATGCCGACGATGGCGCCCTTGCCGTAACCGTCGATCTGTTTGACGTCGCCGCCCAATGCGGCAATAAGCCTGTCGGAGAGCAGCAGCCCGAGCGGCTTCAAATCCTCCATGGCGCTCTGCAGTTCCTCGACGTAACGGCCGGCGAACGGGTTCTTGACCACAGCCATGGCCGCCGCGCGGCGCCGCGGCACCTTCGCCACCGGCCCGCCTTCGTGAAAAATCTCTTCGGTCAGCACGGCGATCTTGCGGATCGGAAACTCAGGCATGAGCAATTTCCCTCTCTAAAACTTTATTGGCGAGCGCCATCGGACCTGCGATGCGCGCCTGACCGCCGAGGAAAAGCGCCGCGGCGGCAATCAGGCCGCGCCGCCGAAACTCCTCGGCAACGGCAAATCCGCCTTCCAGTGCAATATCGATTTCAGCGGCGGAAAGCAGCCCCACGCCCTGCGTCACCAAACGGTCGCCGAGGTCGCTGTCAGGTGCGAGATCGCGCGCCCGTACGCGCCTAACGGCCGGATGACCGGGCAGGTCGACGGCGTTGGCGATCAAGGTCGCGGCGGCATCGGCTTCAGCACCCGTTCGCGCCAGCACCGTGACCGCGTCGGCGATGCCCAGCGAAAAGGAGCGGCCGCGCCAGCCGCTTGTCGCGACACCGCGGATCCCGTCTTCGGGGCGGATCGTGAGACGATCTGCCAACCCATGACCTGTCCCGGCAATGGCAAGCATCATCGACTGCCCGTGGCCGAGATAGATCGCGCTGTCGCCGCCATTATTGACATAGGCGCGCTCGAGCCGGCGGCCGGCAAGCAGCGCGCCAAGCACTTCGTCGGCTACCGAGCCGGCGACGGCCGCCATCGGCGTGATGAATTGTTTCGCTAGCGGAACGACCGCCACTTCCATGCGGCGCGCCGTCGGGCCAGCGAAAGCACGTGGCCGCGAGGCGGCCGGGCGCCGCAGTTCGGGCAACTCTTCGACCAGTTCAACCAGGATTGTCTGGAAGCGCGCCACTGCCTGGCGATATGCGGCGCTGCATTCACTCGCCTCGCCGAATGCCTCGACGATCAGATCGATCGGCCCATGATTGAGGTGAAGCCTCCGGCCGTCCTCGAGCCAATGCGCCTGCGGGCCGTTCATCGCCCGGCCCCGTTTGCGGTCGCGCGACGCAACTGCGCCAGCGGCGGCCAGGGATTGTGACGGGGTGCGGCCGTGCCGCGGCGCGGATTGAGATATTCGCCGCCCTTGGCCAGGATATCGTCGACGCTGCGGATTTCGCCTTCGTAGCCGCCAAGCCTGACATAATCGTCGCGGCGCATGGTGAACTCGATCGGCGCCACCAGCGCCGGCGTCGGCACATAGCCGAAGGCGCCTTCCGGGACGCGGGTGACGTCGACCATCAGCGTGATGCCGCCGCCCGGCCAGACATAGACCGGCGCGCCGCCGACCGTCACGTAGGTCGTCAAGCCCTGCACCGAGCGGGTCAGATTGACCGGGTTCTCGGTGACGCCGGCGCGCAGCGAGCCGCCGGCGCCGCCGACGAAAAGCACGGTGCAGAGCGCCGGCTCGCAATTGTCCTCGATCAGTTCGACCGACTTCCGCAGCCGCTCCGGGAACGGTTTCTGGACCGGCTTCAATTCGTCGTCGAGCTCGTAATAGGCGAATTGCTCACCGGTGGTCGAGACCATCAGCAGCGACATGCCGGGGCGCGCACCCTTTTTGGCGTTCCATTCACCAAGGATCGACAGCGGGTCGGAAATGCTGGTGCCGCCCCAGCCGATGCCGGGCTCCGACACCTTGAAATAACGGCCCGGCGTCGAACGGCGGCCGATGATCTTGATGCCGGTATCCTGCCAGCCAAGCACCTTGCCGGCCTGATGCTCGGAGACGACGCCGGTGATGTGGTCATCGACCACCACCACCTCGTCGACAAGGCCGCGCCATTGGGTCGCGAACATGCCTATGGTAGCCGAACCGCAGCCGACGCGCATGCGCTGCTCGAGCTTGCCGTCGATGACCGGCGGCTTGCCGGCTTCGACGATGACGGTGGCGCCGCCGTCGATGACGAGTTCAACCGGTTTGCGGTTGCACAGGGCGAGCATGGCGTCGCAGGTGGCGCGCCCTTCAGCCTTCGAGCCGCCGGTCAGATGATGTACGCCGCCCAGCGACAGCATCTGCGAGCCGTATTCGCCGGTCGTGACATGGCCGATCGCCTCGCCTTGGGCACGGACCGTAGCCGTTTCGGGGCCGATATGACGGTCGGTGTCGATCTTCACCTTGACGCCGCAATACGAGAAGATGCCCTCGGTGACGACGGTGACCAGATCGACGCCCTCGACCTCCTGGCTGACGATGAAGGGCGCCGGCTTGTAATCGGGATAGGTGGTGCCGGCGCCGATGGCGGTGACGAAGCGGCGGCCGGTGTTGACCAGTTCGCCGTCCCATGCCTCGCCTTCTTCGGCAAAGGGTACGATTGCGGCGCCGGTCTCGGCCGCGTGGTCGAGGATGGTCAGTGGATCCATCCGCACGATCCTGCCGCCAACATTGCCGTAGCGGTCGCAGGCGCCGGTGCGGCCATCGGCGATGTAGCACATGACTGGACAGGCATCGCAGCGGATCTTCTCGGCCACCAGCTTCTCGCCGGGATCGTGGGTCTCGAAGCGTTCGGCAAGCTCGCTCATCGGCGCGCCTCCTTGTCGAGGATGGCGGCGCGGATGCGGGTCGGCGTCGCCGGAATTTTGGTGACCAGCACACCGGTGGCGTGGCGGATGGCGTTGAGGATCGCCGGCGCCGTCGGGATCAGCACATGCTCGCCCAAACCCTTGGCGCCGAAGGGTCCTTCCGGATCCGGAACTTCTATCAGGATGGTCTCGATCGGTGGCACGTCGCCGATCGTCGGGATCAGATAGTCGTGCAGGTTTTCGGTGCGCCCGGGGATGAATTCCTCCATCAGCGCCATGCCGATGCCCTGGGCGATGCCACCCTCGATCTGGCCCTCTGCCAGTAAAGGGTTGATGGCCTTGCCGACATCGTGAGCGGCGGTGATTTTTATAAGCTTCACGGTGCCGAGCCTGAGGTCGACCTCCAGTTCGGCGATCTGCGCGCCATAGCCATAGACGGCATAAGGCTTGCCCTGGCCCTTGGCATCGAGCGGCAGCGTCGGCGGGTCGTAGCTTTCCTCGGCGCGAAAGACAAAGCCTTCGGGGTCTGCCTTCAGCGAGGAAAGATCGACGCGGCGGGTCGCTTCGCCTTCCCTGATGCTCAGGCTTGTGCCGTCCAGCGCAATCGCCGCCTTTTCCGAGACATTGGCGAAACGCAAGATCTCCTCGCGCAAGGCGCGGCCGGCCTTTTCGGCGGCCTTGCCGGTGACGAAGGTCTGGCGCGAGGCCGAGGTCTTGCCGGCGTCGGGGGTGATCGCCGTGTCGGCGCCTTTCAGCATGAATTTTTCGAGCGGAAGACCCAACGCATCGGCGCAGATCTGCGCGATGACAGTGTTCGAGCCTTGCCCGATATCGACCGCACCCTGATGCAGGACGACTTCGCCCGATGCCAAGATGCCGACCTTGATGGTCGACGGATTGGGCAGCGAGGTGTTGCCGCAGCCGTACCAGCAAGAGGCGACGCCGACGCCGCGTTTTCTTTCGCTGCTGCTACGGGCGTTGAACGCGTCGGCGTCAGTTAGGGCACGCTGCCAATGTGAACGGAGGGCCTCGAGGCAGTCGGCGATGCCGACGCCCGACTCGAGCCGCTGCCCGGTGACTGTTTCGGATCCGTTCCGAAGGCAGTTCTTCAGGCGAAAGTCGAGCCGATCCATGCCGAGCTTGTCGGCCAGGTCGTCATAGAGGGTCTCCTGCATGATCGTCGCCTGCGGCACGCCGAAACCGCGAAAGGCGCCGGCAATCGGGCCGTTGGTGTGGATGGCGCGGCCTTCGGCACGATAGTTCGGCGTCGCATAGGGGCCGGAGGCGTGCACCGGCACGCGGTTGGCGACCGTCGGCCCCCAGCTGGCATAGGCGCCGGTGTTGAAATCGCCGGCGAAGACCATGCCGGTGACGCGGCCGCCGGCATCGGCGCCGATGCTCGCTCTCATCAGAGCCGGATGGCGCTTGGTGGTCGAGATCATCGATTCGGTGCGGCTGTAGGCGAGCGCCGCCGGCCGGCCGGTTTTCATGGCGACGAGGCCGATGAGCGGTTGCAGCGAGACGTCGAGTTTGGAGCCGAAGCCGCCGCCGGTGGCGGTCGGCACGATGCGCACCTTTTCCGGGGCAAGGCCGAGCACTTTTGCCGTGTCGTCACGGTCCATATAGGGCGCCTGCGTGCAGGCGACGACGACCAGCGTGTCGCCGTCCATGAAGGCATAGCCGGCTTCCGGTTCGATATAGGCGTGCTCGACATAGGAGGTGTCGATGGCGCCGGAAACGACGAAAGCCGCACCGGCAAGCGCGGCTTCCGGGTCGCCACGCTCGACGAAGCCGGAGGTGAGCAGGTTCGAGGGCCGGTTTTCATGGACCAGTTGCGCACCGCCGGCCTGCGCTTCGCCAGTTTCCAGAAAATGCGGCAACTCTGTCCAACTGACAGGAAAATCGGCAAGGTCGAGATCGAGGATAGCCTCGCGTTCGCCGGCAACCAGCGCCACCGCCTCACCGCGAAAGCGCGAAACCCCTTCGGCCAGCGCCGGCTGGTCGGCGAAGGGCGCGATGACGCCGAAACAATTCTTTCCCGGAATGTCGGCGGCGGTGAAGACGCCGGCAATGCCGGGACGGGATTTCACCCAGCTGCCGAGATCGCCGAAGCTGAAGGCGGCATGATAGTGCGGTGAGCGGACCACCAGCACCGACAGCGCATCGGCGGGGAAGGAATCGCCGCCGAATTTTTCGCCGCCAGTGACTTTCGGTAGGCCATCGAGGCGGATCGGCGAGGAGCCGACGGCATGGCCAGAGGATGGCATGCGCTGATCGGGGCCGTCGGCGTGGCGCCAAGCATCCATCACCGCGGCGACGATCTTGCGGTAGCCGGTACAGCGGCAGAGCACGCCGCCCAGTGCATCCTGCGTTTCGGCCTCGCTCGGGCAAGGCGTCCTGTCCAGGAGTGCCGTTGCCGCGACCAGCAGGCCGGGCGTGCAGGCGCCGCATTGCGCTGCGCCATGGCTGAGGAACGAAGCCTGCAGCGCCGACAACCGGCCATTGGCGAGGCCTTCGACGGTCGTCACCACGGTGCCGGAGGCGGAAGCCGCGGGCATCAGGCAGGCGCAGACCGGCTCGCCGTCGACCAGCACCGTGCAGGCGCCGCAATCGCCGGCATCACAGCCGATCTTGGTGCCGGTCAGCCGCAACTCGTCGCGCAGCACCGCGGACAGCCGCCGCACCGGCGGCACACAAACGCTGACGGCGGCGCCGTTGACTTCGAAGGCGATGTCGGCGCGCTCCATGCCCATCAGGCCGCCGCCCTTTCGTCGGGAACAGCGCCCATCGCACCAAGCACGGCGCGGGCGACGATCTCGCGCGCAGCGTCCAGTCGATATTCGGCGCTGCCGCGCACGTCGCCGATCGGCGACAGCTCGTCCATCGGTGCGGATTGGATCGCGGTGGCCAGCGCGTGGCCGACGGGCCGGCCGCGTAGCGCCGCCTCGACACCCGCCAGGCGCCTGGCGACAACCGAGCAGGAACCGACGGCGACGGCCGCGTTCCTGACCATACCATCTTCGACGGCCAGGCGTGCGGCGGCCATGGCGATGGAGATGACGAGATAACGCCGCGCGCCGAGTTTCACGAAGGCGGAGCTGCCGGCGGTCGCGGGTTTGGGAATGCGGATTGCCGTGACCATTTCGCCGGGCTGCAGTGCGGTGCGACGGTTGCCGAGGATGAATTCCGCAAGGGGCAGATGCCGGGTCGCCACAGCGGAACGCAGTTCGACTTCGGCATCGAGCACCAGCAGCGCCGGCACGCCGTCGGCGGCCGGCGAGGCGTTGCAGAGATTGCCGGCAATCGAGGCAACGTTCTGGATCTGCACCGAGCCGACTTCCCGCGCCGCCTGCTTCAGCGCGTCGAAAGCCGCCGGCAGAGGATGGCGGACGAGATCGGTCCAGGTGGTGCGCGCGCCGACGAGCCAATGGTTTTCGGCTTCGGCAATGCCGCGCAATGCCACCAGGCCATTGATATCGAGGACATTGTCGCGGAAAGGCTTGCTGCCCTGTGCCGGATAGAAGTCGGTGCCGCCGGCGAGGATGCGCCATTGCCCTTCGCCCAGCAAAGCGAGGGCGTCGTCGACCGTGGTGGGTTTTGCGTAACGGATCACGCTTTGCCTTCCCAGAATGGGCTTCCCGAGAGGGGATCCTGCCGAAAGATTTTCCCGAGCATTCAAGGCAGGAAATTCATTCGTATGCAAATGATATCAAGCCGGCAGGAATTGTCAAAGCCAGAGTTTGCACGGCTGTTGGCCCCGGTGCACCCGGAACGCATTTGTTATGCCATGAGAGGTTGACGCAGCCGGCCATCTGGTCAAGTTTCTGCGTCCGGTCGCGTTTTCATTGGAGCCTAAGCTCAAGACCAAGAAAATAAGGAGGCTCCATGGCCGACGAAGCGCTTGTCGTTATCGACCTGCAGAACGATTTCTGCCCGGGTGGCGCCCTTGAAGTGGCCGGTGGCGACGAAATCGTGCCGTTGGTCAATGACCTAATCCGGCGGACCGAGCACGTCCTGCTGACGCAGGACTGGCACCCTGCCGGCCATTCGAGCTTTGCCTCCAGCCACCCCGGCAAGCACCCGTTCGAAACGATCGACGTGCCTTATGGCCACCAGACGCTGTGGCCGGATCACTGCATCCAGGGCAGCCTGGGATCGGATTTCCATTCGGGCCTCGCCTGGAGCAAGGCCGAGTTGGTGATCCGCAAGGGGTTCCGTCCTGCGATCGACAGCTATTCCGCATTCTTCGAGAACGACCGGACGACGCCGACCGGCCTTGCCGGCTATCTCCGGGATCGGAACATCGAGACGCTGACCCTGGTCGGCCTGGCGACGGATTTCTGCGTCGCCTTTTCGGCGCTCGACGCGGTCAAGCTCGGTTTTGAGACGTCCGTGCGGCTCGACGCCTGCCGCGGCATCGATCTCAACGGCTCCGTGGAGAGGATGCTGGGCCGGATGCGCGATGCCGGCGTGACACTGATTTGAACGTCATCCAGCCGAACCTGACAGACTTTTGAGGGGCTTCATGCGGTTTGCGGCGTTGACGGCAAGTGCTGCACTTATTGCAGCAATCTTTTCTCCGAATGCGGTTCTCGCGGCCGAAGCGCACGAATTGCCGGGCGCCGCCATGTCGCTTTGGTGGGTGCTGCCGTTTGCCGGGCTATTGCTTTGCATCGCGACCGGCCCGCTGCTGTTCCATCATGCTTGGGAGCACCATTACGGCAAGATCGCTGCCTTCTGGGCAGCGTTGGTGATCGGGCCGCTGGCCATCGCCTTCGGCATCCCGTCCGCCACGCAGGCAGTGCTGCATGCGCTGCTCACCGAATACATGTCGTTCATCATCCTGCTGTTTGCGCTGTTCACCATTTCGGGCGGTATCTTCGTTGCCGGCAACATACACGGCACGCCGCTGGTCAATGCCGGGCTGTTGCTGGGAGGGGCGCTGCTTGCCTCGATCATTGGCACAACCGGCGCCTCGATGATCCTGATCCGGCCGCTCATCCGCGCCAACGACAACCGGCGCTTCAACGCCCATGTCGTCATCTTTTTCATCTTCCTGGTGTCCAACATCGGCGGGTCGCTAACGCCGCTGGGCGATCCGCCGCTGTTCGTCGGCTTTCTGCGCGGCGTCGATTTCTTCTGGACGACAGTTCACCTGCTGCCCGAGACGCTGTTCGTCGCCGGCGTGGTGCTGGCTGTTTTCCTGGCGATCGACATCATCATGCATCGCCGGGAGGAAGGCGCGCCGAAGATCAAGGATCCGACGCCCGACAGCAAGGTGCGCATTCGCGGCCTGGCCAACATCCCGCTGCTGGCCGGCGTAATCGCCGCGATCCTGATTTCCGCTGCCTGGAAGCCGGGAGTGAGTTTCTCATTTCAGGGTGTCAGCCTCGAGCTGCAGAATCTGGTGCGGGACGCCGCCATCCTGATACTGGCCTTCACTTCGCTTGTCGTCTCGCCGAAGGAGTTTCGCGGCGCAAACGCCTTCAACTGGGGGCCGATTGCCGAGGTGGCGAAGCTGTTCGCCAGCATCTTCATCTGCATCGTGCCGGTCGTCGCCATATTGCGGGCCGGGCTCGATGGCGCGCTGGCGCCGTTGGTACTGCTGGTCAGTTCGCCGACCGGCGCGCCGGACAACCTTGCCTATTTCTGGCTGACCGGAGCGCTGTCGTCCTTCCTCGACAATGCGCCGACCTATCTGGTGTTCTTCGAGCTGGCTGGCGGCGATGCGCAGCATCTGATGACCGAGCTCGCCTCGACGCTGGCGGCGATCTCGGCAGGCGCGGTGTTCATGGGCGCCAACACCTATGTCGGCAATGCGCCGAATTTCATGGTCTATGCCATTGCCAGGCATCGCGGCATCAAGATGCCGAGCTTCTTTGGCTATATGGCATGGTCGGGCGCGGTACTGATCCCGACATTCCTGCTTGCCGGCTTGCTGTTCTTTGCCTGATCATCCGACGCCGACATAGCGACGGACCGCGGAGGGATCGGAACGCAGTTCCTCGACATCGACCGTCTCGCGGTTGCGGCCGTTTTCGATGAAACAAACGCGGTCTGCGACCGACAGCACGGCATCGACGCGCTGCTCGACAAGAATTGTCGACACGCCAAGCGCACGCAGCTTCGACACGGTTTCGCGGATCTTGGCGATCATCGACGGCATCAGCCCTTCGGTCGGCTCGTCGAGCAGGAGCACCTGCGGTTCCAGACACAGGGCGCGGGCCATGGCCAGCATCTGCTGCTCGCCGCCGGATAGCGTGCCCGAACGCTGCCTGAGGCGCTGGCGCAACAGCGGGAAGAGATCGAGCACGTTCTCGCGCGTCGCCTTGCCCTTGTTGCGGGCCATCAGGCCGATCTCGATGTTTTCCGCCACCGTCATCTCGGCGAACAGCCGCCGGCCCTGCGGCACGTAGGCGACGCCGGCCTTGGGCACCTCGTGCGCCGGCAAGCCGCTCAATTCCCGCCCTTCGAGCCGAATCGACCCGGAGCTTACCGGCACCAGGCCCATGATTGCCTTCAGCGTCGTCGTCTTGCCGGCGCCGTTGCGGCCGAACAGGCAGAGCACTTCGCCCTCGTTCAAGACAAGATCGAGACCATAGAGCACCTGGACCTCGCCATAGAAGCAGTCGACCCCGGAGATCGTCAGTGCCTTGGACTGGGCCTCAGCCATGGGTCGTCCCCAGATAGGCGTCCTGCACCGCGGCATTGGCGCGGATCTGCTCGGGCGTGCCTTCAGCCAAGATCCTGCCGGCGTTGAAGACGGTGATGCGGTCGGCGAGCCGCATGACCACCGGCATGTTGTGCTCGATCAAAAGCACGGTGGCGCTATCGGCGATCTCGCGCACCAGCTCGATGAAATTGTCGATCTCGCTGTCGGCAAGCCCTTGCGTCGGTTCGTCGAGGATCAGCAGCCGCGGCTTCAGTGCCAGTCCCATTGCCACTTCCAGCAACCGCTGGTGACCGTAGGACAATTGCCCGGCAGGCATTTGCGCCCGGTCGGCAAGGCCGGTGCGCTCGAGAGCCGCCATGACGCCGGTGTGAACCGCGCCCTTCGAGCGGCCGTCGGTCAGCGTGCGCTGCACCGGCAGGGCAACATTGTCGTAGGCGCTGAGATTGGCAAAGACGCTGGTGATCTGGAACGTATAGGCGATGCCGAGGCGAACCCGGGCGTAGGCAGGCAGGCTGGTGATGTCGGCGCCGTCGAAGACGATCATGCCCGACGAGGGCTGGATGCGGCCGCTGACCAGGCTGACGAAGGTGGTCTTGCCGGCACCGTTGGGGCCGATAATGGCGCGAATCTCGCCCGGTATCAGCGCGAAGTCGACGCCGTCGACGGCACGCAAGCCGCCGAAACTGCGCGACAGGCCTTTGGTGGTGAGCAGCGGCATCATGGCAACCACCCGAGCCAGCGCTGGCGGATGCTGCCGAGAATGCCTCTCGGGAAGAACAGCACCAGCAGGATGAGCGCTATGCCGACGACCAGCAGATAGGCCGAGGTGTAGCCGCTGGCGACGTCGATGACATAATACATGAACAGCGTGCCGATCAGCGGACCGAGCGTGGTGGCGGCACCGCCCAGCAGCACCCAGAGCAGCGGCAGGATGGAGTATTGCACCGAGGCGAAGCTCGAGCCGACATAGCCGAACAGCAGCGCATAGGCCGCGCCGGAAGCCGCGCAGATGCTGCCGGAGATGACGACGGCGGCAAGCTTGCTGGAGAACGTGTCGTAGCCAAGCATCTTGGTCCGCTCCTCGTTCTCGCGGATGGCGACCAGCACGCGACCGTAGCCGGAGCGGACTATCGCCAGGCTTATGAGCAGCACGATCGAGAACAGTGCCAGCGCGCTCATATAGCGCACGGTCGGGTTGGTGAGGTCGAGTGACGTGCTGCCCAGGACAAGGACACGCATCGGCTGCGGCACGACCATGCCCTGGTCGCCACTGGTCCAGGCAGCGAAATAAAGAATGACGAGATAAAATACCTGAGCGAACATCATGGTGACGATCATGAAGGCGACGCCGGAGGTGCGCAGCGCCAGCAGCCCGATCACCAGCGAAAGCAGCGCGCCGCAGGCAAGCCCGGCTGCGAAGGCGGCCGGCACGCTCCAGCCGAGATGGATGACGGCAAGGCCGGCGCCATAGAGCCCGGCTGAAAAGAACATGGCATGGCCGAGGCTGAGCAGCCCGACATAGCCGAACAGCAGATTGTAGCCCATGGCGAAGACCGCCAGCACCATGATGCGGGCGAGCAGGCCGTGATGGTATTCCGGCAGGACGAAGCTAAGCCCGAAAAGCAGGGCGATGACGCCGAGGTGCAGCGCATATGGCTTTGCCGGCGAAGCATCCTTCATCGCGATGTCGTCCCGAATAGGCCCTGCGGCCGGAACACCAGCACCATGGCGACGAGCAAGGTGGCGATGATCTTGGCCAGCGTCGGTGAGAAGAACACCGAGATGATGCCGTCGGAAAGGCCGATCAGCACCGCGGCGACGACCGTGCCGCGCAGCGAGCCGAGGCCGCCGATGATGACGACGATGAACGACAGCAACAGCGGGTCCTGTCCCATCAGATAGTGGGCCTGGCTGATCGGCACGATCAGCACCGCGGCGACAGCAGCCAGCATGGCGCCGAGCGCGAAAACACCGGCATAGACTCTGGTCACCGGGATGCCGAAGGCCTGCGCCGTCTCGCTGTCATATTGCGTGGCGCGCATGACGAGGCCGATTTTCGTGCGCGTCAGCACCAGCCAGGTCGCGACCAGCAACAGCGCCGACGCGGCGATGATCGACAGCTTGTAGCCGGAATAGCCGAACCACGGCAGGAGGATGCGGTAGCTGAACGGCGGCTCCACCGGCCGCGCCTCCGGGCCGTAGAAGGTCAGTGCCAGTTGCTGGATGATGTAGAGCATGCCGATGGTGGCGACGATGGTGGCTTCCGGATTGTAGTTGAGCCGGCGCAGCACCAGCCGTTCGGCGAGCAGCGCGATCAGGCCGACGATCAGCGGCGCCAGCACCAGGGCGGCCAGGAAGCCGAGCGCCGGATGGCCGGATATCGCCGTTGAGATCGCCCAGGCAAGCACCGCGCCCAGCATGAAGAACTCGCCATGCGCGACATTGACGACGCGCATGACGCCGAACACCAGCGACAGCCCAAGCGCCGTCAGCGCCAGCACGGCGGAGGTGACGAGGCCTTCGAGGGCGGCGAGGAGCAGGTGAGGTCCGAAGTGCATCGCCTAAGCACCGGCGGATGCGCGAAGCACCCCCCTCTGGCCAGAGGGGGGTATCTTGGCGCTCACGCTTGCTGCAGCAGCCAAGCTCACAGCGTCTGCGTCGTGTAATCCCCCTCAGGCTCGTAGAGGCCGTCCTCGATCTTGGTCTTGTGGACGACATTCAGCCGGCCGCCTTCGGCCTTGGAGATGTTCTGGATGCCAAAGCACTGGTGGATCTTGCCGTTGAAGGTTTTCGGCCCCTGCGGATGCTCCGGCCCCTCGGCGAACTCGGTCAACGCCTCGGTCGCCTCGACCAGCTTGGCGCGGTCTTCCGGGCCCTTGTAGCCGGCATCCTCCATCGCCTTCTTGACGACGTAGAGCGTTTCCCAGCAGCCGAACATATGCGCGGCGGTGGAGACGTCCTTGGGGTCGCCGACGGCGGCACCATTGTCGTCGATGCCGACGGCGGCGCGGTAGGCTTTCTGCGCAGGGGAGTCATCGGGCTGCGCATAACGCGGCGAGCCTTCCCAGAAATGGCTGCCGTCGAGGAATTCGAGGCCGGGGCTGTTGATGTCGGTGGCTTCGAGCGAATCGATGAAGCCGAACAATTGCGGCCGATTGGAGCCGTAGAACTCGCCGAGCTCCTTGACGAAGG
This sequence comes from Mesorhizobium sp. M1169, assembly GCF_040318345.1. NCBI lineage: Bacteria > Pseudomonadati > Pseudomonadota > Alphaproteobacteria > Hyphomicrobiales > Phyllobacteriaceae > Mesorhizobium > Mesorhizobium sp. M1169. Next base: position 163,653 of record NZ_JAMYME010000006.1, on the reverse strand, counting down.
TGAGCACCGCCGGGCCGACCATGACGTGGTAGATCACCTCGGTCTCTGCGGGGATCTGCGGGAAATATTTGGTGAAGGAGGATTCCGTCGGCGGAATCGCGATCTGCGCAATGACCTCGGCGCCTTGCGCCTTCAGGGCCGGCGGCAGGTAGTCGCGATGGTCGTAGCCGAAAGCGAAATCGGGGAAGATCTGCGTCACCTTCTTGCCGGCATTGGCGGCAATCCACGGCGCCATCGACTGGATCTGGCTCTTCACATCGGTGATGCCGGGCTGGAAGACGTAGCGGTTCAACTTGGTCGAGGCGACGTGGTGGCCTTCGCTGACAACGAAATAGGGCATCTTGGCCTCGCCGGCGGCCGGCGCCGAGCCGATGACGACATGCGAAAACAGCGTGCCGTAGACGATATCGGTCTTGTGCTGAGAGGCGAACTTGCCGACGACTTCGGCGCCCCGGCCGGGATCGGTGCCGTCATCCTCGATGATCACCTCGACGGGTCGGCCGTTGATGCCGCCGGCATCGTTGATCGCCTTGACGGCAGCCGCTGTGGTCTTCTCGTACCAGCGGCCATAGGCGGCGCCGATGCCGGTGCGGTGCGACTGGAAGCCGATCTTGATCGGCGCCGAGTTCTGCGCCTGGCTGTAACGCACGAAACCCGGCGCGACGGCAAGACCGGCGCCGGCGGCAAGGCCCTTCAGCGCCGTGCGGCGGGTGAGAGCGGATCTGGAGAGATCGAAAAACCCATTCTTGTCAGTCACGGCAGTTCCCCTTGTTTTTGAGCTTTGACCAATGGCTGTAGCAGGCAGGCCACTCTTGTTAAGAGGGGCGAAAATTGCATGTGTACAAACTAAATCACCAAAGCTCTGACGTGGCAAGCGAGCTTTCCCCAAGGTTCGATTGACGGCCATCGCACACCTCGTTCATCCGGCGCTCGGCGTCGCAAGCAGCCATAGGCCGAGGACGGTGTAGGCGATCATCAGCACGGTGAGCGGGAACTGGCTGAGCGCGGCGCGAGCCGGAATGGCGTGCAGCCGCCAGGCCAAGCCATGGGCGACAAGCACAGCAAGCATGTGGCCGCCAATGATGACGCCGGCCTGGAGGTTCCACAGCCACCACGCCGAGCCGGCGCCGGCGACAACGCCGGCTTCAATTGACATGTCTGCGGTACCGAACAGGTTCCAGCCAAACGCAAACGGGTCGGAGAGAGCGGCAATTGCATATTGGCCGTCGACCAGCAGCGCCGTCAGATAATGCGCGAAGTGGTAGGCGAGCGCGATCGGTACGATCGACCAGGCCAAAAGCCCGGCGGCGTGACCGAGCGAATGGTTGCTGCCGGCAAGGTGCTGGCCAAGAAAGACGGCTAGCGCGAACACGGCCGCAAGCACGGCAAAGCTCAGCACAAGACCGAAACTGCCGATGCCGATCAAAGCGGTGCGTCCAGGAAACTCCAGCGGATTGATGCCGAACCAGCCTAGCCAGAAGAAGGTTTTCGACAGGCCGTCGAAGGACACAGACGACAGCGCAAGCAGCAGGAAAGCGACGCCGCTGAGCGGTAGCGGCGCGCCACCGAGCAGCTTGGCACCCGGCCAGCAGAGTTTGAGCCGGCCGTCTTCGTTGCGCTCGATGATGGCGAAGTGCGCTACCATGGAAAAGAACACCGTCAGGAACTCACCGCGCAGGCTCCAGTCGCGGTATCCGACGACCTGCATAGCGGCAAAGGTCAGCAGCCAATAGGCGCCGGCGGCCCAGGCCAGCCGCGCCGGATCGTCTGGCGCAGGGTCAATCAGCTCGAACCAGGCGAAGGCGAAGAACAGCAGGAAAGCCGGCCAATAGCCGAGCCGTTGGGGGAGCAGATTCGGCTGCGTTCTGCCGGACAGGCGCGAGGCGACGCGGCATGGCCCGTACCAGGGGTTGAGCCACGACCAGAGATCGCCGGCGAGCCCCTGCAACAGAGCCAGGCCAACCCAGAGCAGCGTCCACACGGTCAGCGGCAGCGGATTGGAAAGCGGATCGCGGCTGCCGAACAGGCCGGCGGCAATCAGAATTGCAAAGCCGACAAAGGATACCAGGCTGACGGCAGTCCGCGCGCCGTCGCCGAAGGTAAAAAGCGGCAGGCGTTTGCGCCAGAAGCGGTCGAGGGAGTCCGGCGGCAGTAGAGCCAGGACAAGGAAGCTGGCGGCAACCGCGAGCGCGCCACCGACGACGTAGTAGCCGGTGGGAAGCAGCAGGACATGGCCGCGGTCGGAGGCGTGGGCGAAGGCGGGCGTGGATGGGAATGCCAAGGAAGCGACGAGGCCGGGAAAGGGCCTGATTGCCGAAATGCAGCGCTCTACAGCGCCCCCCTCTGTCCTGCCGGACATCTCAAGCGGGGAGATCGGCGGTTCCGCCGTCGGCTCTCCTTCTGCAACTTCAGCAATTGGCGAAAGCAGCAATGAGGGCGCAATCTCCCCCCTCGCGGGGAAGATGTCCGGCAGGACAGAGGGGGGCGCGAAGGAACTCATACTACGCAAGAGTTCCCCTACTTCACACCTTCACCAACTGCTCCACGCGGTCCTTCTGGCCGAAGATGCGCAAATAGCGCTCGATCTCTTTCTCGTCGCCTGTCGACTTGGCCGGATTGTCGGAAAGCTTGATCGCCGGCCTGCCGTTGGCTTCGGTGACCTTGCAGACCAGCGAGATGGCGTCTAGCCGGTTGGTCTCGGTCGGCGCGCAGCCCTCGAAATCGTTGGTCAGGTTGGTGCCCCAGCCGAAGGACATGCGCACCTTGCCGCGGAAATGGCGATAGGTTTCCTCGATGGTCTCGACCTCCAGCCCATCCGAGAAGATGAGCAGCTTCTGCTTGGGGTCCTTGCCCTTTTCGCGCCACCAGGAAATGATTTTCTCGCCGCCTTCGATCGGCGGCGCGCTGTCGGGGCGGAAGCCGGTCCAGTCGGCGACCCAGTCCGGTGCATCGCGCAGGAACGCCGCGGTGCCGAAGGTGTCCGGCAGTACGATCAGCAGGTTGCCGCCGTAGTAGCGCTGCCAGTCCTGCAGCACGTTGTAGGGCGACCGTTTCAATTCCTTTTCCGAATTGGTGAGCGCGGCGAACACCATCGGCAGCTCATGCGCGTTGGTGCCGAGCGCCTCGAGATCGTTGTCCATGGCGAGCAGCACGTTGGAGGTGCCAGTGAAGGCCTCGCCGATGCCCTCCTTCAACGCTTCGACGCACCAGCGCTGCCACAGGAAAGAATGACGGCGGCGGGTGCCGAAATCCGAGATGCGGATGCCGGGCAGCGCCTTCAGCCGCTCGGTCTTGGCCCACATCTTGGCCTTGGCGCGGGCATAGAGCACGTCGAGCGCGAACGGCCCGAACGCCCGCATGGCCGCGCGAGATCGAAGTTCATTGATAATTGCCAGCGCCGGGATCTCCCACAGCGTCGTGTACATCCACGGACCGCTGAAGGCGAGTTCGTATTGGCCGTCGCGCTTGGAAAGCTCGTATTCGGGCAGCCGGAAATTTTCCAGCCAGGCGAGGAATTCCGGTTCGAATATCTGCTTGCGGCCATAGAAGGTGTTGCCGCCGAGCCAGATCATCTCTTTCTTAGAGAAGCGCAAGGTGCGGGCATGGTCGAGCTGCTCGCGCAGCTCCGTCTCATCGATCTCCTCGGCAAGGCGGACCGAGGTGGTGCGGTTGATCAGCGAGAAGGTGGCGTCGACCTTGGGATACATGCCCCAGATCATCTGCAGCATCAGAAGCTTGTAGAAATCGGTGTCGAGCAAGCTGCGGACGATCGGGTCGAGCTTCCAGGTGTGATTGTAGACGCGCCGCGCTATATCGGTCTTTGCCATCGCTCAATGCGCCTTCGCTGCTCGCTCTAGCTTTTGTCTAGCGCAATTCCGGACGGAAAACCGCTGCGCACTTTTCCCGGAATTGCTCCAAATGCCTCTTAGCATCGAATTTTTGAACGCGCCTCCCGCTTTGCGGGCTGGCCCGACAAAAAGAAGCCCCTGCTGCAAGCGGCGCCTACGGCAGTTTCGGCCTCAGGATGCGGTCTTGGCGCCGACCACCTTGAGCGCCGGACGCTTGCGGCGAATGCCGATGCGGCCTGCCACCGGTGCGTCAGCGCGGCGGTCGGCCTGTTCTTTCTCGGCAAACAGCCAGTCGATGAACAATTGCACGATCGGCGCCGACCGCATCTCGTTGCGGCAGACGACGTAGAAATCGTCGACGGCCGGCACGGAAAGACTGAACGGGGCGACAAGCAGGCCCCTGGCGAGCAGTCCGCTTGCCGTCACCGTATCGCCGAGCGCCACGCCATGGCCGTGAACCGCGGCCTCGGTCGCCATCCGCGCATCGCCGAGATGATGGCGACGGCCGCGCTCGAGGTCCAGCGCGTCGGCGGCGGCCAGCCAGGTATGCCATTCGCGGCCGTCGTCGCCATGCAGGAAGACGTGATCGGCGAGGTCGCGGACGGTGCGGATCGGGCGGTTGTTGATCAGCGTCGGGCTGACCACCGGGAACAGTTCGAGGCCCGACCATTTGCGCATCCAGCAGTCGGTCCAGCTGCCGTCACCATAGTGCACGCAGACATCGATGTGCGGTGCGCGGACGTCCTTGGCATCATTGGATGGGATCAGCGTCAGCCTGATATCCGGATATTGCGAGGTGAAGCTGCCCAGCCGCGGGATCATCCACAGCAACAGTAGCGCCGGCACGCAGGATACAGAGAGAACGCCGGTGCTGGCCGGTCTCGTCATGCGCTGCGTGGCGGCGGCAATGCCGTCGAAGGCGGTCGACACCGCCGGCAGCAGCTCGGCGCCGTGCGGCGTCAGCTTCACCCGCTGACCGGCACGCTCGAACAGCTTGACACCCAACGATTGCTCGAGCGCCTTGATCTGATGGCTGATGGCGCCGTGGGTGACGTTGAGCTCAGCCGCCGCCTTGCTCAGCGAGGCGTGGCGCGCCGTCGCCTCGAAGGCGCGCAGCGGGTTGAGCGGTGGCAAACGCTTGGCCATTTGGACCCTAGGCTCTGTGAGATTTTCTCACAGATAACACGCTAACAATATCAATTGATTTTTCAATGCAGCTACGGGACACTTTGCCCAGGCATTGCATCAAGACGTGAAATCTGCAGGCAGCCGGCGGCTGCGGCTATCGAGGCCGCCGCCCGCGCGCCGCACCAGCCATGGAGGACCGACATGGGTTACGACCGCGGCAAGCTCGAAGCGTTGCGCCGCAAATACGGCGAGAGCCATGGCGGCGAAATGTTCGACCCGAAATTCCAGCGTGTCGCCGACAAGATCTTCTCCAAGACCGGCACGCGACTGGCGCCCTATTCCGGCATCCCGACCTTCCTCGCGGCGCCCTATCGTGAAATCGCCGCCGACAATCCGGATTTCGGCGATCTGCAGGTGGCGATGATCGGTGTGCCGATGGATCTGGGCGTCACCAACCGGCCGGGCGCCCGTTTCGGGCCAAGGGCGTTGCGCGCCATCGAGCGCATCGGCCCCTACAATCATGTGCTGGAATGCGCACCGACGCATGAGCTGAAGGTCGCCGACATCGGCGACGTGCCGTTCCACAGCCGCTACCGGCTGGAGACCAGCCATGACGACATCGAACGCCGCACCAACCAGATCGTCGACGCCGGCGTCCTGCCCTTGTCTGTCGGCGGCGACCATTCGATCAGCCACCCGATCCTGAAGGCGGTCGGCAAGAAGGCGCCGGTGGGCATGATCCATATCGACGCTCATTGCGATACCAGCGGCCTGTTCGACATGACCAAGTTCCACCATGGCGGGCCGTTCCGCAACGCGGTGCTGGACGGCGTGCTCGACCCGAGCCGCACCATCCAGATCGGCATTCGCGGCTCGGCCGAATATCTGTGGGAGTTCACCTATGAGTCCGGCATGACCGTCGTGCATGCCGAAGAGGTGACCGGCCTCGGCATTCCCGCCATTATCGAGAAGGCGCGCAGGATAGTCGGCGACGGCCCGACCTATGTCTCCTTCGACATTGACAGCATCGATCCGGCCTTCGCGCCGGGCACCGGCACACCGGAAGTCGGCGGGCTGACGACGCGCGAAGTGCTCGAGCTGCTGCGCGGCCTGAAGGGACTCAACATCGTCGGCGGCGACGTGGTCGAGGTGGCACCGCAGTACGACGCGACCACCAACACGGCGCACGCCGGCGCGCAGGTGCTGTTCGAGATCCTCAGCCTGATGGTCTTCAGCCCGGCAATCACCGGCAAGGCGGGCTGACACGCTCGACCATGATCCCGAAAGTGGGAACCGGTTTTCGGAGAAGATCATGGTCCACCAGAGAATCCAAAGGCGACCGCCGCGCTGGAGCCGGCGGTTGCACTCAAACAAACAAGCTTCCAGCAGGGGAATGACAATGACACTTCACATGAAACTCAAATCGTCCATCGCCGCCGTGCTGATGCTCGGCGCGACCGGTTTTGCTTTCACCACGCAGGCCGTCAATGCCGACGCGATCGACGACATCGCCAAGGCCGGCGCGATCAATGTCGGCATCTTTTCCGACTTCCCGCCCTTCTCCTCGGCCAGCGCCGACATGAGCATCAAGGGCTACGACATCGACGTGGCGCAATCCATCGCCGACCAGCTCAAGGTCAAGCTCAATCTGGTCAGCGTGACCGGCCAGAACCGCATTCCGTACCTGACCGACAAGCGCGTCGACCTGCTGATGAGCGTCGGCTACTCCAAGGAGCGAGAGCAGGTAATCGATTTCGCCGCCGCCTACGCACCCTACTACATCGCCGTCATCGGCCCGGCAGCACTCTCGGTCAAAGGCAAGGAAGACCTTGCCGACAAGTCGATCGCCGTCAATCGCGGCACGCTGGAGGACACCTCGCTGACCGAGGCGGCACCCGCCTCGGCCGACATCCGCCGTTTCGACAACTATAATTCCGTCATCCAGGCTTTCATCTCGGGCCAGACCCAACTGATGGTGGTCGGCAACGATGTCGGCGCCCAGGTGCTCGCCCGGCAGGAGGAACTGAAGCCGGAGCAGAAATTCCAGCTTCTCACCTCGCCCTCGCATATCGGCCTCAACAAGAAGGAAGACCGCCTCAAGCAAGCGGTCAACGATGCGGTCGCCAAGATGCTGGCCGACGGCAAACTGGACGAAAGCTCGAAGGCCTGGCTGAAGACACCGCTCGATCCCGCCAATCTCAAGGATTGACGGCCAGTGAGCTATAGCCTCGACTTCGGCTGGCTTGCCGGGGCAACAGGGGCGATCGCGCGCGGCGCGGCCACGACGATCCTGCTGATCACTGTCACCACGCTGGCGGGAACGTTGCTCAGCATCCTCGGCGCGGCAGGGCGGCGGAACGGTCCGCTGCTGCTCAAGCGGGCGATCGGCGTCTATGTCGAGATGATCCGCAACACGCCGTTCCTGGTGCAGCTGTTCTTCATCTTCTTCGGGCTGCCCAGCATCGGCGTCAGGCTCGATCCGGTGCTGGCAGCCATGTTGGCGATGACGCTCAACATGGCCGCCTACACGATCGAGATCGTTGGCGCCGGGCTCGACGCGGTGCCGCCCGGGCAGACGGAAGCGGCACTGGCGCTTGGGCTCAGGCCGCGCCAGGTCTTCATCAAGATCGTGCTGCCGCAGGCGCTCAAGGTGATCTATCCGGCGCTGACCAGCCAGATCGTCATCATGATGCTGGAATCCGCCGTGGTATCGCAGATCGCCGTTCGCGAGCTGACCTATGAAGCCGACATGCTGCAGGCGCGCACGTTCCGGGCTTTCGAGACCTATTTCGTGGTGACGATGGTCTACCTCGCCCTGTCGATTGGGCTGCGCCGGCTGCTGGTCGGCGGCGGCCGCCGGCTTCTCGGAGCCGGCGTGTCATGATCGAATTCACCTTCTGGGACATTCTGCGCAACCTGCTGCTGGCGGCGCGCTGGACGGTGCTGTTGTCGCTGGCCGCGTTTGTCGGCGGGGCCGTGGTCGGCATGATCGTGCTGTTCTTCCGGATCGCCAAGAATAAATGGGCGCGCCGGTTTGCCTCCGGCTACATCGCGCTTTTCCAGGGCACGCCGCTGCTGATGCAGCTCTTCCTGATGTTCTTCGGCTTGCCGATGCTGGGCCTGCGCATCGAGCCGTGGACCGCGGCGGTGCTTGGCCTGACCTTCTTCGCCAGCGCCTATCTCGCCGAGATCTGGCGCGGCGGCGTCGATGCGCTGCCGCGCGGCCAATGGGACGCCGGCGCCAGCCTCGGCCTGCACTATCTGCATGAACTCCGGCTGATCATCCTGCCGCAGGCGTTTTCGATCACCCGCGCACCGACCGTCGGCTTCCTGGTGCAGCTGATCAAGTCGACCGCGCTGACCTCGATCATCGGTTTCGAGGAGCTGGTGAGGACATCCAACGCGATCAACAATGCGACCTTCGAACCGTTCAAAGTCTATGGGCTGGTAGCGCTGATCTTCTTCGTCATGTGCTTTCCGCTGACGCAATACGCACGTTCGCTCGAGCAACGGGCGGCGGCCCGCTGAGCGGGCGACCAGCAATTCAACGCCCGAATACCAGCGGCGGCGCGATCCTGTCACGCCGCAGCCAGCGCACCAGCAGGAGTGCCGCAACCACCGCCAGTCCCGACGACAGGCCGATCCAGATGCCGACGCCGTTGAAGCCAAAACGAAAGGCCAGCAGCACGCCGAGCGGCAGCCCGATGCCCCAATAGCCGATCGCGGCATAGATCATCGGCACCTTGGTGTCGTGCAGGCCGCGCAGCATGCCGCTGGCGACCGCCTGCGCACCGTCAAAAACCTGGAACAGCGCAGCAAAGGCGAGGAACGAGACGGCAAGCGCCACCACCTCGGCATTAGCCGGATTGCCCAGATCGATGAAGGCGCCGATCAAGAGATGCGGCCACAGGATCATCACCAGCCCCATCAGCGCCATGAAGGAGACACCGACGACATAGGCGGTCCAGCCAGCCCGGCTGACACCTTCCGGATTGCCGGCGCCGTGGGCAAGTCCGACGCGCACCGTCACCGCCTGGTTGAGGCCGAGCGGCACCATAAAGGTGACCGAGGCGATCTGGATGGCGATCGCATGGGCGGCAAGCGAAGCCGCATCGATCAGGCCCATGAGAAAGGCGGCCGCGTTGAAGATCGTCACCTCGAACGCCAGCAGGCCGGCGATCGGTAGGCCGAGCCGCAGCAGGCCCTTGAAGCGCGGCCAGTCGGCGCGCCAGAAGCGTCCGAACAGACGATAGCGCCGGAACTTCTTCTCAAGCATCACCACCATCGCCATGCCGGCGAACATCAGCGTGCTGGACAGAGTGGTGGCAAGGCCGGAGCCGGCGATGCCCATCGAAGGGATGCCGAGATTGCCGAACATGAACAGCCAGTTGAAGAAGGCATTGCAGGCGACGGCAACGAAAACGATGATCAGTGCCCAGCCCGGCCGCTCCAGCGCCGAAATGAACGAGCGCAGGACGATGTAGCCGAAAAAGGGCAGCACCGCCCATTCGAGCCAGCGCAGATAGATGCCGGCCTGGTGCGCCAACGCCGGTTCCTGACCCATGGCCAGCAACACGCTCTCGCCGTGCCAGAGAAGGGCCCATATCGGAATGCAAATGAGGATCGCCAGCCACAGACCCTGGCGCACGGTGCGGCGCAGGTCGCGCACCGAGTGCCGACGGCGGCCGAGCTCGGTCGCCATCATCGGCGAGGTCGCCAGCATCAGGCCGAGCCCGAAGATGAGCGGCATGAAGTAGAGGTTGGCACCAAGCGCACCACTGGCCAGCGTGTCCGGCCCCAGCCGTCCCATCATCATGACGTCGGTAGCGGTCATCGCGGTCTGGCCGAGATTGGTCAGCACCATCGGCCAGGCGAGCGCCAGCATCGCCCTGATTTCCCGACGCCAAAGGTTTTCCGGCGCGCGAGCGTCGGCTTCGATCGCAGACATTCTAGTTTTCCGCCTATCCGATTGCGGCACGTCGGCAAGAGCCGGAAGCCACGTCTCAGCGCGGAAACGGCCATGATCGGCCGGATTCCGCATTACGGCGAGTTTGTCTATGAAATAGGCACCGGTGGCAAGAGGCTGACTTGCGGAAGGGTTAAGCCAGTCAGCTCCATGCAGGCTGTTGGAGCGGCTATGGAAGCCGCTATGGTCACGGCAGATCCATTTGAAAGGCAGCCTGATGAGCACGTTTCCCGAAATCTATCTGGTTCGGCATGGCGAGACGGAATGGAGTGCGTCCGGAAAACATACCGGCCGAACCGACATACCGCTGACGCCGGCCGGCGAGGAAGCGGCAAGGCGGATCGCTGAGCGGCTCAAGGGCCTGTCCTTCTCGGCGGTGTGGTCGAGCCCGTCGCAGCGCGCCTTCAACACCTGTGCGCTGGCCGGCTTCGGCTCGTCAGGCGTGAAGAAGGACGATCTGGCGGAGTGGGATTATGGTGCCTATGAGGGATTGACCACCAAGCAAATCCTCGCCGAGCGCCCCGGCTGGCGTCTTTTTCGCGACGGCTGCCCGAGCGGCGAGTCCGCCACGGATGTCGGCTCGAGGGCGGACCGGATCGTCAGCCGGTTGCGCGAGGTCGGCAGCAATGTCCTGGTCTTCTCAAGCTCGCATTTCCTTAGAGTGCTGGCCGCACGCTGGCTCGGCCCGCCGCCGCAAGCCGGCGCGTTTTTCGTGCTGGATACCGCCAGCATAAGCGTGCTCGGTTATGAGCACGACCTTGACGAGCCGGTCATCCGGCGCTGGAACCAGAGATAGCAACCGATCCGATTTATCGGATCGCGTCCAGCGCCTGCCTTTGCCTGTGCATTTCGAGAAACACGCGGTAGTCGCGATCGAACCGGCCGGCGGCAGCCGGATTGGGCTCTCGCGTCCTGCCGCCCTGTTGCATGGCGACGCAGGCAGCGTTCAAATCGGGAAAAAGCCTGGCCGCGGTGGCGGCAATCATGCCGGTGCCGAGCAGCACCGCCTCGTCCGCCAGCGGCTCGACCACCGTGCAGCCGGTGGCATCGGCATAGAGCTCCATCAACAGCGGGTTCTTGGTGTGGCCGCCGGTGACGTGCAGCGTGTCGATCAGATAGCCGTTCTCGTTCAGCGCTTCCAGCACATGACGGACGCCAAGCGCGACGCTGACGGCGGTGCGCCAGTAGAGCTTGCACAGACTGTCGAAGGAGGCATCCAGCGTCAGCCCGCTGATGACGCCGACGGCATGCGGGTCGGCGAGCGGGGAGCGGTTGCCGTGAAAATCGGGCAGTACGTGCAGCCTTGCGGCGAGGTTGTCGCCCTCGGCGGCGCGCAGCTCGGCGACGCGGCGGGCAATTCTGGCATGCATGGCGGCATCCGGCTCGCCGCCAGCGCCATGCCAGCGGATGATGTGGTCGAGCAGCGCGCCGGTGGCCGACTGGCCACCTTCCGACAGCCACAGGCCGGGAAGGGCTGCGCCATAATATGGGCCCCAGACACCGGCGAAAGGCTGCGGATCGGTCGACATCGCCATGACGCAGCTCGACGTACCGGCAATCAGGGCCAGATGGCGACCGATGTTCGTTGCGTCACCGGCGAAACCGCCGAGCACGCCAAGCGCGCCGGCATAGGCATCGATGACGCCGGCGCCGACCCGGCATTTTTCGGTGAGGCCAAGCTCCGTCGCGGCTTGCGCGCCGAGCGGGCCGATATCGGCACCGACCGGGCTTGCCTTTTCCGGCAGGTTGCCGTGCTCAAAGATATCGCCGAGCCCGACGGCTTCGAAGAAGTCGCGCCGCCAGCCGGTCGCTTCATGGGCTAGATAGGTCCATTTGGCGGTCAGCGTGCATTGTGAACGGGAGAGCGAGCCGCTTGCCTTCCAGGTGAGGAAGTCGGTGAGGTCGAATAGATAGCCGGCTTCGTTCCATGTTCCGGGCAGGTTGCGCTTCAGCCACATCAGCTTCGGCGTCTCCATTTCCGGCGACATGACGCCGCCGATATAGTCGAGCACAGCGTGGCCGCTTTCAGTGCATTCGTCGGCCTCGGCAATTGCGCGGTGGTCGAGCCAGACAATGGTGTCCCAGCGCCTTTCACCAGTGACGGACACGCTGAGCTGGCCGCCATGCCGGTCTCGCACCACCAGCGAGCAGGTGGCATCAAAGGAGATGCCGACGATATCCTCGGCCCGCACGCCCGCCTTTTCGCGGGCAGCGCGGACGGCCATGCACACCGCCGACCATATATCCTGCGAATCGTGCTCGGCATGATCGGCCTTCGGCTGTTGCATGGCGATCGGGTGCTCGGCGCGGCCGAGCAAGGCGCCACCGGTGTCGAGAATGCCGGCACGAGCGCTTCCGGTGCCGACATCGACCGCGCAAACGAAACTGTTGGTCAAGGTGTTCTTGCTCTCGCTCCCAGGCCTGCAATCAGATCGGGCAATTGCAGCATGTCAGCGAATATAAAGTCCGGCTCACTCGACGCAAGCCGCGCTTTCAATGCCGGGTTGCCGGTGTGCGAGCCGCCGGTGAAGGCAAGGACGCGCATGCCGGCCGCCCGCGCCGCTTCGATGCCGGCCGGGCTGTCCTCGACGACGAGGCAGTTTCGCGGGGCCGCTCTCATTTTATCTGCTGCATGGAGAAAGAGATCGGGCGCCGGTTTGCCCCGCGCCACCATGGCGGCGCTGAACAAATGCGGCTCCAGCAGCCCAAGCAACCCGGTGACGTCGAGCGCATAGCGGATGCGTTCCAGGGTGCCGGAGGAGGCGACGCAGCACGGTACGCCGAGCCTCGGCAGGACCTGTGCGATACCTGGCATCGGTTTCAGCTCATCGCGGAATCTGCGCATCAGTTCGGAGCGCATCTCGGTCAGATGCTGCTCGGTGAGATCGAGCCCGAAGTCGCTTGCGAGGATTTCGCGGACGCTCTTCATGCTCTTGCCGAGGAAGTGCTCGTAGGCAATGTCCTCGCTGACGTTGCCACCGGCAAGCGCGATCATCTCCAGCAATGCCGAGACGGACAGCATCTCACTGTCCACCAGCACGCCGTCACAGTCGAAAATGACCAGTTCAGGCGTCATCGCGCTGGATCGGCTTCAGAGGTCGCCGGCGAGATAGCGCGTCAGTGTCGCGCGCGCGCCGTCCGCCCACAGCAGTCTCAGCGCTTGGCCGAAGGCTTCAGCGAACGGCGGCGAGCGGCCGACATCGCCATAGATGTCCTCCATGGCAAGCCAGGCGGCAGGCATGTCCCTGGCCGCCTTGGCCGTCGCCTGCAACCGGCCCCAGTTCGGGTCGTTGGGCTCGGTGACGGCACCGGAATCCGTCGTGCCGAAGCAGTAGCGACACCAGAGCGCCGATTCCAGCGCAAGGCCGGTGACACTTTTGCCAGCCTTCAGCCGGTCGGTGATGGTCGGGATGATGAATTTCGGCTGGCGGTTGGAGCCGTCGAGGCAAAGCCGGCGTATGGTGTCGCCGATCTTCGGATTGGAGAAGCGGTGCTCGATGAGCTGGTAGTAATCTTCGAGGTCGGTGTCCGGAACCGGCGGCACGGTCGGGATGATTTCGTCATGCTCGAGCTTGTCGAGGAAGCCGCGTACCAGCGGCTCCTGCATCGCCTCATGGACGAAATGGATGTCCATCAGCCCGGCCGGATAGGCGATGGTCGCATGGCCGCCATTGAGGATGCGGATCTTCATCAGCTCATAGGGCGCGACGTCGCTGACGAACTGCACGCCGACCTTTTCCAGCGGCGGGCGGCCGTCGGTGAAACGGTCCTCCAGCACCCATTGCTTGAACGGTTCGCAAAACACCGGCCAATTGTCGTCGAGGCCGAACTCGCTGGAGAGAATGCCGCGCTCGCGGTCGGTGGTGGCCGGCGTGATGCGGTCGACCATGCCATTGGGAAAGGCAACGTTCTCGCTCACCCAGTTTGCCAAACCTTCGTCGATCAGCCGCGCAAGGCCGATGACGCCATCTGAGGTGACGTGGCCGTTATGGGGGATGTTGTCGCAGGACATGATTGTGAAGGGCACGATACCGTCGGCGCGGCGGCGCAGCAGCCCGGCGAGGACGAGGCCGAAGACGGTCTTCGGCGTCGCCCCCGGCTCAGCGTCGGCAACGATGTCGGGATGTGTCGGATTGAAGACGCCGGATGCCGGATCGATGAAATAGCCGCCCTCGGTTATGGTCAGGGAGACGATCTTGATCGCCGGATCGGCAAGCCGTTCGACGATTGCGGCCGCATCGCCCGGCACCAGGAAGTCGATCATGACGCCGGTGACGCGCGCGCTCATATGGCCGCTGTCCTGCTCGACCACGGTGGTCAGCCAGTCCTGCTCCTGCAACTTGCCGCGGCCGACCTTCTCGCCTTCGAAGACGCCGGCGCCGACAATGGCCCAGTCGTGGCCGACACCCGAATTGAACAGGTCGTCGAGATAGACGGCCTGGTGCGAGCGATGGAAATTGCCGACGCCGAAATGCACGATGCCGGCCTTGAGCGCGGCGCGATCATATTTCGGGCCGGCGACCTTGGGCGGCAGCTTGGCGAGGATGGAAGAAGAGAGTTTCACGGTCATCTGCTTTTACCCTTTAGCGGGACGGCTCTTCCCCCCGCGGAGGAGACGGGGGGAAGAGCGCCTTCGCCCCCTCAACTCATCCACTGGCCGCCATCGACATTATAGGTCTGGGCAACGATGTACTCGGCCTCATCGCTGGCCAGGAACACCGCCATGCCGGTGAGGTCTTGCGCCGTGCCCATGCGGCCATAAGGCACGGCTTCGCCGACCAGCCTCTTCTTCTCGCCCCTCGGCCGGTTCTCGAACTTGGCGAACAAGGCATCGACATGGTCCCAATGCTCGCCGTCGACGACACCCGGGGCGATGGCATTGACGTTGATGCGGTGTTTGATCAGGTCGAGCCCTGCCGACTGGGTGAGTGAGATGATCGCCGCCTTGGTGGCGCAGTAGACGGCGACCAGCGCCTCGCCGCGGCGCCCGGCCTGGCTTGCCATGTTGATGATCTTGCCGCCCTTGCCCCGGGCAATCATCGAACGGGCGGCGGCCTGCAGCGTAAACAGCGTGCCGGCGACGTTGACCGAAAACAATTTGTCGTAGCTTGTCTTGGTGATCTCGACGATCGGCGCCAGGTCGAACAAAGCAGC
Organism: Mesorhizobium sp. M1169; assembly: GCF_040318345.1. Taxonomy (NCBI): domain Bacteria; kingdom Pseudomonadati; phylum Pseudomonadota; class Alphaproteobacteria; order Hyphomicrobiales; family Phyllobacteriaceae; genus Mesorhizobium; species Mesorhizobium sp. M1169. Next base: position 148,557 of record NZ_JAMYME010000006.1, on the reverse strand, counting down.
GTTGTTGATCAAGATATCGAGGCCGCCGGCCCTGGCTTCGACCGCCTTGACGGCCTCATCGATAGACGCGAGATCGGTGACGTCGAGCTTTACCGCGTAGGCGTTGCGGCCGATTTCCGAAGCCGTCTTCTCGGCGGCTTCGAGATTGATGTCGCCAATCGCGACCGTCGCCCCTTCGCGCATGTAGGCTTCGGCAAACGCCCTGCCGATGCCGCGCGCCGATCCGGTAATCAGCGCCGATTTACCCCGGAGCCTCATTGCAGCATCGCCTTCCCATCGGCGCCGAAACGATGCAGCTTGGCCTTTTCCGGCGTCAGGTAGATTGTGTCGCCGTGATGGGCGGCCAACTCGCCGTCGGCACGCACCGTCAGCTGCCCGACACCATCCGCCTGGACGTGCAAAAACGTGTCGGAGCCGAGATGCTCGGCAACCCCGACCGTCGCCTTCCAGTCGCCGGACGTCTTCGAAATGTTCATATGCTCCGGGCGGATGCCGACTGTCTTGGCGCCATATTTGGCGGCCGGCGCGCCTTCGATCAGGTTCATCTTCGGCGAACCTATGAAGCCGGCGACGAACAGATTCTTCGGCGTCTTATAGAGCTCCATCGGCGAGCCGACCTGCTCGATATTGCCGGCATTGAGCACGACGATCTTGTCGGCCATGGTCATCGCCTCGATCTGGTCGTGGGTGACGTAGACCATGGTGGTCTTGAGCTGGTGATGCAGCTCGCTGATCTCCAGCCGCATGGTGCCGCGCAGCGCCGCGTCGAGATTGGACAAAGGCTCGTCGAACAGGAAGGCCGACGGCTGGCGCACGATGGCGCGGCCGATGGCGACGCGCTGCCGCTGGCCGCCGGAGAGCTGGCCGGGGCGGCGGTCGAGGTAGTTGGTGAGGTTCAGGATCCGCGCGGCGTCCTTCACCTTCTTGTCGATGGTCGCCTGGTCCTCGCCCGCCATCTTCAGCGGGAAGGCGATGTTCTTGGCCACCGTCATGTGCGGGTAGAGCGCATAGGACTGGAACACCATAGCCAGCTTGCGCTTGGCCGGCGCCTCGCCGGTGACGTCGCGACCATCGATGATGATGGTGCCGCCGCTGGTATCCTCGAGGCCGGCGATCAGACGCAACAGGGTGGATTTGCCGCAGCCCGACGGGCCGACGAAGACGACGAACTCTCCGTCCTCGATGACCAGATCGAGGCCGGGGATGATGGACGTCGCCCCGAAGGATTTGGAGACGTTCTTGAGCGTGATGTTTCCCATGGTTTCCTCCCCCGAAGGGCTATCTTTTCGTTTTGCGTCAGCCAATGCCCGCTACTTTACCGCGCCGAATGTCAGGCCTCGAACCAACTGCTTCTGGCTGAACCAGCCCATGATCAGGATCGGCGCGATCGCCAGCGTCGAGGCGGCCGAAAGCTTGGCCCAGAACAGCCCCTGCGGGCTGGAGAAGGAGCTGATGAAAGCGGTGAGCGGCGCGGCCTCGGTGGTGGTCAGCCGGATCGTCCAGAACGCCTCGTTCCAGGCGAGAATGATGTTGAGCAGCATGGTCGAGGCGATGCCGGGGACCGCCATCGGCGTCAGCACGTAGATGATCTCGTTCCAGAGCGATGCGCCGTCCATGCGCGCCGCTTCCAGGATCTCGCCCGGTATCTCGCGAAAATAGGTGTAAAGCATCCAGATCACGATCGGCAGGTTGATCAGCATCAGCATGACCATCAGGCCGATGCGGCTGTCGAGCAGACCGGTATCGCGGAAGATCAGATAGATCGGAAACAGAACGGCGACGGCCGGCATCATCTTGGTGGAAAGCATCCACATCAGGATGTCCTTGGTGCGTTTGCCCGGCGAAAACGCCATCGACCATGCCGCCGGTATGGCGACGAGCAGAGCCAGGATGGTCGAGCCGACCGACAGGAACACCGAGTTCAGGAAGAATTTGAAATAGCCGTTCTGCGCCTGGACCTCGGAATAGCTCTCCGTGGTTCCCGACGGGAACAGGTTGAAGCCCTGGATAGCCTCCTGCTCCGACTTGAACGAGGTGATGATCGTATAGAGGATCGGGAAGAAGATCAGCAGCGCGACGATCCAGGCGGCCGCGGTAGCAATCGTCTTGTGCTGGGTGGTGACTGCACGTGCCATGGTCAGGTCCTCCCTATCGGCGATGTTGGCGGCAGGGTCGACCCCCACTCCGGTTTGCTGCGCAAACCACCTCTCTCCCGATCGACGGGGTAGAGGAAGAGCGCGGTTTCGATGCAGGCCTTTCCTCTACGCCGGGCAGGGGGAGAGCTGTCCCGCGCAGCGGGACGGAGCGGGGGTGGTTCAGCGCACGTGCCATCTTATCCTCCCTTATTTATCCAGGTTCTTGCCGACGGCGCGCATGGCGAAGAAGGCAACGATGTTGGCGAGAATGACGGCAATGATACCGCCGGCGGACGCCTGGCCGATTTTGAACTCCAGCAATGCCTTCTGATAGACGAGGAAGGGCAGGTTGGTGGAGGCGTAACCCGGGCCGCCATTGGTGGTAACGAGGATCTCGGCATAGACCGACAGCAGGAAGATCGTCTGGATCAGGATGACGACGGTTATGGCGCGCGACATATGAGGCAGCGTCAAATAGATGAAGCGGCTGATGAAGCCGGCGCCGTCCATTTCGGCGGCTTCCTTCTGCTCGCCGTCGAGCGACTGAAGCGCGGTCAACAGGATCAGCGTAGCAAACGGCAGCCATTGCCAGGCGACGATGATGATGATCGCCAGGAGCGGGTGCTGCCCGAACCAATCGATCGGCTGCCCGCCGAAGAAGCGAGCAATATCGGCGAAAACCCCGTACTGCGGATGCATGATCATGTTCTTCCAGACCAGTGCTGCCACCGGTGGCATGACGAAGAACGGCGAGATGACAAGGATGCGGACGATGCCCTGTCCCCACATCGGCTGATCGAGCAGAAGGGCGAGCAGAATACCGCCGATCACCGTGATCAAAAGCACGCTGACGACGATGGTGAGCGTGTTGAGGATCGACTGCAGGAATGCCGGGTTGGAATAGAACAGCGCGTAGTTCGAAAACCCGACGAAGCCGTCGCGCATCGGATTGAGCGGGTTGTATTGCTGGAAGGAAAACCACAGCGTGAATGCCAGCGGCACAATCATCCAGACCAGCAGCAGCACCACGGATGGCGCCATCATGAAACGGGCAAGCGAACGGGTCTGCTGAGTAGCCATGACGGTCACCCTTCGAGGTCGGCCAAGTTTTTCAGCGGTGTGAAAGCTGGCCGCCCGAACTGGGATTCGGGCGGCCGTTGCCGGTCGCCATTGGCAACCGGCACCGGGAGGAGCTTACTTGATGTAACCGCCCTCGGTCATCGTCGCGGTGGCGGCGTCCTGCGCCTGCTTCAAGGCATCGTCGACGCTCGACTGGCCGGCAAGTGCCGCCGAGAAGAGCTGGCCGACGGTGGTGCCGAGACCCTGGAACTCAGGAATGGCGACGAACTGGACGCCGACATAAGGCACCGGCTTGACGGTTGGGTGCGTCGGGTCGGCGGAGTTGATCGAGTCCAGCGTCATCTTGGCGAAAGGTGCTGCCTTCTGGTATTCGGGATTGGCATAGAGCGACGAGCGCGTTCCCGGCGGAACGTTGGCCCAGCCTTCCTTCGAGGCGACGAGCTCGGCATAGTGCTTGCTGGTTGCCCAGGATACGAACTTTTGAGCGGCGTCGGCCTTCTGCGTGCCGGCGGGGATGGCTAGCGACCATGCCCACAGCCAGTTGCCGCGCTTGCCGAGGCCATTGTCCGGCGCCAGCGCATAGCCGACCTTGTCGGCGACGGTGGAGTTCTTCGGGTCGGAAACGAAGGAGGCAGCGACGGTAGCGTCGATCCACATGCCGCATTTGCCCTGCTGGAACAACGCAAGGTTTTCGTTGAAGCCGTTGGACGACGCGCCCTCGGGGCCGTCGGCCTTCATCAGGTCGACATAGAACTGCAGCGTGTTCTTCCATTCGGGCTGGTCGAATTGCGGCTTCCAGTTCTCGTCGAACCAGCGCGCGCCGAACGAGTTCGACATGGCGGTCAGGAAGGCCATGTTCTCGCCCCAGCCGGCCTTGCCGCGCAGGCAGACGCCGTTCACGCCGTTGGCGCGGTCGGTCACCTTGTCGGCGGCCTGCTTGATGAAGTCCCAGGTCGGTGCATCGGGCATCTTGAGCCCGGCCTTTTCCATCAGGTCCTTGCGGTACATGACGAAGGAGCTTTCGCCGTAGAACGGGGCTGCGTAGAGCTTGCCGTCGACCGACAGGCCGCCGGCTATGGCCGGGATGATGTCCTTGACGTCGTAATCGTCGCCGAGCTTGTCGAGCGGCAAAAGCCAGTTCTGCTTGGCCCAGATCGGCACTTCATAGGTGCCGATGGTCATCACGTCGTACTGGCCACCCTTGGTGGCGATGTCGGTGGTGACGCGCTCGCGCAGGACGTTTTCCTCGAGCGTGACCCACTGCAGCTGAATGTCGGGATTTTTGGCGGTGAAGTCGTCGGTCAGCTTCTGCATGCGGACCATGTCGCCATTGTTGACCGTGGCGATGGTGATGGATTCGGCATGCGCGGCGAAAGCGAGGGCGCTGGCCGAGAACAGGCCTAGGGTGAACGTGCGAAGTTTCATCAAAATTCCTCCCATAAACCAAGATGAGCATTTGCCTTGGCTGTGAGCAATTACTCACTTGCGATGAATTATGTCAAGACAGATTCGTTGCTGCAGCGCAGCACGCCGGGTCTCGTGCAACGGCAAGCCTGGGACGGTTGCGGCATGTCTGACGAAGGATTCGGCCGGGCTGATTGGGCCGGGCGCTTTGCTATCGGGCTTGCTGGGATTCAGTCTACTGGCAAGCGATCTCGCTCAGGATCCAATCGCGGAAGGCGCGGATCTTCGGCACGTTGCGTCGTGCCGTCGGATAGACCAGCCAATAGGCGTGGCCGTCGTCACCGACCAGATCAAAGGGCTGGATCAGGCGGCCGTCGGCAAGTTCGGTCTTGAACAGCGCCTTGGTAACGATCGCCACGCCGTGGCCGGCAATCGCGGCATTGGCCTCGTAGGCCTGCGCGCCCATGCTGGTGCCGGGACGCTTGGCCAGCTCCTCGACCGGCAGGCCGGCGGCGGCAAACCAGTCCCGCCACCAGATGTCACCCGGGTCGAGGATCGGCAGCCGCAGCAGGTCGGCCGGCTCCTTGACGCCGCCGATGCTTGCCGCGAGCTTTGGACTAAGGACCGGCGTGAAATCGGCCCTGAAAAGCATATGGGTCTCGACGCCCGGCCAGTTGCCGCCGCCGGAGCGGATGGCGATGTCGATATCCTCTCTGGCAAAGTCGACAACCCTGTTCGAAGTATCGACGCGCACCGCCAGCGACGGATGCGCGACCTGGAATGAACCGAGATGCTGCGCCAGCCAGTTGGAGGCAAATGTCAGCAGCGTCGAAACGCAAAGCAAGCCGTCGGCGCCGGTGCGCGCGGCGGCATAGGCGCCGCTCAACAGCGCGAACGCCTCGCTGACCGCGGGCGCCAGGCGCTGGCCGGGTTCGGTCAGCACGATCTGTTTTGGCTGGCGCAAGAACAGGGGCGCGCCGATGCGCTCCTCCAGAAGCTTGATCTGATAGCTTGCCGCCGCCTGCGTCATGCCAAGCTCCTGGGCGGCCTTGGTGAACGAGAGATGCCGCGCCACCGCCTCGAACACCCGGATCGCCTGAAGCGGAGGAAGCTGCGAAACCAGCTGTCGTGAATTGAGCTCCGGCATAAGCCCTCCTTATGGGCAGTGATCGACGTTTGATTGGCGGCACCGGCCGGTCCTACCGATATTCCGTATTGAAGATCAATTACGCCTAGAGATAGCGAAGGCTGACGATCATGACCACGATACAGGAAAAGCTGCTTCTTGCTCCAGCCCATGGCTGGTTTTCACGGTTGGCGCGGGGATTGGCAAGGCACGCGGCGCGGAAACGGGCCTATCTCGACGTCCGGGAGCTGCCGCCGCATCTGCAGCGCGACATGGGCTTTCTCGACGGCAACGATCCTTGCGGCCGGCACCAGTAGTGACGCTCGTTTTATCGGGGCTTCAGGTGCATTTCGATTTCACATGATCGTTTCCGACCGCCAGCGGCTCGGAGATCATGCGCCCGCCAGCAAGGCGGCGGCGGTCCGCTCATCGGTGATGAGGCCGTTGACCAGCCGCCGGTTGACGGCGGCGAAGATGCCCGGCAGCTTGCGGTCGCCCATGGCAAGCGCGATCACCAGCGACTTTTCGCGCGACGGCAGCGGTGCCGACGACACCCGATCATTGGTGATGCCCTCGATCATGCGGCCGTCACGATCGAATACCCAGCCGACGATCTCGGCGACGCCGCCGGCCTTCTGCAGCGCCTTTAATTCACCCTCCGAAATGAAGCCGTCCTCGTAAAGCGGCGCCTTCGGGCCGAGATCGCCGATGCCGACAAAGGTGACGTCGGCCTCGGCCGCAAGCGCCAGCGTCGGCTGGATCATCGGCTGGCTGAGCAGCATCTCGCGCTCCTCGGGCGAGGAAGCGATGACCGGCAAAGGCATCGGAAACGAACGCGCCTTGACCCTGTCGGCCATGGTGAAGATGACGTTGTAGAAGGCCGCCGAGCCGTCCGGCGAGATGTTGCCGGTGAGCGATACCACCTTGTGCTGCGGGCATTCCATCGGCGGCAGTTGCTCGATCGCGGCCTTCAGCGTGCGGCCGGTGCCGATCGCCATGACGATCGGCACCGGCGACCGCAGCCGCCGTTCGATCTCGGCCGCCGCCGCCTCGGCGACGCCGATGACGGTGGAGGAAGAAGAAGGGTCGCTCGGCACCACCTCGACCAGATCGAGCGCAAAGCGCGATTTCAGCCGTGCCGCAAGGTCGAGGCAATTGGCGATCGGATGGTCGACGCGCACCTTGATCAGCCCTTCAGAGACTGCGAGCGACACCAGGCGCTGCGCCGTCTGCCGCGAGATGCCAAGCGTGGCGGCGATCTGGTCCTGGGTGTTGCCTGCGACATAATAGAGCCAGCCGGCACGCGCCGCGTCGTCCAGCCTGTTGCCGCCGCTGTCCTGCCGCGAATTCAAGTTCCTGCCTCCCAACCCCGCCGAGCATAAGAGGCGGAGCGCAGTAGTTTCGCAGGGAATGAACGTGCGCGCAATTGCTTATTGTAAGAGCAATTGCCTAGTGGTGAAACTTGGTGTTTGGAGCGAAGTGACAAGTCGACCCAGTCTCGTTGCAACAGCAAGGCTGTCGAGGTTGCACCAATCCCGGTTCTAAAGCGCGTTGCGTTCGATCGGCCTCATGCGACACGTTTTAGGTTGCTTTTTATGCATGTCGTCATCGCAAAACCGCTGCACACTTTGCGCGACATGCATTAGCGGGGACGCGGCGGTTTATCTCGTGCGCTAAACGCTTTAAGGAATTTTTTGAGAATGGAGCCTTGCATGACGCCGAAAGCGGTTTTCTGGGATATGGACGGCACGCTGGTCGACAGCGAGCCGCTGCACGAGGCGGCGCTGATTGCGGCGCTGCACAGCGTCGGCATCGCGCCGCCGGCCGACCTGCATGAGCGCGTGCTCGGCATCGCCGCATGGCCGGTCTACGAAATGCTGCGCGACGAATTCGGCCTCGACCTGCCTTTCGACGACTGGATCGTGCGCAAATACGATCACTACCTGCCGATGGCCGAAACGCTGACGCCACGCACCGGCGCGATCGAGATTTTCAATGAGCTGCGCGCGCTTGGCGTGCCGCAAGCGGTGGTGTCCAACTCGGACAGACTGATCGTCGATGCCAATCTGCGCGCCGTAGGCCTCGTATATCCCGGCATGAAGACGGTCAGCCGCAACGACGTGCGTGAAGGCAAGCCGCATGCCGAACCTTTCCTGCGCGCCGCCTGGTTGGCCGACGTCGATCCCGCCGAGGCCGTGGCGGTCGACGACAGCGTGACCGGCGCCACGGCGGGGCTGGCAGCTGGGATGAAGACGATCTTCTGGCCAGAGGTGCCCATGGAGGGGCCGCCGGGGGCGATTGTCATCAACAGCGCCGGCGAATTGCGGGCCGAACTCGGGCTTTAAGCAGGCCCGGCGGGACCGCCCTCAACTCCGGTAGGCAGGCTCCTGCTCGTCGAGGGTCGCCTTCAGTTCGGAAAGGTGGCGCTCGGCCTGGCCGGGATAGTCTTCCTGTTCCCTTGCCGCTTTCTCCGCGATCTCATCCGACAGTACCCGCAGCGGCCGGCCGGTCCACAGCGCCTTGATATAGGTTTCGGCGGCGCGCTCGAAATAGAACATGCGGTTGAAGGTGTCGGCGACGCTGTCGCCGATGACCAGCACGCCATGGTTGCCCATCACCATCACCTTGACCTTCGGGTCGACAAGAAGCTGGGAGCAGCGCTCGCCCTCTTCCTCGAAGGCCAGCCCGCCATAATGAGCGTCGACGACATGGCGGTTGAAGAAGATCGCCGAGTTCTGGTCGACCGGCGGCAGCGTCGAGTCGGCGAGCGAGGCAAGCACGGTGGCGTGGATCGAGTGAACATGCATGACGCAGCGCGCATGACGCACGTTGCGATGGATGGCACCATGCAGGCCCCACGCCGTCGGGTCAGGCGCATTCGGGCCGACCAGCGTGTCGGGATCATTGGCGTCGATCAGAAGCAGATCGCTCGCCTTGATGCGCGAGAAATGCACCTGGTTAGGGTTCATCAGGAATTGCGAGCCATCGTCGTTGACCGCCAGCGAAAAATGATTGGCCACCGCCTCATGCATGTTAAGCCGCGCCGTCCAGCGGAAGGCGCAAGCCAGATCGACGCGCTCCTCATAGAACGCCAGGTTGGTCAGCACTTCCTTCTGCAGGCGCGTGATGCTCATCGTAAACCTCCGTGAAAGAAGCAAGGATGCCGCGCGGCTGGAACACGCGCAACCGGTTTTGTTTGGTGCAGGCGAGCGCCGTTATGCCGCCGTGCTGGTGGCCGTGCCGACCCTCAGCCCGCCATGTTCGACGATGAAATCTATCACCTCCTGAAGCCCTTTGCCGCGCGACAGGTCGGTGAAGCCGAACGGCCGTTTGCCGCGCATGCGGGCAGCGTCGCTTTCCATCACGTCGAGATTGACGTTCACATAGGGCGCAAGGTCGCTCTTGTTGATGACCAGGAAATCCGACCGCGTGATTGCCGGCCCGCCCTTGCGCGGGATCTCCTCGCCCTGGCAAACTGAGATGACATAAAGCGTCAGGTCGGCCAGGTCCGGCGAGAAGGTGGCGGCGAGGTTGTCGCCGCCCGATTCGATGAAGACGATGTCGAGATCCGGGAATTTTTTGGTCATCTCGGCGATCGCCTGCAGATTGATCGAGGCGTCCTCGCGAATGGCGGTGTGCGGGCAGCCGCCGGTCTCGACGCCGATGATGCGATCCTCAGGGAGCGCCTGCAGCCGGGCCAACATCATGGCGTCTTCCTTGGTGTAGATGTCGTTGGTGACGACCGCGATCGAGAACTCGTCACGCAGCGCCTTGCAAAGCTTTTCGGTGAGCGTCGTCTTGCCCGAGCCGACCGGACCGCCGATGCCGACGCGAAGAGGACCGTTGGGTGATATCATGCGGGGAACTCCGTGAGGGCAAGAATGGCAAAGCCAAGCCCGATCAGCAGGCACAGCGGCGAATAATAACGCAGATCGAGCCGCGCGAAAGGCTGTTCGGGCGTCAACCGGCGCCACCACGGCGTGAAGCCGGCAATGCCGCGCGCCAGGAAGACCAGTGCGATGAGCAGCGCTGTGGCGGCAAGCCCTGCCTTGGGAAAGGGCGTGGCAAACACACCTTCGAGCGCCATGGGCCACAGTGTCGCCAGGCCCAGGCATGCGGCAACGGCGAAGCTGGCGAAGGGCGCCGACATTTCGTCGACGCCACGGAAGCCGACCACCGCGCGGGCGCAGGAGGCAGCGTCCCTGCCCGGCCAGATGCCGCCAATGCCCCAATAAACATGCAGTGCTGTGATCAACAGCAGGACGAGCGAGAGGGCGAAAGCGAGGACGATCATGAGCGGAACAGCCGCGAATACTGGGCCTCGTGCTTCATCGCCGTGACGTCGGAGATGAAAGCGCAGCCGCCGAGATCATCGAGGGTCGAGTCGGCAGCGCGGTCGGCCGTGGCCAGGGCAAGCGGTTCGAAGGCGGCCAGTAGCGTCATCGCGGCACTCTGGCCAACGATGCCAAGCCGGATCGCAGCCTGGACGAGATTGGAGAAGAAGGCCTGCAGAAAGGCCGCCAGGGCGTCCCGCAGCGCAATGCCGTGATCGCCGGCAACGGCGCCGACGGCAACGCAATAGGCACATTCGGCCGGCAGGCGATCCAGCACCTGGCACGGCCAGGCGATGGCCGCCTTCAGGAAAGCAGCGCCCTGCAGCATGGTCTCGGCATGGCGCTCGCGCGAGCCTGCCAGAGCTTCGGCAAGGGCGACGATTTCATCGAGATCGCCGGTTTCGCGCGCCCTGCGCCAGCTTTCGGCAAACAGCACCGCATCATTCCAGCCCGAACCCATCTCGACCAGCGTTTCCAGCCACGCGGCGAGCTCTTTGCTGTCGGCAACCAGCCCGGCATGCACGGCTTGCTCGAGACCATGGCTGTAGGAAAAGCCGCCGACCGGGAAGGAAGGCGACAGCCACGCCATCAGCCGCAACAAAGCAATATTGGAAAGCTGGGCAACGTCGGAAGGCTGGTCAGTCATGGTCATGGTCGTGCGAATGGCTGTGGGAATGCGATTCGCTATGGCCATGGGAATGCGCTTCGGCATGGCTGTGCGCATGCACCTCGGTATGGGCATGGCCGTGCCCGCCATGCCCGGAATAGGCGCCGCGCACCGGCTTGAACGGTTCGGAAACGTCGCTCACGGTGGCGCCCAATCCCTCCAGCATCGCCTTGATGACATGGTCGCGCAGGATGAGGATGCGCCCAGCTTCGATGGCGGCTGCGAGATGGCGGTTGCCGATGTGCCAGGCAAGCTCTGCCAGATGGACAGGGCCGCCGGCACGGATATCGTAGAGCGGCTCCTCGGCCGCGATGATCTCGATGTGGCGGCCATCCTCCAGCACCAGCCGGTCACCATGGTTCAAGGTCACCGGTTCGGGCAGGTCGACCAGCACTTTGTCGCTACGGGCCGTTTCGATGGCGCGACGGCGCAGATGCCGCTCGTCATGAGCAAGCACCGCACTGTCGTATGGCGTCGTGGTTCCGGCTTCGCCTGCGGCCAGGGCGGAGACGGCGCGCGGGAATTTGGTGAAGTCGGTGCGAATATCGAGCTTCATGTAAAAACTGCCTCTCCCAAAAAGCCTAGCCTATCGCATCCGCCGCCCCAATGGGGCTCAGACGATCGTGTCGAAGAGCCGCAGGATGAACGATATCTGATAGACGAGCGCGCCGGCGACAAAGGCGATATGGAAACGGCGGTCGCGCATCAGGATCGCAATGACGCAAAGCGCAACGAAAACCGGGGTGCGGATCAGATATTCGACGCCGAAATGGGCGAAATGCTCCGGCCCTTTCAGCAGCGTGTCGATCACGTCGAGCAGATAGGTCGCCGCCAGCAGGCCGAAGAACCAGGCCCGGCGCGAATAGAAGAAATCCTCATAGCTGGTGTAGTCCAGCATCGAATCCGGAAACAGCAGCGCGCAAAGCAAAAACAGCGTGACGGCGTAGAAGATGATGAACAGGTATTTGCCGAAGGTCCAATTCTCGATCTGGAACAGACCGAACTCCCACCACCAGAAATGCACCAGCATCAAAAGCACCGACGCAACCCAGGCGAGGTGCACGGGATAGAGCCGGTACTGGCCGGGATGCTGGACGATGCGGGCGAGCCCCGACAGCAGGCGGGTGACGCCGAGGCCGATCACCATGCCCAGGACGATGCGGATATGCGGGAAAATGTCGTGGGCGTTGGGGAGTTGCGGGTCCATAAGCCTGGCGCGGCATGTTCTACATTTGGCGTTCTAGATTGTGATCTGAAAAGTGAAAACCGGTTTCTGCTGCGCTGACCTGCCGTTCGAATCTTGAGTCCGTTGAGACCTTGGCTATTGGTGCGCCGCAAGCAGATCGGATGAAATGGATGGCGTCTGCGCCAGATACTTCGTTGCCTTGCGAAAATAGGCCAACGGCCCGGAATCCAGATACTCGCGCGCGTCCTGTATTCCCTGACCGCGCGCCTGGATGAACAGCGCCAGCGCAAAGGCGCGTTCCGCTGGCGACAGATAGCCTTGTCGCTCGAAGGACCAGCCTTGCGTGCCGGTGGCGGTGTCGCGGTACTGAGTGAAACTCGCCGCAGTGTTGGAATTGAAGATACCAAAGCCGAAGAAGGTGACCGCGAGATCGGTTGCGAACTCCTCCATCTCGGTGCCGCCCGGCGGTTCTTCAGGCACCGAGAACAGCAATGGATGACAAATCTCATGCGCGAACGTCGCAATGAGCTTCATGGGCTTGGGAACGATCGCCGGATTGTAGGTGATTGTCATGGCACCGCCCCGGGACACGGAGAAGGTCCCGGCAGGCTCCCGCGGCGCGTCCTGAAGGACCTGAAGCGGTCCCAAAACCGGATCGATTGAATCTTCCTGTGGCACGAGATTGAAGCGGGCCGCATCGATGCCAAAATATGCCGCCACCTGCCCGAAATAGTGCGATGCAGCGGCGTGCCCCTGTTCTTCAGAGGGGGTGAAAAATGCTCGTGTTGGCAAGATCAGCGAACGTTTGCGCAGCGCGGCTGCCCCGCCGAAATGCCTGAGCAGCCAACCCCAGCAATCGAGCTGCCACTCCTCGTCGTCGGCGTCCAGCGGGGAGCTTGTGCGCCAGAACACGCATCACCTCAAAACAAAAAGTACCTTTGCGCCATCGGTAGCACGGTTGCTGGCTCGCAGGTCAAGAGTTCGCCGTCGGCGCGGACCTCATAGGTTTCGGGGTCGACCTGGACATGCGGCGTGGCGTCATTGAGCACCATCGAATGCTTGCCGATGCCGCCGCGGGTGTTTTCGACCGCGACCATCTGCTTGTCGACGCCGAGCCTGCCGCGCAGGCCGGCGTCGAGCGCGGCCTTCGAAACGAAGGTCACCGACGAATTGGTCATCGCCTTGCCGTAGGCCCCGAACATCGGCCGGTAATGCATCGGCTGCGGCGTCGGGATCGAGGCGTTGGGATCGCCCATCGGGGCGGCGGCGATCATGCCGCCGATCAGCACCATGTCCGGCTTGACGCCGAAAAAGGCCGGATTCCACAGCACGAGGTCGGCGCGTTTTCCCACCGCCACCGAGCCGATGTCCTTCGACAGGCCATGCGCGATGGCCGGATTGATGGTGTATTTGGCGATGTAGCGGCGGACGCGGAAATTGTCGTTGTCGCCGGTCTCCTGCGGCAGCGAACCGCGCTGCCGCTTCATCTTGTCGGCGGTCTGCCAGCAGCGGATCGCCACTTCGCCGACACGGCCCATGGCCTGGCTGTCCGACGAGATGATCGAGAAGGCGCCGATGTCGTGCAGAATGTCTTCGGCGGCGATGGTTTCCTTGCGGATGCGGCTCTCGGCAAAGGCGATATCTTCGGGGATCGACGGCGACAGATGGTGACAGACCATCAGCATGTCGAGGTGTTCGGCCAGCGTGTTGATCGTGTAGGGGCGTGTCGGGTTGGTCGAGGACGGAATGACGTTAGGCAGGCCGCAGACCTTGATGATATCAGGCGCGTGGCCGCCGCCGGCGCCTTCGGTGTGGAAGGCATGGATGGTGCGGCCCTTGATCGCCGCGACCGTGTTTTCGACGAAGCCGGACTCGTTCAGCGTGTCGGTGTGGATCATTACCTGCACGTCGTAATCGTCGGCGACCGACAGGCAGCAGTCGATTGCAGCCGGCGTCGTGCCCCAGTCCTCGTGCAACTTCAGCGAGCAGGCGCCGGCAAGCACCATCTCCTCGAGCGCGGCGGGCAGCGACGCGTTGCCCTTGCCCGACAGGCCGATATTCATCGGGAAGGCGTCGAAAGACTGGATCATGCGCGCCAGATGCCACGGCCCAGGCGTGCAGGTGGTGGCCAGCGTGCCGTGCGCCGGGCCGGTGCCGCCGCCGAGCATGGTGGTGATGCCCGACATCAGCGCTTCCTCGATCTGCTGCGGGCAGATGAAGTGGATATGCGCGTCGAAGCCGCCGGCGGTCAGGATCTTGCCCTCGCCGGCGATAATCTCGGTGCCGGGACCGATGATGATGGTGACGCCGCCTTGGGTATCCGGATTGCCGGCCTTGCCGATCGCGGCGATACGGCCGTCCCTGAGGCCGATATCTGCCTTGACGATACCGGCGGTGGCATCGACGACCAGCGCATTGGTGATGACGGTGTCGACCGCGCCTTGCGCGCGCGACACCTGGCTCTGGCCCATGCCGTCGCGGATGACCTTGCCGCCACCGAACTTCACCTCCTCGCCGTAAAGAGTGAGATCCCTTTCGACCTCGATGAACAGCTCGGTGTCGGCGAGCCGGACCTTGTCGCCGACGGTCGGGCCGTACATCTGCGCATAGGCGGCGCGGGTGATTTTAGCCATCAGCAATTGCTCCCGAAATACAGCCCGAAAATACCGCTTGTCGAAGCCGGGCCCCACATTGCCGCCATCCTATGGTCACGCAATGACCCGCTGAGCGACACTTTCCGATCCCATTTAGCGTTTGAGGTGGCCGGGCCACCCCAAAACCACAATTTGCCAATCGATGGAAAGGAACATCCATGCGCAAAACGACCCTTCTGGCAGCCGCCGCCACGCTGGTGCTCGCAACCGCCGCCAGCGCCCAGCAACAGCCCGCGCAGCAGCCCAGTCCGGCGCCGGCCGCGCCTGCTCCTGCCACGCCCGGGGCGCAGCCGCAGGCGCCCACCATCCACGCGATCAACGTCGTCGATATCAAGGATCTGCCCGCGGACACTCAAGCCAAGGTCAACGAGGTCATCGCCAAGCGCAGCGATGCCGACCTGCAGAAACTGCGCGGCTCGATCGACGCGACACCGCAGGTCAAATCCGCGCTCGAAGCCAAGGGGCTCACCTCGGCGCAGGTGATCGCCGCCAGCATGAGCACCAATGGCGCGCTGACGCTGATCACCAAGAAAGCGAGCTGACGAGACGAGGCGGCGGGCCGGCGCCCGGCCAGCCCGCCGCATCGCAAAGGGAACCTTCACGGGGGACGTTGCGTTTCGGTCCTGTCGCCCTGACACGAGCCTCGAAAAGGACCCTGAGAACGAGCGATGGCGATCACCACCTTCTCCGACACCAGATGGCTGCATGGGATTGCCGCGACCGCGTTTCTGGCAGCCAGCATTCCGCACGCCGCGCTGAACGCGCAGAGCCTCGACAGCGCCGAGACCGTCAACCGGATCGTCGGCTCGGAGGTCGGCCAGGAAGAGACCCAGACAAATGCGGAAGCCGGCAAGGTCAGTTCGGCGATCGACCGCACGCGTGAAAACATCGCCGCCGTGCGCAAGACATCCAAGCTCGACAAGGTCGATATCGTGTTTCTTACCGATGCCGCGCGCACCGAAGGCGGCCCGCCGCCGGCGATCGAAAACAAGGTCAGGCAACATCGGGACGACATCGCCGAGCTGCGCAAGGAGATCGAGGCGAACGCATTGCTGTTCAACGCCATCGATTCGCGGCGAGTGCAAACCGAGGACGTTCTGGCGGTGGAATTCGACGATCCGGGAAAGGTCGTCATCTATGCGGCGGCCAAGCCGCCCGGCTGAGCCGAAACTGCTCGACGCCTTCGATCTCACAGCGCGCCCATGATCTTCTGCTGAAATCCGTAGACCTCGCGCTTGCCGCCGAACGGCACCAGGGTAACGTCGCGCTCTTGGCCGGGCTCGAAACGCATGGCGGTGCCGGCAGCGATGTCGAGGCGCATGCCGCGGGCCTTGTCGCGATCGAATCTCAGTCCCTCATTGGTCTCGAAGAAATGATAATGGCTGCCTACCTGGATCGGCCGGTCGCCGCTGTTGGCTACCTTCAAGGTGACCGTCGCCAGACCCTTGTTCAGTTCGATCTCGCCGCTTGCCGTGATGATTTCGCCGGGGATCATCGCGGCCTCACACGACGCCGAAAGCGGGGCCGGCGCCAATCGCGGCACAAGCGGCGCCAGCGGCGCGGGCAAGCCCGCGGAAGCGCCAGCCGAGGCCGAGACCGGCCGCGATGCCGACGGCGTGGAGCAGTGCCGTGGCAACGGCAAAGCCCGCCATATAGCCGAGTCCGCCGGCATTCTCAGGCACCTCGGTGCCATGGGCATAGCCGTGGAACAGCGCGAACAGGCCGATGACGGCGACGCCGGCCGAGACAGGAAGATCGACGGCGAGCGCAACCAGCAGCCCGAGTGCCACGACGGACGCCAGTATCGCCGGCTCGACGAAAGGCATCGGCACATGCAGCATGCCAAGCACGCCGCCGGCCAGCATGACGCTTACGAAGGCCAGCGGCCATGCCCAGATCGCTTTGTCGCCCTTGAGCGCGGCCCATAGCCCGACGGCAATCATCGCCGTCATGTGATCGAGGCCGGAGAGCGGGTGGGAGAAGCCGGCGGTGAAGGACCAACCCGTGCCGACGCCGACATGGGCATAGGCTGGCATTGCTGCCGCCAGCAACAGGACCGCCGACAGCGTTGAGCGTTTCATCGTAGCGGGGATCATCGGCGTGCCTTCCATCTTTGAGATCATCATCCCTCTCACGCTGCCTTGCGGGCCGGAGCGCAACCCTCTGCCTTGAGGACGCGCTTAGTGGAGGCCGGATATTTTTTCAGCAGCGCTGCCGGACGGATCGGGCGGGCCGAGAAGTTGCCGCCGCAATTCGGACAGGCGCCACCGAGCACGTTTTGTGCGCAGTCGGCGCAAAAGGTGCATTCGAAGGTGCAGATCACTGCATCCGTCGCATCGGGCGGCAGATCCTTGTCGCAGCACTCGCAGTTGGGACGCAGCTCAAGCATTTTCCTCTCCTTGGCGGTGTTATCTGATCGGCTCGTGCACGGTCACCAGCTTGGTGCCGTCTGGAAACGTCGCCTCGACCTGCACATCGTGGATCATTTCTGCAATGCCTTGCATCACCTGGGCCCGGGTGACGACATGGGCGCCGGCCTCCATCAGCTCGGCGACCGCGCGGCCGTCGCGGGCACCCTCGACGACGAAATCGGTGATCAGCGCGATCGCTTCCGGATGATTGAGCTTGACGCCGCGTTCGAGCCGCTTGCGGGCCACGATCGCCGCCATGGCGATCAGCAGCTTGTCTTTCTCCCTTGGCGTCAGATTCACGCTTTTTCCTGCGGTGGCACAATCGAGATCAGAGTGACCATAATTTGGGCAGGCCCGCCCGTCCGTTGAGCAATTCGACAAGCGGCACCAGCCGCTTGCGGAGCTGGTAGCCGTCCTCGGCGAACAGCCTCGCAAGAAGCTTGCCAGATTTCCGCACGCTCCAGAAACTGACGCCGCCCTGGCCGCCGACTATGCCCCGGGCCGGCTCGAGCAAAGCCTCTGCCCGTGGCGACACCATCAGCAGCGTCGCCACGGCGACGGCACCGCCGGCCGCTGCGGGACGGTTCAAGGCGGCCGCAATGTCCGGCCCGATGCGGAACTCCTCTGCGTGGACCAGCGCCCCGTCCTGGCGGACGCGCCAGCGGTCGTGGAAATGGCCTTGCGTGGCCCGTTCACCCATGGCCAGGCGGCCGAAGACGGTGGCCTCCAGGATCAGCGCCTCGGCTCCGGTGGCAAGCTCCACGTCAAGGCTGCGGGCAAAGGCCGAGCGGTCGAAGACGATGGTTTCCTGTGGCAGCCAGGCAATGTGGCCGTCTTCCCCGACAGTCAGCTGCACCCGCACTTCGGCGCGGTCGGATGCGGCGCGATAGATTTTCTCGCAGGCCTGCGTTGTTATGGTTGCGGAGGCGCCGGCACCGACATCGACCTCCCAGGCGAGACGGTCGCCACCGGTCAGCCCACCGGCGGTGTTGATCAGGACGGCTTCGAGCGGATCGGCCGAGACCGCCGGCATGCGGATCTTGGCTGAACCGTCCTGGTACAGACGCCGAAGACGCGTGCGGCCTCCGTTCCAGTCGCAGCCAAGCCGCGCGACGCCGGCAACACGCTGGGCCGGCGGCACTGAAGTCAAGCTATATGCGATCGTATCCACGACACCAACGTTAAGCACTGCGGCGGCTTTGTCGATATATAGCTTGTTGCTTGACAGCGTTTCGGTTTCTATAGAGGGAGCCACCTTGGTACGGTCACCGGCGCCTGGCGGGGGTAAAAGGCGACGATGACGACGTAATCGAGGACAAAAGGGGCGCTGATCAGTTGGCGTCGGGAAACGACAGAGTTGGGGAATAAACCGAATGGCTGACCAGCTGGCAAACGATATCATCGCCAAGATCAAGGCTCATGCCGAGCCGGGCGGCGAGGAAATCACCACCAGTACCGAACTGACCGCCCTTGGCATCCATTCGCTGGAACTGACGGAGATCATCTTCGATCTCGAGGAAGAGTATGGCATCGAAATCGAGATGAACACTGTCGATGCCTGGAGCAATCTGAAGAATGTCGGCGACATGGTCGAGGCGGTTCGCGCGCTGATCGCGAAAAAAGCCTGACTGAATGCACAAGCGCGTCGTCATCACGGGCATCGGCGGATTATGCGGGCTCGGCACCAACGCACCGGCAATCTGGAATGAAATGCGCGCCGGCCGTTCGGCAATCGGCGCGATCGACAATCCGCTGCTGCATGATCTGAAGGTCAAGGTCGGCTGCGAAATCAAGGCGCTTCCCGAGCACGGCATCGACCGCAAGCAGGTCGTGTCGATGGACCGCTTCAGCCTTCTGGCGACGATCGCCGCGCGGGAGGCGGCACAGCAGGCGGGATTGAACCCGCACGCGGCCAACACCTACCGGATGGGCACCGTCGTCGGCGTCGGAGTCTGCGGCTGGGAGGCGATCGAAGAGAACTATCGCGCCATCCTGCTCGAAGGCAAGAACCGCGCCGGCATCTTCACCGTCCCGAAAGTAATGCCGGGCGCTGCAGCCGGCCATGTCAGCATGAATCTTGGTCTGCGCGGGCCGGTGTTCGGCATCACTTCTGCCTGCTCGTCATCCAACCACGCCATTGCCTCGGCGGTCGATCAGATCAGGCTCGGCCGGGCCGACGTCATGGTCGCCGGCGGCACCGATGCGCCGCTGGTCTGGGGCATCCTCAAGGGCTGGGAGGCCCTGCGGGTACTGTCGCCGGACACCTGCCGGCCGTTTTCGGCCGACCGCCAGGGGCTCGTGCTCGGCGAAGGCGCCGGCATGGTGGTGCTGGAAACATATGAACATGCCATGGCGCGCGGCGCCGCCATCCTTGCCGAAATCGCCGGCGTCGGCCTTTCCGCCGACGCCTCCGATATCGTCGCGCCAACCATCGAAGGGCCTGAGGCGGCGATGCGCTTCTGCCTCGTCGATGCCGGGCTCAATCCCGAGGACGTCGACTATCTCAACGCGCATGGCACCGGCACCAAGGCCAACGATCAGATCGAGACGGCGGCGATCAAACGCGTGTTCGGCGGCCATGCCTACAAGCTTTCGGTGTCCTCGACCAAATCGATGCACGCCCACTGCCTCGGCGCCTCCGGCGCGCTGGAAATGATCGCCTGCGTGATGGCGATCCGCGAAGCCATCGTGCCGCCGACCGCCAATTATCGGGAAGCCGACGCCGACTGCGATCTCGACATCACGCCGAACGTGGCGCGCGAACGCACCGTGCGCACCGCGATCAGCAACAGCTTCGCCTTCGGCGGCACCAATGCGGTGCTGGCGGTAAAGGCCGTGTGACCGCACCCCTTGCGGGTCCTTCACCGGGGCCGGCGAAACTTTCCATGCGCATATTGATCGCGCCAGGCGTCGCGCCTAACTCTCTGCGACCCGCCATGACCGTGCCGCTCGGCGCGGTCCCCTACCAGGAGTTTCGATGACCGATCTGTCCGCGTTTCCGATTGCCAGGCGCTGGCCGGCGAGCCACCTCGACCGCATCCAGCTTTATTCGTTTCCGACGCCGAACGGGGTGAAGATATCGATCGCGCTGGAGGAACTTGGCCTGCCTTACGAGCCGCATGCCGTCGATATCGGCAAGAACGAGAGCTGGACCCCGGAATTCCTGTCTTTGAACCCGAACGGCAAGATACCGGCGATGATCGATCCGGACGGCCCGGGCGGCAAGCCGATCGGCTTGTTCGAATCCGGTGCCATCCTGCTTTACCTCAGCGACAAGACCGGCCAGCTGGTCCCGGCAGACGCGACGCTGCGTTATGAGACGATCCAGTGGGTGTTCTTCCAGATGGCTTCGATCGGGCCGATGTTCGGCCAAGTCGGATTCTTCCACAAATTCGCTGGGCGCGAAATCGCCGACAAGCGCCCGCTGGAACGTTATCGCGACGAGTCGCGACGGCTGATCGGCGTCCTCGAAACGAGGCTCAAGGGCCGTAGCTGGATCATGGGCGACGATTACACGATCGCCGATATTTCGATGCTTGGGTGGGTGCGCAATCTGATCGGCTTCTACGAGGCGCGGGAACTCGTCGGTTTCGACGATTTCCCCAGCGTGGGCGCATGGCTGGAGCGTGGCCTCGCCCGACCGGCGGTGCAGAGGGGCCTCACCATTCCGGCCAGAAGCTGATCTTACGTCGATTCCGCTCGGCTATTTTGCCTTGGTCCGGGGCTTTGAGCCGCCCTTGCCGACTACGGAAGCAGCAAGCGACGCCGCACCTTTGGCGGTGGCAAGCACGGCACCGGCGGCGACATTGGCCGTTGCTTTAACAGTGCGCATTGCGCTGCCTGCGATCGATCCTCTGCTGCTTGCCGATCTTTTGGGCTTGGGTGCAGCGGCTTTGGCCGCGGCAGGCATCACCTTTTTCGGCGCCGCCTTGCCAAAGCTGGGCTTTGCCGCATCCTTGGAGCGGGCCGCTGCTGCCGGGCCGGCGCTGGTTTTCACTCGAGTGGCTTTTGATCGTGTTGCCCTGCCCTTGGCGGGCGCAGGCTTTCTTGCCATGGTTTCCATCGAACCGTTCCCTCATGCGGCACAATTGCCGTGTCCGGGATAACGGCCTGAAAGTGTTAAGGTTCCGGCCCAATAGTCCTTACAGATCAGGCCTGTTCACCGACCACCAGGTCAGCGGGCCGCCGACGAGCAAGCACGCGATCAATGTTCGGCATGTCGTTGGAAGCAATCCAGGCGCGCGCGTCCTCGTCGGACCGGCCGTGCTCGTGCCATCGCTCCAGCAGTCGGCGCTCGAGCTCGGCGCGCGGCACATCGACGAAGATCGAGAAGTCGAACAGCGGCGCCAGCCGCGTCCAGGGTTCCTCGTCGAGCAGGAGATAATTGCCTTCGACCAGAATGAATTTGGTGTCGGCGGCGACAATCGCAGCGGCGGCGCGCGACAGCTCCATGCTGCGGTCGAAGACCGGGATGGCGATATCCGGCTCGCCGGCGCGGATGCGCTTCAGCAGCGCTTCGAAGCCGGCAAAATCAAAGGTTTCCGGAGCACCTTTTCGCGCGCGAAGGCCGCGTCGATCGAGAACGACGTCATCGTAATGGAAGCCATCCATCGGCACGACTTCCGCCGTGCCTTCCGGCAGCAGGTCGTGCAAGCCTGTCGACAATGTCGACTTGCCGGCGCCGGGCGGACCGGCAATGGCAACGATGAAGCGCGGCGCCTTGCCGGCGCGCTTGAAAATGGCAGCAGCGATATGGGCGATTTCTGACATTGGCCCCCTTACGGTGGTTCTGGCGCATTTTGGCGGCAGTTTTCGGAAATTTCAAACGCCGGATTGTGCCAAGCCTTCAATCGGGCCTGGATTGACCGATCCGCAGGAAATCGCCGTCGAAGCCGATGTCGCGCACGGCACCGTCAGCCGCCAGGATGCCCATGCGGCCCGGCGAGGTCGTGACGTCGTGCGGCGGCTCGCCGGATGGCCAAGGCAGCGCGCCGATGACATGGCGGAACGAAAAGCGGCGCCCTTCGGAAAGGGCAAAGGCGGTCGCCACGCCTTCGCGCTTCAGCCAATTGTCGCCGAGCGATGCGGCGTGGCCGACGGCCGTGCGGCCGTCCTCGATGCCGAGCACGCCGCGGTGGCGGCCGCTCCACGGCGCATAGTCGCGCCCGCCATTGCTGACCCACAGCATGGTGACCGGCAGTTCGGCCGGGTTCTTCAGCACCAGCACGAGGTCGGCTTCCGCCTGGCGCGCCAGCGCCGTCCAGCCCGGTCCGCCATGGTCGGCTTCGACCAGCGTGACGAAGTCCTCACGCAGCTGGTCCATGCGATAGGTGGTCAGGTCAATCGTGCCGCCGTCGGCAGCGGGAAAGCGCGTCAGGTCGGCGGTTCGCGCCGGGTAGGCGAGCAACGAGCGGCCGCGGGCCGGATCGGGCTCCGGCGCCTCACTCGGCGTTGCGGCAAGGCGCTTCGGCGAGAACGCTAGCCTGCCGCCGGCCGTCATCACCGTCATCGGGTGGTGGGCGACGGGAATGGCGCCGGCGCCGCCGGAAAAGACGTGCTCCTGATAGAGAAAGGGATGATCGTCGCGCAAGGTCAGGATCTTGTCGACGGTTGCGCCCATGACCGGGCGCTGCAGGCGGAAGACGGCGCGCCAGCCGTCGGCCGTTGCCGCGCTGTCGACGACGTCCCAGCGACTATTTGCCGGCCAGCCATGCAAAGGTGCCGCTTCGACGTCGCTGATCGAGAAGGGTGCGCAGAGGAAATCGCCGGACAGGTGGACCGTCCCTTCGGGCAGGTCTTTCGGCAGCATCTCGCGCGGCTCGCCGACCCAGGGTGCGCGATGCAGCGGCTTCAGCCGGCGGCCATCGATATCGACCGTCATGTCGGCGAGATGGCCGACGGCAAGATCGACCGATACCGAAATGCCCTTCGCCGTGATCGTGACCGTATCCATGTGCACCTACCGATTCAGCCCGATTCTGCCAGCCCGATTCTGGCGGCCCGATTCTGTCGGCGCCAGCAAAGCCCACTCGCCGCCGGTTGCGCAAGCGCGGTGGCCGGCAATTCACATCAGGCGGCGCCACGTCGGCCTGTGGACAGGGCACCGTTCGAGGGCCAGACCGATATTAACCAAATGGACTGTGCCTTTGCGTTAAGATAGCTTCGCCTCGTCTCAGAAACTGCCTGCCTTCGGAACTGACTTGTCCGCCTTCCGGTTCTTTTCGTCCATCCACAAATGCGTCGCTGTGCTGGCGCTGCTGCTGTTTGCTGCCGGCTGCACGACTGTCACGCCGCCCGACAGCGTGCTGGCGGTACCGGCGCCGCCGCAGAAATATGCCGCCATGGTCATCGATGCCGGCACCGGCAAGACGCTGTTCGAGGTCAACTCGACGGCGCCGCGCTATCCGGCGTCGCTGACCAAGATGATGACGCTCTACCTCCTGTTCGAGGCGCTGGACCAGGGCCGCATCAGCAAGGAGACGCAAATTCCGGTGTCGGACAACGCCGCCCGGCAGCCGCCGACCAAGCTGCGGTTCAGGCGCGGCGAGACCATCGACGTCGATTCGGCGATCCGCGCCATCATCGTCAAATCGGCCAATGACGTGGCGGTCGCCGTTGCCGAATATCTCGGCGGCAGCGAAGAGGCGTTCGCCGGCATGATGACCGCCAAGGCGCGCCAGATCGGCATGAGCAGCACCGTGTTCCGCAACGCCTCGGGCCTGCCGGACGGCGACCAGCACACGAGCGCGCGCGACATGGCGGTGCTCGGCATGGCGCTGCACGCCCGCTTCCCGCAGCATTTCCACTATTTCTCTGAAAGCGACTTCATGTTCCGCGGCAGGCTGGTGCGCGGCCACAATGACATGCTCGGCCGGGTGCGCGGGGTCGACGGCATCAAGACCGGCTACATCAGGGCTTCGGGCTTCAACATCGTCACCTCCTATAATGCGGACGGGCACAGGCTGATCATCGTGGTGATGGGCGCCGACAGCGCGCGCCAGCGCAACGACCACGTCGAGGCGCTGATCCAGCGCAGCCTGTTGCCGACCTCCGAGGCAAAGACGCGGCTGCTGTATGCCGAGGAGCAGTGATAGTTGAAGTCCGAGTGTTGACCGCGTGCGGGTTCAGGCGACAAACGCAGAGCCGCCGTTTTGCGCGACACTGCTGAGATACTTTGCCGGCGGCTTGCCAAGCGCTTTCTTGAACATGGTGATGAAGGCGGTGACCGATTCGTAACCGAGATCGGCCGAAACCTGCTGCACGCTGGCGCCGGAGGCCAGCTCGCGCATTGCGACGATCAGGTGCAGTTGCTGGCGCCAGCGCCCGAAGGTCAGCCCTGTCTCCTTCACCACGAGACGCGCGAGACTGCTCTCGCTGAGCGCGACGCGACTGGCCCATTCCGCCAGCGTGCTGCGATCGGCAGGATCTTGCGCCAACGCCGCCGCGATGCGCCTCAAGCGCGGCTCGGACGAGATCGGCAAATGCAGCTGCTGGACAGGCATGCGCGGCAGTTCGGTGAGCAGAGCCCTGGTCAGGAGCTCGCCCCTCGCGTCATCGTCCTCAACGCGATCCGTCAGCTCAATGATGAGCTCGCGCAGCAACGGCGAGATCGAAAGCGTGCAGCACCGGTCCGGCAGGTCGGTAGCTCCCGGTTCGATATAGACGAAGAAAATCCGGGCATTGGCGGTCGCGATATTGCTGTGCTCCATGTCGCCGGGAATCCACACCGCGCAATGCGGCGGCACCATCCACAGGCCGCTGGGGACGCGACATGTGACGCCACCGCCCAGCGCGAAGACGAGTTGCCCTTTGCGGTGGTGGTGGTCCGGCACCTCCGCCCTGGTTTCGGTAACGTCAACGCGCACCGCGATTGCCGGCGCGAGGACATCATCCGGATCGAAAGGCCAGGGGTAGCGAAGAGGCTGTCTCATATTGACTGATTTTGGCGATCGACTGCCAAGATATCTAAATTACTCAAACAGGAAAGTCGATAGTTTAGGGCCTTAAGTAACTCAGAAGACGGCAGGGCGGGTTTCAGTGCCCTGCTTGCGTTCTGAACGTCGGACCAACAAGCCCGGCGCACGAAAACAGGCTGGCGTCCGCCACGCAGCAAGAAGGGACGATACCAATGCTCGCCTTGGTCACATCTTCCGACAGCGCCACCGGGTTGCGGCTCGCCGAGCTTGGTGAGCCCGAGCCCGCCCCGTATGAGGCGCTGGTCTCGGTCCGGGCAGTCTCGCTGAACCGCGGCGAACTGCGCCTGCTCAACATCCGTCCGAACGGCTGGGTGCCTGGCCAGGACGTCGCCGGAATTGTCGAGCTCGCCGCGGCCGACGGCTCCGGGCCGGCCGTCGGCGCCCGGGTTGCGGCTCTGGTCGACGAGGCCGGGTGGGCCGAACGGGTCGCCGTTCCGACCGACCACCTCGCCGTCCTGCCGGACGACGTCAGCTTCGTCTCCGCCGCCACTGTTCCGGTCGCGGGCACGACCGCGCTGCGGACCCTGCGCCTCGGCGGCGACCTGGCCGGCCAGCGGGTCCTGATTACCGGCGCAAGCGGCGCCGTCGGCCGTTTCCAGATCCAGATCGCCCGCCAGCAGGGCGCGTCGGTGGTGGCGGTCGCCGCCGCCCGGCATGCCGGGGATCTCCGCGGCCTCGGAGCCGAGCGGGTCGTCGAAACGATCGAGCTGGCCGAAGGACTGTTCTCGTTGATTACCGAATCGGTGGGCGGCGATAGCCTCGCACACGCGATCGAACGGGTCGCGCCCGGCGGGACCGTCGTCATGTTCGGCTCGAGCAGCGGTGAACTGACGCCCATCGGCTTCCGCCAGTTCGTTCCGGGGCACGAAGGTGCGCGGCTGCAGACCTTCGCCTACTACGCTTCCGGTCCGGAGGTTGGCGCCGACATCGCCTCGCTGCTCGCGCTGATCGCAGCCGGCCGGCTCGAAACGCGGGTGGTCCTGACCGTGCCGTGGCAGGACGTCGGCCAAGCCCTCGACGCGCTGCGGCAGCGCAGCATCAGCGGCAAGGCGGTGCTTACCGTGACAGAATGAGCAGGCGCGGCCGCCGGGCGGGACGGTGTCTGTCTCCCCCGGGCTGCTACGGCAACTTGAGCCCGCTGGCGATTGCCCGTTGAAGCCGGCGCCTGCTTCCGCTAAGAAGCCGTGGCTGGCCGGTTTACCGGCTGGTTCGTTTTTGGGATCACCGATCCTGAAGGCACCCGTAGCTCAGCTGGATAGAGCGCTGCCCTCCGAAGGCAGAGGTCACAGGTTCGAATCCTGTCGGGTGCGCCAAATCTCAAATTGTCCAACCCGGAGACATGGGTTGCGGTTTATACCGGAGACATGGTGGACCGCATCCCTGGGTGAGACACCAATTAGGGACAGTTCCCCAGATTTTGGATTGCGTACGACCTCATAACGCAACGGTTAAGTAGGCGACCGCGGCAAGTCCGCTGGGGTCAAGCCTGTGTAAAAACGCCGTGGCCTGGTCCAATCAGATCCGTGGATCGTGTATTGTGATGGGACGTCGGGACCGAGGATCAGCGGATATGGACGAGGAGGGCTTGGCCGAGATCTCAGCCCGATATATTCGCTTCGCCGATACGGAAGCTCGCGGTCGCTCGCCGCTCTACGAGGAGTTGGCTCGGGCAGTCGCTGGGGATCGGGAGGCGCTCGGTTTCCTGTCGACTCTTCCGGACCTAAAGCGGCAACCGAACCTTCTACTTGCAGCGGTGCGTCACTTGTTCGGCACGCCAACAGGGTGGACCGAGCTTCGCCAGGCGCTTCAGGCTAATCCCGACGCTATCCGCTCGCTCATGCTCGAGCGCTCAACGCAAACCAACGAGCCGGGAAGATGCGCCACCCTGCTCCCCGTCCTGGCGCGTTTGCCGCAGCCGCTGGCCCTCATCGAGGTCGGGACCTCCGCAGGGCTCTGCCTCATGCCGGACCTCTACGGCTATGACTACGGACGCAAGGTGATCCGCGCACCTGCAATGGCCTTGGAGCCGCCTGTCTTCCGATGCCTCGCTAGCGAAACAACGCCATTGCCGACGGCCTTGCCGCAAGTCGTCTGGCGGGCTGGATTGGACCTGAGCCCGATAGATGCTTCGGACGACTCGCAAGTCGCATGGCTTGAGACACTGGTCTGGCCGGAACAGACAGCACGGCTTGCCAATCTGCGGGCGGCCCTAAAGATCGCTGCCACAGTCAAGCCTCGGGTGGTGAAGGGCGACCTGCGCGGGAGCGACCTCGTGCAACTCTGCAACGAAGCGCCAAACGACGCTACACTCGTCATCTTTCACACAGCCGTCCTCGACTATGTCTCCGACCTTGGTGACAGAGAAGCTTTCGCCGAGCAGGCGATGCGTCTCTCGCCTTATTGGGTATCGAACGAGTTCCCTCGCGTCTTCCCGTCCATCGCCAGACGCGCCGGAACAAGCTGGCCGCCTGGCCGCTTCCTCCTATCTGCGAACGGCTCCCCTGTAGCTTGGACTGACCCGCATGGCGCCTCGCTCGAATGGATCGCGGACGAGGCGTAGGCTATAGGTCGTGGATTGCCGTCCTTGGCCAGAGACGCCATCAGTTCTCAGTTTCATCAATGCTCGTCTGCCACTGCTTGCGTCTTGAATTCGCGGCAAGCGCCCTTCGGACTTGCTACCGGGCGGTTGAACCCAGGAACAGCGCGTTGGGCGCGCGAAGACCGCATCCGCAGTCGGGAACCACAGCTATCGGCAAGCCGTTTACGCTGCAAACCCGCCTGTCGATCCTCAGAGCCGGGCGAGTTCTCCGAGATCCACAAATTGGAGATTGATCATGACTAGCGCTGCCGACCGCGATCCGCGCCACCACACGCAGAAAATGCAGAAAAAGTTGGAGGAGGTGAAGCAGCACCTTCGCGAGGACATCGAGAAGGTCGATGAGCCGCAGCTGAAGGCGATGTTCGAGACGTCCGCCGAGGTGATCGGCGGTCTCCAGAAGGCGTTCCAGGACTATGAACAGAAGAATGAACCCGCTTGGCGTTAAACGGCTTCTTCGCGGGTAGGTTTCAAAGGAGCGCCCCCGTGCCTGCACCACCTGAAATGGATGTCGTCCTCGAAAAGCTGCCTTTGAGGATCGGCGCCTATATCCCCGACGACTTGCTGGAGGACTGGTTTGCGCCGGGAACCGGCATGAACCCGGTCAGCAAGGAGGCGCTTGCCGCCGCCAAGAACTACGGCTGGCGCTTCGAATGCGAGTTCAAGCACTACCCCGAACGCAAGGAAGGCGTGTTCTGGAAGTGGGTGCCGGCGATCTGACCGCCGCTGGACGGTTCATCGTTCCGCGGAAACGCAGAACCGGTCTATCGTATTGTTTGACGCAAATACCGGACGGAAAACCGCTTCACACTTTTCCTGGAATTGCTCAGCCTCCGCCTATCGGCGTCGTCACCTTGCCGGTTCCGCCGCATTCGGGGCAGGTGCGGCCGTCGATCATGCCTGACCCTGCACAGCGGCGGCAAATATTCTCGCCAGCGCCTGGAGTGCCTGCGGGGACTTCGTCCGTGTTGGTCTGACCGGCTTGCCGGGGCTTGCCCTGCAGCTTGTTTCTCAGCCGGGCGACCCAGCCTTCGTCGACCTCGAGCGGCCTGCTGCTATCG
Source organism: Mesorhizobium sp. M1169 (assembly GCF_040318345.1). NCBI lineage: Bacteria > Pseudomonadati > Pseudomonadota > Alphaproteobacteria > Hyphomicrobiales > Phyllobacteriaceae > Mesorhizobium > Mesorhizobium sp. M1169. The sequence goes on along the minus strand of NZ_JAMYME010000006.1, from coordinate 119,927 downwards.
TCCGGCAGGCCTTCGCCGGATTGGCCGATGGTTTCATTGCGCGGCCGGTCGTTCGCGCCTGTCGTGATCTTCTGAGCCATTGCGTTTGCCTTTACGCCTTGCAATTTTCGAACGCCTCAGCTCCGCAGAGGTTCCGGTTCGACCGGCAGCCTTTCAGCGGGGTGTTTGCCGCACATTATCTATCCTGAACCCGGATTTCGGCCGCGCCGGCATGCGGGCAAGCGAGACGGTCATATCCTGATCAGGCACCTGGTAGGCCATCGACCGCGTCAGCAGGCGAACCGCTTCCATGATCAGCGCGACGGTGACGGCTTCTCCGGGGCAGCGATGGGTAGTCGCCGGATCTCCGCCGCCATGCGGGATGAAGTCGAAGCCGTGGGTTTTCCAGCTCAAGCCGCGCTCCGGGATAAATCGGTCCGGCTCCACAAACAGGCGCGGATCATGGTTGGTGCCGTGCAGGTCGAGCAGGACCCAGTCGCCTTGGTGGAAACGGTAGCCCTTCCATTCGAAGGGGTGGCGGGCGCGGCCGCCGATGAACGGGAAGAACGGGTAGAGCCGGCGAATCTCCTCGGCGAAGGCTTCCAGCCCGTCGTCATCGCCGGCGGCGAACTTGTCATACCATTGGCGGTGCTGGTGAAGCGCCAGCGCCGCAAACATGATGAAGCGGCCGATGGCGACGATTGGACGGATAATGTTGATGATTTCGACCGCGGCACTGGCAAGATCGAGCGGCATTCCCTCGGCATCGACATGTTCGCTGACCAGGCGGACCGGGCTGTTTGCCGGCAAATCAAGCGCGCCGCTTCGAACGCGCCGTACAAGCTCGCCGATAGTGCGTTCGGTCCGGCGTCGCCGCCACAGCGCCAGCACGGTCGACGGCCCAATGCCGCCGGCGTTCTCGACCATGCCGCTGAGCTCGCGGCAGAGTTCGGCGCGATCCTTGTCGGCGGGGATGCCGGCCCAAGCCGCTGCCGCCTGGGTCAGGACGAGGTTTACGGCGTCGAACAGGACGATCTCGTCACGCCGCTGCCAGTCTTCCAGCTGGTCGAGCCAGGCGCGACGGAAGGTTGCGCGGAGCCGCTCGATCTGGTCACCATCCAACAGGATCGACAGGAAAAGCGCGCCTTGCGGTGGCGGTGAGCGGCGCCGTCGAGCGCCTGGACGCTGCCCTTGTCCTGCAGCAGACGCAGCGTGGTCTGCGGCATCGCACCAATTCGGGTGAAGTGGTCGCCGCCATAAAACATCTCGGCAGCCTCGGCACCACGGACACAGATTGCCGGCCGCAGCATCAGGCGCGTCGCAAAGATGTCGGTGTTCATGCGCCGGCAGCGGGCCGAAATGAAGTCATAGCCTTCGCGCAGCAGGGCCAAGGTGCTATCGAATGCGGCGCGTGGAATGGGTTTTGCGGCATGATTGCCGCCGTCGGCATCGATCAGTTCACGTCTGTTCATGGCGTGCTCCCTGGCGTTGAAACTCCTCAACGCACGGCCGGCACTTTCGATCACTCGACTTTTTGACGGCTTTGCCGCGCCGCCCTTCGGCCGCGGCTGGCCAGGATGGTGGTCAGCGTGACCGGACGAAAATCCCAGCTGTCGACGCCGACGTCATACTGGCGCGTGACCGGGGTCAGCCTGCCGTGGGAATGGCCATGCAGGTCGATCGATTTCCTGCCGATCTGGTTCCAGGTGCGAAAAGGATAGTGGCAAAGGATCAGCAGGCTGCCGTCGAGCGCCAGCTCCTTGTAGTGTTGCGTGCTCGCCCAACCTGTGGCCTCAATGGTGGCCGCAGCATCGTTGTTGCCGATGATCAAATGCTTGCTGCCATGAAGAGACGCCAGAAGCGACGACACGAACGTGGCCGATCCCCTGGCAAAATCGCCGAGATGCCAGACCTCGTCGTCCGGGCCGACAGTCTCGTTCCAGAACGCAATGAGCGACCGGTCATGTTCCGCCAGCGAGCCGAACGGGCGGCTGTCGATGCGTAAAATGCGCGGGTCGCTGAAATGCGTGTCGGCGGTGAAGTAGATCATGCGCTGGAGCCTGTTTCGAACTGCCGATCTGGGCGCGTGGCGCACCAAGTCCATGTTGCTCTCCCGATGCTTGCTCAACCCGCTCGATCGCCGGTTGTTCCTGTAAGCGGGCCCAGGCGGTTTCCGCTCGTTGGCACTTTGAAACGGGGGAACTTTGAAATGAGACGCAGGTTAGAATGCTTGACGCTGATGCTCTGAAAGGACCTCGACGATGACCGACGCAGCACCTCTTGGGCGAAGCCCGGCTCAGGCGCGGGGCGATATCGACGCCGGGCGCGAAGGGGACAAGACCCCGGGCATCGATCCGGCTGCGGCTCCCATGGAAACGGACGCGGAATCCGCCGGCAACGCTCCGCCGAAGAGCCCTGCCGCGCGCCATGAAACGCCGAAGTTTACCAACCAAGCGAGCTATGCCAATGCGATGCGCCCGCTGAAGGATGAGCCCGACGTCCAACCGCGCAGATATGGGCCAGTCATGGTGATTGCCGCCATCGTCGTGGCCGCGGCGGTTTTCATCGGCGCAGCCGTGCTGCGCTGAATACCGCTGCCCCAGGTTCGGCGGCGCGATGGCTGGACATTTTGTTTCCGGTCCAGGGACCTTGCTGACGCGCCAAGTTCAGGCGCGATCGAGTCTGCTGCATAATGACCACCACCCATCAATTCTTTGCCCGTGACGCCACGACCGTGGCGCGCGACATGATCGGCGCCACGCTGCTTGTGCACGGCGTTGGCGGCGTCATCGTCGAGACCGAGGCCTATCGCCCGGATGACCCGGCTTCGCATGCTTTCGGTGGCAGGACGGTGCGCAACGGTGCAATGTTCGGCGCCCCGGGCAGCGCGTATGTCTATCGCTCCTATGGCCTGCATTGGTGCCTCAATGCCGTGTGCCTGCCCGGCAGTGCCGTGCTTATCCGCGCAATCGAACCGCGATTAGGGCTGGAGGTGATGCGGGCCAATCGCGGCCTTGACGATCCCCGGCTGCTTTGTTCGGGACCGGGCCGCCTTTGCCAGGCGCTGGCAATCGACAAATCCCATGACGGGCTGCCGCTGGACGTGCCGCCATTCGAATTCAGGCCGCCGGGCGACGCCAGCGCCGTTCTAACAGGCCGCCGGATCGGCATTTCCAAGGCTGTCGATGCCGAGTGGCGGTTCGGCCTGCGCGGCTCGGACTATTTGAGCCGCAGGTTCTGACGCCCGCGGCAGCGGCAGAGCAGCTGCCTGGCATCACTCGTCGGGTTTACCGAGATGCATGGGTGTCGCCTGCTGGCGGGCTTCCCTGGTCACCTCGTCGGCTCCGGCAGGTGAAATCCCTCGCAATGCCTTCGCAGCTACGGTCAGGCGCCCGCGATCATTGCCGAAGCTCTTGATCAGCTGGCGGACCTGGTCGGCCGTGACGCCGTTCTGTTGGGCAAAATACTCGACTTCACGGTCGTCTTCCGTAGAAACGCGGTCGCGCTCGCGGAAATCTCGCTTGCTCTTATCGTCGGCCATTTTTTCCTCCTGGTGGAGCGTCGCATCCATGGCAACGTGGGCAAGCGGCTTTCGTTGCCGCGATCGGGCGGACTTTTCCGCCGCCGTGCCGACTGACCAGGAACCATGAGGCGAGCAGCCGGTTTGGCTTGGATGCAGACATATTCGGCTACAATTCATACCGATGGAGAATACGATGACGCTCGCAAGCAAAACCACCGTAATTGCCGCGGCGCTGGCCATGTTGACCGCGCCGGCATTCGGCCAGACGAGCCCACCTGCGCCCGCCGCGCCGGCACCGGATCGTGGCGCCGAACCGTCGCCCGCAATGAGCGGGCAGAGCCAGGATGCCATGCGCGAAATGATGCGCCAGATGATGACTGAGATGCTGGAGGAGAGAATGCAGGAAGATCGCGCGCCCCGGGCAGAACGGCGAGGTCCCGACCGCTGGCATCGCGACTACAGGATGGGCCCACCTGAGGGAGGGTGGGAGATGGGAGGGCGCGGCGGCATTCCACGCGGGATGCATGGCGCGAAGATGCGAATGATGTTCGCCATAGTAGATGCGGACGGCGATGGCGCGCTTTCTCAAAGCGAAGTCCAGGATTTCGTCGGGCGAATATTCAACGCCGTCGATGAGGACGGTGACGGCAGCGTCGACATGCAGGAAATCCGGTCCTTCTTCCACGGAGGCGGCGCCGAGGATCAGGAGTAAGTCTCCTACCAGTCGGCAAGGAGGCCCTAGCGGCAGCGCCCCACGTCGACCGGGGAGGGCGAAAACCGTCGCTTGCAGATGCATTCCCTGGCTGGCCTTGCCAAGCCGAATGCCGGGTCGGAACAGTTCAAGACAGCAGGAATTCAATGGCTATGACAGAGAAAACTCCAACCATTGCCCGTGTCTGGCGTGGCAGAACCTTGCCTGAGAAGGCAGACGCCTATGAGAGCTACAACTATCAAGCCGGCATCAAGCCGCTGATCGAGAAGGCGCTGGGCGTGCAGACCTTTCGCGAGGACACGCCGACCCATTCGGAATTCGTGACGATTTCCTATTGGGAAAATGTCGAGGCGATGGCGGCGCTCACCGGCGGCGATCCGACGAGGATCCACCATCTCGAGCGGGACGAAGAGTTCCTGATCGAGCTGCCGTCGCGGGTGCAGGTGTTGCGCATCCGATCGAGTCACGGGCGGCTGGGATAGGGCAGCGCCGCCCGGTTCGGCCCGATCTAGGAAATCGCCGTCAAGTCGATTTCGGTGATGTGCCAGCGGCCGAGATTTGCGGTGTAGAGCTTGTCGCCCTTGAAGGCAATGTTGGTTGGGTGGGCGAGCGTCGTTGCCGCCGGATCCTCGATCAGCACCTCGAGCCCGCTATCCTTTCGCCAGCGATAGATACGGCTGGGCTCGTAGCATGAGATGAACAGCGACCCGTCCGGCGCCAAGGCGACGCCATCGGGAACGTTGCTCACGCCGTCCACGACGAGTTGGCGAGGTCCTGCCGTGCCGTCGGCACGGATCGGCACATAGCTGAGGCAGGCCGCATGGCTTTCCACGACGTAAAGCCCATCGCCACCCGGCGCCATCGCCATGCCGTTGGCGAAGGCCATGGTCTCGCTGCACCACAGGCCGCCTTCGCCGGTCTTCAAATCGTAGCGAAAAATGCCGGAGCGGTTGTCTTCGCCGAGGCTGTCCGACACGTAGAGCCAGCCGCGTGTCTCGTCGACGATCGGATAGTTCGGCACGCGGATGCCGGCCGAGGCGAAGCGCTGCATACCAGCCGTCGCGGCATCCCAGCGAAAGATCGCCGAATGTCTCAAATCGCATGCAAAACAGTTTCCCGCGCTATCGAAGGCGATGCCGAGCAGAAAGCCCTCCGTACCGCCCATGCGTTCGACCGAGCCGCCATCGGCGGCCAAGCGCAGCAGGTCGCCGGTTTCGGTGCCGCACCAGATCGAGCCGTCGCGATGGATGGCCACGCCTTCCGGATGGGCGATGCGCGGGCTGGTGAAGATGCCATCGAAGAAGACCCTCGCGGCCGACATTTCGAGCAACGGCTTTGCCATGCGCCGCCCCCCTTCAATCCGGTGCAGTATGCGACCGCTGTGCGGCGATGCAGCGCTCGACCATCCGCCGGTCGGTGGCCAGGATCTCGGCGATCAGGGCGCTGCGCTCCCTGGCGCTGACGAATTCGAGGCGCCGCAGGCCGAGCGGGTCGATGCGGTTTCGCAGGATGTCGAGCGTCTCGTTTGAGGGTAGCGCAACTTCGCGGCAATCGGCATCGAATGTCAGGGCAAAGCCGGTGGCATCCTGGAGCTGCTGGCGCGTCACGCACGGCATGGTCTCGATGACGGCCAATTGCCGGCTCTCCCCGTCGAGCCGAAACACGCAAAGGTCGGTGAACACCAATGCCGCGCCGGTCCGATAGCCCATCGGCTCGCGTTCGGCCTCAGTCAACAGGCCGCGCGCCGAGCTGGCAATCTCGACCGTCTCGACCAGCGACTGCACGGAATGGCGGGGGACGTAGAGCAGATAATCGCGATGCATGTTGGCGACGTCGGCCATGCCGCCTTGCCCGGGCAGCCGGATAAGGCTGCCGTCACACTTGCGCAGCGCAATGGTGTTGACGCGCCCACGGCGGTCGACCTGCGCGGCACCGACGATCTCATGCGTCACCGCGCCGGCCTGATAGTAGGTCGAATAGGTGTCGTCGCCGCCGGCATGCGCCACCGCCGTTTCGCAATCGAGGCTTTCGATCAGCGACAGGATCATCCGGCTCGGTGCTATGTCGAGATGGCCGCAACTCATGGTGGCGATGATCATGTCCGGCGCGTGCGTCGCTTTGGCCAGCCGGTAGGCGACATTGGCGAGCGGCGACACCGCGCCGGCACTGGCAAAGCTCTCATTGTCGAGCTCAGCGGCGATGCGGGCGGCGATGATCTCGTCGATGGACGCCTCCTTGTTGCCGTGCACGAGCCTGGGCATTGCGAGGACTGTTTCAGCGCCGACTTTTGCAGCGTCTTGAACCCGCTCCGGCACGCCTTCCGAAGGCATGCTCAGGCTGTCCGACAAAGGTATTTCCTTGGCCGCGAACGCCTCCGCCAACGCTTGATAATCCGTCACATAGAATGGCAGGCAGGAGGCGGGATAGGCGCCGCCTGGTGCCAGCGCGATCGCCGACACCTGGTTGCGGGTCAAAATGCTCTGCCGACCATCATGCCGCAGCCCTCCGACCGGGACGATCTCCTCGACCGTCACCAGCACCTCGCGCGCCGCGCCGGCCATGGCGAAATCGAGCGCTCGTGGTCCGATGATCTGGACATTGCCGCTCTCGTCGGCACGCTGGGCATGGACGACGAACGTATCGAGCCGCAAGGCCGGGATGATCCCGGTCGTGGCTCCCACGATCGGATCGGGCACGGCGATCGCACCCGGCACGCGCGCCAGCATGTCCGAACCCTCCGGAAGCTGAAACGGCATCGACGGCAGGTTCTGCTGCCCCGCCCGCAGCGCCTGGATCATGGCCAGCGCCGTCCAGTCGCGGACCGGCACGGCATTGGTCTCGGCAGCCGCGCGGAAGCGCGGCGGCAAGCCAAAAATATCGAGGCTGGAAAAGCAGATATCAATCTCCGCCACGGCATTCGCTTCGAGAAGCAGTTCGAGCGGCAGGCCGCCGGCCCAGCAGACATAGCGAAGATCCTTGACGCCCAAGCGGGCGATGGCCCGCAACAAGGCGATCGGCAGCCGGGCAAAATGATGGCCACCGACACCGAAGACGTCGCCGCCGCCGACCATCGCGGCCAGGCCCTCGACATCGGTGAAGCGCGGCCGGTTTTGCTTGACCAGGGATGTCATTGCCCAGCCTTCGGCCGCGCGGCGCTTTTTTCGGCGAACGCCTTCACCCGCTGCTGGCCGGTCTCGCTACGATAAAGCCCGCCCAGTACGTCGCGCTCCATGGCAAGGCCTTCCGCCAAGTCGCCCGACACGGCGTGCGCCGTCAGCGCCTTCAATGCCTCGATCGCGGCAGCCGGTTCGGCGGCTATCATGCCGGCGAGTTCCAGCGCCCGCGGCATCAGCTTTTCGGCGTCGACGACCTCGTTGACCAGCCCGGCGGCGAGCTCGGAAGCCGGCACGATGGCGCCGGTCATCAGCAAAAGGTTGGAGCGGTTGCGGCCGAGCTTCTGGACGCCGCGCTGCGTGCCGCCGCCGCCCGGGACCAGCCCGAGCTTGATCTCGGGCAGGCCGAGCTTCGCGAACTGGTTGGCGATGACGATGTCGCAGCACAGCACCAGCTCCATGCCGCCGCCGAGCGCAAAGCCGTTGACCGCGGCGATGACCGGCTTGCGGTTGTTCTCGACCGCCGCATACATGCGCGTGCCGGCGGCCTGGAAGGCGTCGAACTCGATAGCCGTCTGGGCAGCGTATTCCTTGATGTCGGCGCCGGCCATGAAGCCGCGCCCCTCGCCGGTCACCACGATCGCGCCGACGCCGTCATCCTGCGACAGCGCCTCGAAAACCTCGGTGATCTCGCTTTGCATCAGCCGGTTCATGGCGTTGAGCTGATCGGCGCGCCGGAAGGTGACGACTGCGACGCGCCCGGATATTTCCAAGCTGAGTGTCTGGTAAACGCTCATCGTCAGGCAGCATCCACGGTCATATCGCCGGACGCCTCAAGCGCTGCAATCTCGCCGCTGGAGAGGCCGAACTCGGCCAGTATCTCGCGGCCATGCTGGCCGACCAGCGGTGCCGGCCGCTCTATGGTAGCCGGCGTCTCGCTCATCTTGACCGCCGGCGCGACCACCCTGACCTTGCCGCCGCGCGGATGATCGTAGCTGGTGATCATGCCCAGGTGCTTGACCTGCGGGTCCTCGGCTGCGCGCCTTATGTCCTTCACCTCGGCACACCAGATGTCGGCTGCCAGCAGCCGCGCCAGCAGGTCCTGCGTGGCAAACTTCCTGGTTTCGGCGTTGACCTTGTCGAACACCTCGTCGCGCCTGTCGAACAGCGTCTTCAGATCGTCGTAGACAGCAAGCTGCGGCGCCTCCAGCACTTCATACAGCGTCTTGAACGGGCTCATGGCGATCGACACATAGCCGCCGTCCTTCGCTTCATAGACGCCGAACGGCGCCTGCATGCCGGGGTGGCCGATGCCGGACTTCGGGCGCACGAAATCCTCGCCGAGATTGAGCACGGCGACATATTCCTGATTGAGATGCGCCAGCATGCCGGCGAGCAGATTGACCTCGATCTTCTGGCCCTTGCCGGTCTTCTCGCGATAGTAGAGCGCCGACAGGATGCCGTAGACCATGTTCATGGCGCCGATCTGGTCGGCCAGGCCGGCACCGGCCGGAACAGGAGCCTGATCGCCGCGGCCGGTGTTGGAGATCAGCCCGGACAATCCCTGGATCAGCATGTCCTGGCCGGGGCGCTCGACGTAGGGGCCCTCCTCGCCATAGCCGGAACCCGAGCAATAGATGATGGCGGGATTGACCGCCCTGAAATCCTCGTAGCCATAGCCGAGCCTGGCGAGCACGCCGGGGCGGAAATTCTGCACCACCACATCGGCCTTCTCAGCCATGTCCATGATGATGGCATGCACCTTGCGACTTTTCAGGTTGAGCGCGATGGAGCGCTTGTTGCGGTTCCAGGCGAGGAAATTCGGGCTTTCGGAGCCGCCGACCCATTTGGCGAAGAAGGTCATGCCGCGGAACATGTCGCCGGCGCCGGCACGCTCGATCTTGATGATGTCGGCGCCCATGTCGCCGAGCAGCTGCGTGGCGAACGGCCCTTGCAGCAGATGGCTGAAATCGAGAATGCGGACGCCTTCGAGGGCTTTGTTCATTTCATGTCTCGTTGGTTGTCAAAGCAGGTCGGGTACGTAGCGGGGTGCCGCGGTGAGGCCGCCGTCGACGCGCAGGTCGGTACCGGTGGTGAAGCCGGCGGCGTCGGAGGCCAGATAGACGGCGGCTTCGGCCACCTCGGACGGTTTGCCGATGCGGCCGAGCGGATGCATCTTGACCCAGGCCTTGGCGAGATTGCCGCCGATCTCCTTGACCAATTTGTCGTTCATCGGCGTGTTGATGGTGCCGGGCGAGATCGAGTTGACGCGGATGTTGAGCGGGCCGAACTCGACCGCCATCTGGCGCGTCATCGCCATCACCGCACCCTTGGCGCCGGCATAGGCGGTCCAGCCGTCGAGCCCGATATGCCCTTGTGCCGAGGCCATGTTGATGATCGACCCCGATTTCTGCGCGATCATATGCGGCAGCGCATATTTGCAGCCGCGGAACACGCTGGTCAGGTTGACCGCGATCAGCCGGTGCCACTGCTCGTCGCTCATTTCGTGAACCGGCATGCCGCCGATGGCGATAGCGGCATTATTGACGAGAATATCGAGATGGCCGGTCTTGCCGACGGCAGCGTCGATCAGGGCGGCGATGTCGGCCTCCTCCGCCACGTCGCAATGGATGTAGTCGGCGCGGTGGCCGGCGGCGCGCAGCTCGGCTGCGAATTTTTCACCCTTCTCGTCGGCGATGTCGCCGAGGAAGACGTGCCCGCCTTCCCTTGCCATCGCCTCGCTGATCGCGTGGCCGATGCCGTCGGCGGCGCCGGTGACGATTGCGGTTTTCCCTTTGAGACGATCCATATCAGCCTCCAATGGCGTGCCGGCGCTTTGCTTCGTCGAAGGCGACGGCGGCAATGATGATCATGCCGGTGATGACCAGTTGCCACTCGGTCGGCAGGCCGAGACCGCGCAGCCCGTTGGACAGGAACTGCAGGATCAGCACGCCGAGCGCCATGCCGGTCAGGCTGCCTATGCCGCCGGCAAGGCTCACCCCGCCGAGCACGGTGGCGGCGACGACCTGGAACTCGAAATTCAGCCCGGCCGTATGCTGCGCCGAACCGACGCGGGCTGCCAGGATGATGCCGGCTACCGTCGCCAGCAGCGCGCTGATGATGAAGCAGCTGAACTTGACGCGGCGCACGTCGTAACCCGCCAGCCGTGCCACTTCCGGATTGCCGCCGACGGCATAGATCTGCCGCCCGAACGGCCGGTGCTGCATCACGTAGGCGAAGACGGCGAGCAGGACGATGGCGATGACAGCCGAATAGGGAACGACGTTGAACAGGCGGCCGTCCGACAGCGCGATGAAGCTGTCGAGCGCGGCGTCGTCTGGAATAGCACGCTGGCCGGTATAGAGATAAACGCCGCCGCGCATGATGAACATCGTGCCCAGGGTCACGATCAGCGAGTTGATGCCGGCATAGGCCGTCAGATAGCCATTCACGACGCCGATGATCAGCCCGAACAGCAGCGCGCCGCTGATGCCGAGCACAAGCGAGTTGGTGTCGTTCATGATGATGATCAGCGGCAGTGCGATCGTCGCCAGCAGCGAGCCGATCGAGATGTCGACCTCGCCTGATATGAAGACGATGGCGCAGCCGATGCCGGCTGTCAGCGCCAGCGAAGCCTGACCGAGCACATTGGTGATGTTGCGCACGGAGAAGAAATTCTCGGCGGTGAAGGAAAAGAACGCGATCACCAGGATGAGGCAGAGGAGCAATGCCAATTCCTGCCGCGCGACGAGCCGCGCCAGCATGGACGGCCCAGCTTTCACGGTGTCGGTGCTTGCCAGGCTCATCGCTTGGTCCCTTTGCGAAGCGTCATCGTCTTAGCCGATTGCCGCATTGAGGATGTTCTCCTGCGTGGCCTCGTCGCGAGGCATGATCGCGGTGAGGCGGCCTTCGCACATCACCACGATGCGGTCGGCAAGCCCCAGCAGCTCGGGCATTTCGGACGTCATCATGACGACCGCCAGGCCTTCGCCGGCGAGCCGGTCGATGAGCGCAAAAATCTCCGACTTGGCGCCGACGTCGATGCCGCGGGTCGGCTCGTCGACGACGATCACCTTCAGGCCTCGCATCAGCCAGCGCGAGATCAGCACTTTCTGCTGATTGCCGCCGGACAGGTTCTTGACCTGCTGGAACAGGCTGGGCGTCCGGATGCGGAAACGGTCGACATAGTCCTGCACCGCCTTGCGTTCGCTGACCTTGTCGACGAAGCCCATTCTGGCGAAGGTGCCGAGTGAGGCGAGGCTGGCATTCTGGTAGACCGGCAACTCTCCCATCAGCCCCTCGCTCTTGCGGTCCTCGGTGAGCAGGCCGATGCCGAGCCGGACGCCGGTGTGCGTTTCGTGCGGCAGCAGCCGGCTGCCATCGACCGAAATGACGCCGGAAGTGATCGGGTCGTAGCCGACGATGGCCTTGGCGAGCTCGGTCCGGCCGGCCCCCATCAGGCCGAAGAAGCCGAGGACCTCGCCGGCATGCGCCTCGAACGACACATCCTTCAGCTTCTTGGCGGTGCTGAGCCCTTCAACGGAAAGCGCGACCTTGCTGCCCGGCGCGCCGCGCTTGCGAGGGAACAGGTTTTCGATGCGACGGCCGATCATGTCCTGGATCAGCGTGTCGTTGGTGTGCTCGCCGATCGGCCTGGTCGAGACGTGGCGGCCGTCGCGCAGCACGGTCACGGTGTCGGCGATCTCGAAGACCTCGTCGAGCTTGTGGCTGACATAGAGCACCGCGATGCCGAGCGCGGCCAGCCGGCGGATGACGGTGAACAGCAGCGAGACCTCGTTCGGCGTCAGCGAGGAGGTCGGCTCGTCCATCACCACGACGCGGGCCTCATGGGCGAGTGCGCGGGCGATCTCGACCATCTGCTGCTGGCTGACCGGCAGCGATCCCGTCCGCGCCGCCGGGTCGACATTGAAGCCGATACGCTTGAACAGAGCGGCCGCATCGGCACGGATCTTCTTCCAGTCGATCGAGCCGCCTTTGCCGGTCGGATAGCCTTCGAGGAAGATGTTTTCGGCGACGCTGAATTCGGCGATCAGCGCGATCTCCTGGAACACCACCTTGATGCCCTCTTTCAGGCTATCGCGCGGCGACTTGATGTCGGCCTCGCGGCCGCGCAGGCGGATGGTGCCGGCATCCTTGCCGTAGACCCCGGCCATGATCTTGATCAGCGTCGACTTGCCGGCGCCGTTCTCGCCCATCAGGGCATGGATTTTGCCGGGTTCCAAGGTCAGATCGACATTGTCCAGCGCCACCACGCCGGGAAAACGCTTGCCGATACCGCGCATCTCCAGCGCCGGCACGCTTTTGTCGACAGCCACGGTTTCGCCGGGGTGAAGGAAATCAACCGACATTGGCTCTGTTCCGCACGATGTCGAGATAGGTCGCCAGGATGATGACGATGCCGGGCACCACCATCTGCAGGTCCTGGTTCCAGCCGAGGATGATGATGCCGTTGTCGATGACCTTCAGCACCAGCACGCCCAGCAACGTGCCAAGCAGCGAGCCGCGGCCGCCAAGCAGGCTGGTGCCGCCGAGGATAACGGCGGCAATCACCGTCAGCTCGAAGCCGCGGCCAGCGGTCGGCTGGCCGGCATTCATCAGCGACGACAGGATCATGCCGGCGACGCCGACGCACAGGCCGGTGACGACGAAGGCGAACAGTTTCAGCCGTTGCGAGCGCACGCCGGAGAGACGAACCGCGCGCTCGTTGGCGCCGACAGCGTAGAGATAACGGCCGAGCGTGGTGAAGCGCAGCGTTGCCGCGGCCAGCGCGAAAATCAGCGCGGCAACGACCACGGGCAGCGGGATAGCGCCCATATAGCCGGCGCCGAGATCGGTGAAGCCGGCAAGCCGGTGGTGGTTCTGCACCGCCTCGCGGGTGAACAGGTAAACGCCGCCCTGCAGCATCATCATGGTGCCGATGGTGGCAATCAGCGAGTTCACCTTGAGGCTGGTGACGACGAGGCCGTTGAACAGGCCGACCGCGCCTGAAAAGGCGAGCGCCGCCAGCAGCCCGAGCGTCAGGCTGTGCGTTGAATTGAGCACGGCCATGCCGATGCAGCCGACAAAAGCCAGCGACGCACCGACCGACAGGTCGACTTCCGCAGTGATGATCAGCATCGTCATGCCGGAGGCAACGATCAGCACCAGCGCGCATTGGCGCAGGATGGCGATGATGTTGGCCTCGGAATAGAATTGCGGCGCGGCAATCGAAATGGCGATGCAGAGCACGGCCAGGATCACGCCGAGCACCAGCTGGCTGCTGCCCAGCAGCTGGCCGCCGATGAAACGCCTTGGCGCAGAGGATTGCGTAAGCTCGCTCATGTCCATTTTATTTCCGGGCCCGTATCGGTGCCGTCGCCGTCTGGAAACTGCCGGCCAAAACAGGACGGTTGCCCTGTTTTGCCGTTCGGCATATCCGATCCGCCGCCCTTCCCGCCGTGCGGGAAGGGCTACCCGGAATCCTTACTTCTTCAGATCGGCGGAAGTTTTCATGCATTTTTCCGGTGGCTGAAGCGCATTGACGGCATCCCATTTGATTTTGCGTGTGGTGCCATCGTAGTCGTAGAACTTCTTCCAGTCGTCGCCGTTCATCGGCGCGGTCGGGCTGACAATGTGTTCCGGCACCTCTTCGCCATTGAAGAGCTTAACCGCTGCATCGATGGCGGTGTAGCCTTCCTTTTCCGGGAACATCGCGGCCTCGATGCGGTAGGACGGCTCGTTCTGCATCGCATTGATGAAGGCGAGGCCTTCGCCGCCGGTGCCGACAGTCAAGAGGCCGTCCTGCGACTTGCCGGCCGCTTTCCAGGCTTGAAGGCCGCCGAGCGAGGAGGAATCGTTGATGCCGTAGATGATGTTGATGTCGGCGTTCTTGGCAAGAGCCGCCGAAGAGACTTCGAGTGCGCGATCGGGATTGCCACCGCCGTCGAGGTCGTGGACCATGACCGCGTCGGGGATGATGGTCTTGAGGCCATCCATGAAACCCTGCGACCGCAGCACGGTGGCGGACAGCAGCGGCAGGCCGACATTCATCACCTTGGCTTTGGCTTCGAGCTTTTCCTTGGCGTATTTGCCGGCTTCGACGCCGGCGGTGTAGCCGGTGTCGTAGTCGCAGATCGCGACCATTGTGGTCATGCCCTTGACCGGATTGCCTTCGAGCACGACCGGAACGTTGTTGGATTTCGCCTGGCGCAGCAGCGGCACGACGCCTTCCTCGTTGACGGGCGTGATGATCAGGACGTCGACGCCCTTGGCCATGAAATCTTCGGCGGCGGAGACCTCCTTGGCAACGTCCAGATTGGCGTCCTGCACCTCGAGCTCGATACCGAGTTCCTTGGCGCGGGACTGCATGCCCTTGATGACGTTCTGATACCACTCATGGGTGGCGTAGTTGGTGACGTAGCCGATGCGCTTCGGCATGTTTTCGGCGTGTGCCGCGGCGGCGCTCAGAGCAAGCACCGCCGCCGAGGCAAACAGCATCGATTTGGACCAGTTCATGTTTCTCTCCCTGTATTTCTTGTCAGTTGCTGAACGGATAGTCCCGCCGTTCCGGGTCGGCACGTGAAGAGGCGGCAGCTTCGCCCGCGCCCAGCGCCGCCGATATCGCCTCGGCCGCCGCCTTCGTCCGCTCGAACACGGTGCTGCGATCGAAGCGGGCGGCCTTTTGCGGCAGGAAGGGGACGGTGAGCGCGGCAATGACGGCGCCGGTATGGTCGCGCACCGGCATCGAAATGTTGGTGCAGCCCTCGACAGCCAGCGAGGCGCGCATTTCATAGCCGAGCCTTGCGACTTCGTTCAGCCGCGCTTCGATTTCCGCCCGGCTGCCTTGGCCTTCGCCTGCAGCGACGATCCGTTCGACGATGCGGTCGCGCTCGGCGCGGCTCGAATGCGCCAGCAGCACCGCGCCGGAGCTCGTTTCGAGGATCGGGAAATGCGAGCCAAGGGCAACCGAATAACGCATCGGCAAAGGCGAATCGATCTGCAGCACGACCAGTGCGCTCTCGCCTTCGCGCACGACCAGATGGCAGCTCTGGTCGGCATTGGCGGCGAGGCCGCGCATCAACGGCAGCGCGCATTCGACCAGGCGGTTCACCGGGGGATGCATATGCGCCAGTTCGAACAGCTTCAGCGACAGGCGGAAGCGGTCCGATTGCGTCCGGAAAATGTAGCCGCGCTTCTCCAGCAGCAGCAGGATGCGGTATATCTCGTGAATGGAGCGCCCCATTCCGGTGGCGATCTCGGTCTGGGTCAGCGGCTCGCCGCTGGCAGCCATGAATTCCAGTATGTCGAGCGCCTTCTCCACAGCGGGCACCCGATAGCCGTTGCGGCCGCTTTCGCCTTCGTCGACGATCTGGGCAATATCGGCGGCCATTACGCGACGCTCCGTTGCGGCTGGCTATGCCTGGTCTCGCGATAGAGCCGGTTCAGCCGATCCGCGAGCTCGGCCGCCTGCAATTCGCCGGCGATCGCCGCCGCGGCATGAGGGGCGCATTGGCGGAAGAAGCTGATGAAGCCCGGATGGGTCGGGCGCAGATAAGAGGCTTCGATCGTCGCCAGCGTCGAGGCGAAGAAGCCGCCCGAGAGCGCGTTGACCTCGGTATCCTGCCACGCCGCCAGCGACCCCGGCTGTCCGCCGGATTTCACATAGTCGCCGCGCTGATAGCCGGGCGAGCACAGAAACAGCGCGTAGTCGATAGCGGCTTGCTTGTGTTGCGATTGGGCGCTGACGCCGATGCCGGCGCCGCCGAGCAAGGCGCCGGCGGATCGCGGCGTCGGCACGTCGGCGAAGCGCAGATACGGCCTGTCGGCCCTGGAGGCATAATTCACATAGCCGAAGGCGAACGGCACGTAGACCACGTCGTCATGCGCGATCATGTGATCGTAGCAACGGATCGGGTTCCATTTCGGCGAGTTCGGATGCGACAGCGCCGCAAGCTGGCGCAATTGCCCGACGGCCCGCTCGATTTTTTTCCCGGCGATGAACTCGTCGCCGTCTTCCCGGGGCTCACCCAGCGTCAAAAGCAGGCACATGGCGTCAGTCGGCACCAACGGCAGCCCAAGCCATTTGCCGTCCTTCAAGGCGCGCCGGCCGAGCTCCAGCACCTCGTCATGGCTGCGCGGCAGCGGTCCGTAGCGCTCCAGGAGATCGGGGCGATACGAGGCAACCTGACAGGCAGCATCGATCGGCAACGCCCATTGAAGCCCGTCCCTTGCGTAGGATTGCCAGGATGCGCCGACCGAATCCCGTTCGAAGCCGTGGCGCTGCTCGGCCGACAAATCGAACGGCACCATCAGCCCGCCTTCGGCAATATCGCCGATGAACGGATGGTCGAACACGACAAGATCATAGGCGCCGAGCACCGGACCAAGCGCGCCCTCGCCGAACTCATAGAGGCTGCGGCGGTCCCATTCGATCTCAAGACCGGGATTGGCGGCACAATACGGCCCGATGCTGGCGTCGAGCGGACCCCAGCAGCGTCGGTGATCCCACGCAAGGCCGCGCAGTCTTGTCATGCCGAAATTCCTCCCAGAGGCGGCCATGCGCCGGCCCAGCCGATTAGTAGCAACTATTTTCACCTAGACAAGTAGTTTTTACATACGCAAAGCCAGTCCTCGCTTCCGCTTGGCGAGAAAGCCGCCCAACCATCCCTGGTGCGCATCGCGTTGCCGCCGGCCTGCAACCAAAGGCTGCGACGGATCTGGCTTTTTGGAACTTTCGCGACGAACATTCGTTCGGTTGGCGCAGCCATCTGGAGCAGCAGCAGTGGAATCAGCAGCCACGTCGCAGGGAGCGGACTAAATGGACCAACCTTGGGCGGGGCCATGAACCGGTTTACCGCCTTGGCATTCGCCACGTTTCTGGCGATAACTTCGATCTGGGCACTGTTTCTGATTTCTTAGGATTTGGCTCTGGTTGCTTGGGATTTGCCGCTGGATTTGGAGGGTTCTCGACAGGTTGACCGCTTAACGATGACGTCCGCCGCGTGTGGTTCTGCCAGCCGGAGCCCCGTGCGTGAAGAAACTGTCGCCAGGAGCACACCGGCGCGAACATTCGGGGGTTGGCAGCCACGCTGCCTGCAACGTTCCATCGGTTTTCAGGAAACGGCGAGATGTCATGTTGCTGAGGGCGATCGTTCGAAATTGTGCCGCCATCCGTGTTGGCCGCGTCGGCGCGACGATGCTTGTTGCCGCGCTGCTTGCCGGCTGCCAGGGCGGCGTGCTCGATCCGCAAGGGCCGGTGGGGGCGGCGCAGCGGACGATCCTGCTCAATTCGGTTGCTATCATGCTGGCCATCGTCATCCCGACGATCGTGGCGACGCTCGGCTTTGCCTGGTGGTTCCGGGAAACCAACACAAGAGCGCGGTACCTGCCGGAATGGGCCTATTCCGGACGCATCGAACTGGTGGTCTGGTCGATCCCCATCCTCGTCATCCTGTTTCTGAGCGGCATCATCTGGATCGGGTCGCATGACCTCGATCCAATGAAGCCGCTGGATTCGCAGCAAAAGCCGCTTGTGGTGCAGGTCGTCTCGCTCGACTGGAAATGGCTGTTCATCTACCCCGAGCAGAATGTCGCGAGCATCAACCAGCTCGTGGTGCCGGCGGGCAGGCCGGTGCATTTCTCGCTTACCTCGGCAAGCGTCATGAACGCGTTCTTCGTGCCTCAGCTTGGCGGCATGATCTATACGATGAATGGCATGACGACGCAGCTTCACCTGCAGGCGGATCAGCCCGGCGAATTCTATGGGCGGTCGGCCCATTTCAGCGGTGACGGTTTTCCAGGCATGCAATTCGTGCTGCATGCCGTCGCAGCGGATGCCTTCGACGCGTTCGTCAATTCGGCGCGAAGCCAGGGACAGGCACTCGACAAGGCCAGCTACCAGGAACTGGCCAGACAGAGCATCGACGTGCCGCCTTCGACCTATCGCTCGGTCGAGCCGGACCTTTTCCATGAAATCGCGACGCAGGGCGTTCCGCCCGCGCCCGGTCCCCAGGCCGGTCGCCCCGAGCCGAGCGTATCGCCCAAGGCAGGAGGCTGACAATGCTCGGAAAATTGAGCTGGGACGTCATTCCGTTCGATCAGCCTCTGCCGATGATCGCCTCGGCGGTCGTCGCCCTGGCAATCCTCGGCGTGCTGGCCTGGGTCTTCCTGGCCGGCCATTTCCCCTATCTCTGGCGCGAATGGATCACCAGCGTCGATCACAAGCGGATTGGCGTCATGTACACGCTGCTGGCGCTGCTGATGCTGCTGCGCGGCTTCAGCGACGCCGTCATGATGCGGTCGCAGCAGGCCCTCGCCTTCCAGGCGCCCGGCTATCTGCCGCCCGACCACTTCAACCAGGTCTTTTCCGCCCACGGCACAATCATGATCTTTTTCGGGGCGATGCCGTTCGTCATCGGCCTGATGAACCTGGTCGTGCCGCTGCAGCTCGGCGTCCGAGACGTTGCCTTTCCGACGCTCAACTCGGTGAGCTTCTGGCTCACCGCCACCGGTGCGCTGCTGGTCAACATCTCGCTGGTGATCGGTGAATTCGCGCGTACCGGATGGCTGCCCTATCCGCCGCTCAGCGAGACCGCCTATTCGCCGGGCGTCGGCGTCGACTATTATCTGTGGGCCGTGCAGATAGCGGGCGTCGGAACGCTGCTCACCGGGATCAATTTCGTCACCACGATCCTGAAGATGCGGTCGCCCGGCATGAGTTACCTCAGGATGTCGATGTTCTGCTGGACCTCACTTGCCGCCAGCCTGCTCATCGTCGCCGCCTTCCCGATCCTCACCGCCACGCTCGCGATGCTGACGCTCGACCGCTATTTCGGCTTTCATTTCTTCACCAATGAAGCTGGCGGCAACATGCTGATGTTCGTGAACCTGATCTGGGCCTGGGGCCATCCCGAGGTCTACATCCTCGTCCTGCCGGCGTTCGGCATCTTCTCGGAGGTCATCTCCACCTTCTCCAGCAAGCCGCTGTTCGGCTACCGCTCGATGGTGGCCGCGACGCTCTTCATCTGCATCGTCTCCTTCATGGTGTGGCTGCACCACTTCTTCACGATGGGCGCCGGCGCCGACGTCAACGCCGCGTTCGGCATCGCCACCAGCATCATCGCTGTCGGTACCGGCGTGAAGATCTATAACTGGATGTTCACCATGTATGGCGGCCGCATCCGCTTCGCGACGCCAATGCTGTGGTCGCTGGGCTTTATGGTGACATTCGTCATCGGCGGCATGACGGGTGTGTTGCTGGCGGTGCCACCGGCCGATTTCCTGCTCCACAACAGCCTGTTCCTGGTGGCGCATTTCCACAACGTCATCATCGGCGGCGTGCTGTTCGGCGCCTTCGCGGGATATACCTACTGGTTTCCCAAGGCATTCGGCTTCCGGCTGCACGAGGGCTGGGGCAAGCTGGCCTTCTGGCTGACGCTGATTGGGTTCTACGCCACCTTCGTACCGCTCTACGCTGTCGGCCTGCTCGGCATGACCCGCCGCATGCAGCATTTCGACGTGCCGGCATGGCATCCGTGGGTGCTGGTTGCCGGCGTCGGCATGTTGATCACCACCGCCGGCGTGGTCGCGCAGATCGTACAGCTCGTCGTCAGCATCCGGCAGCGCGCGGCGCTTCGCGACGCCACCGGAGATCCCTGGGACGGCCGCTCGCTGGAATGGGCCACGCCCTCGCCGCCGCCGGTCTTCAACTTCGCCGCGCTTCCGCATGTCGAGGGCGAAGAGCCCTACTGGAGCATCAAGCAGCGGGCACGCGAGCAAAACCGGCTGCGCGACGAGCCTGACTACGAGCCGATCGAGATGCCCCGCAACAGTCCCACCGGGTTCATCTGCGCCTTCTTTGCGACCGTGATGGGTTTTGCCCTCATCTGGCACATCTGGTGGATGGTGGCGCTCGGTGCGCTCGGTGCTTTGGCCACCTTCGTCGTATTCGCGTGGCGCGACATCCCCGAATACGTCATTCCTGCCGCCGAAGTCGCCCGGATCGACCGCGCCAACCGAAGTGCGCGCCGCGAGGCGCTGGCCACTTACACGGGGCCAAGGCCATGACCGCGATCGACGTTCGAGAGCGTGACCCCTACCGCCTCTATGGCGGGCACGGCCATGCACCCGGCCACGGCGACGGCGGCCCGGCACCGATCCGGATCGTCGTGGGCTACGGCTTCTGGATCTTCCTTCTGAGCGACATCGTGATGTTCTCGGCCTTCTTCGCGGCCTATGCCGTGCTGGCGGGCAAGACGGCGGGCGGGCCGAGCGGGGCCGAGCTGTTCGACCTGCGCAACGTCGCGATCGAGACGGCCGCTTTGCTGTTGTCGAGCTTTACCTGCGGTCTCGCCAGCCTTGCCGTGACAGCGCGGCGAAGCTCCTGGTTCTATGTCGCGATGACTGTCACCTTCGTGCTCGGCGCCAGCTTCATCCTGCTCGAGTTGCGCGAGTTCGCGCATATGGTTGCCACCGGTGCCGGGCCGACGCGCAGCGCTTTCCTGTCGGCGTTCTTCACGCTGGTGGGATGCCATGGCCTTCACGTGACGGCGGGGCTGCTGTGGCTGCTCACGATGATGGCGCAGATCTTCGCCAAGGGATTCCGCGACGATATTCTTCGGCGTTTCATGTGCTTCAGCCTGTTCTGGCACGCCCTCGACATCATCTGGGTCGCCCTGTTCACGGTGGTCTATCTCCTGGGAGCAAGTCGATGAGCAATGCGGACGATCGCCACGCGCAACGGCGCGACACCGATGGGCTGGAGCGCTACGACATCGATACGGCGCCGGGTGACGAATACCTCGGCGACACCGAGGTCGGATCCGGGCTACGCGGCTATGTGATCGGCCTCGGGCTGGCAACGTTGCTGACCATCGCCTCGTTCTGGTTGCCCGGAACCAACCTGATATGGGCACCCGGCATTCCGGTGGCGCTGGTCGTGCTGGCGATCGCCCAGATGGGCGTCCATCTCGTCTTCTTCCTGCACATCACGACGGGACCGGACAACACCAACAACGCCCTGGCGCTTGCCTTCGGCGTGCTGATCGTAGTTCTGGTGATCGGCGGCTCGATCTGGATCATGGCCAATCTCGACCACAATTTGATGCCGATGAATGCGACCATGAACATGAACCGCTAGCGATGTGAGGCGCAGCGCAGTGCCTCCAGCCCGGCCTTGCCCGCCGCTTCAGACGCATTGCCGGATGACGGACCGGTATCAGCTGCGCTGGCTGGAGTTTTGATTTTTGCGATCCTGCGGCGATATCGCGCCTTTCGAGGCCTTTGAGCCGCCGCCCCACTCCTGGGCTTTCCGTGCCTGATCGCCTGCTTCCTTCGGTGCCTCGGCCTTGTCGCTGCCGCTGGCTTTCTTGCCGGATATGGGTTGGTCGACAGGGTTTGATTTGTTGTCCATCATGCTTCTCCGTTTGTGCCGAACCAGGCGACGGGGTGGCGTGGCGTCCTCAAGCCCGTTCGAACGTGCCGACGAGCTCGGCCTCTCCCACGACGTGCGGCTCGGCCTGTTTCAGCACGTCTTCGACGGCAGCCTTCTCGCCGAGATGAAGCGTCTCGGCGTCGAGTGCAAGAAGCCGGAAATGGTAATGGTGGAGCCCATGCCCAGGCGGCGGCTGGGGGCCGTCATAATGAGGATTGCCGAAATCGTTGACGCCGTGTCCGAGGCTCTCGGTCTTGGCGCCGGCGGTCGTGCCTTCGGGAAGAAAGTTGCGCTGTGCGTCGATGTTGTAGACCGCCCAATGACGGAACGTGCCTGAAGGGGCGTCGGGGTCCTCGACGGCCAGGACGAAGCTTTTGGTTCCTTGCGGGGCGTCCGTCCACTCCAATGGTGGCGAGACGTTGCCGCCGTCGCGGGAATAGCGCGGCGGTATTTTTTCGCCATCGGCAAAGGCAGAGCTTTTGAGCCTGAAAGCCATGGTCTCCATCTCCCTGTCTGAGATTCCCTCATAAACAGGTACGAGCCGCCGAGTTCCGGTCGCCGCCCCGGTCAAACCCAGGGCTATCGCACATGGAAAGCCGAGGCTTTCGCTCTACGACGTACCCCCACCCCTAGCCCCTCCCCACAAGGGGGAGGGAGACTTTCGTTGGCGCTGACCTCGGCAAATTGCCTGCCTTTCGGCGCCAAAAGGGGAAGTAAGGGCGGGCGGCAGCGTTCCCTCCCCCTTGTGGGGAGGGTTAGGGTGGGGGTCCATCTTCGTAAGAATCCAAATGCGATTGCCCTGCAGTCAAACCGGATTGCCGGCCGTTGGCCGGAACATTCGCCGAGGAAGCGGGTTTTTCGGTTCGGACGCATCGCCGCAGAAACGGCAATGGGCTCGGCAATGGACGAAGGGCGCGACATGACCGGGCTAAGCGGTAAGCAACCAAGCGGGGCGAAAGGTGTTGTGGTCGCATTCTCCGTGCCGGGCGGCGAGACAATCTATACCCACGAGCGGGAAACCGTCGCTGCCGTTGCGCGCACGATTGCGGCGTTGAAGGGCTTTGCCTTCCGCGAGGGCCTGAGTGACGGCGGCGGTGACGGTCGCCGACTGTATTTCGTGCCGGACGACAGCCTGCTTGCCGTCGATGCGCTCCAACTGGGCATAAACGGGCCGGAGGACCTCTTCGGGGGTGTGGTGCCCTGGCGCCTCGCAACCACCAAGGCCATAACCCACGAGCTGGTGGACGGGTCGGCGGCACGGCCAAAAGAATGGCCAGCCGGCTTCGGCAGAGCCGTCGGCGCTGCCGTACTGCCCGGCTATACCGCATTTTCACGCGATGACGCGCTGCGCGCAGCGGAACGTCTGCTGCAGCTAGGGCTGGTCCGGTTCAAGCCACCGCGCGCTTCGCGGGGCCGCGACCAGCACACCGCCGCGACCGTTGCCGACATCGAAAGGCTGCTGGAACGATATCCATCCTCCGACCTGAGGGAATACGGCCTTGTTCTCGAAACGGAGCTTCGCGACATCGTCACGCTGAGCATTGGCAGAACGGCGATCGATGGAACATCGGTCGCCTATTACGGCGTGCAGCGAATGACGGCCGACAATGCCGGACAGCCCGTTTACGGCGGATCCGATCTGGTCGTCGTGCGCGGCGGATGGGAGGCGCTGGACGGGCTGCAGCTTTCTCCGGCGCTAAGTTTGGCTGTGGCGCAGGCGAGGATCTACGACGCCGCGATGGATGGCTATCCCGGATTCTTTGCCTCACGGCGCAACTACGACATCGGCCAAGGTGTCGATTCCTCGGGCATCTGGCGATCGGGAGTGCTGGAAGCCAGCTGGCGGATCGGCGGCAGCAGCAGCGCCGAGCTTGCGGCGATGGACGCCATGAAGCGCGACCCCGACGTGCAGATCGTGCATGTCTCCGCCGTCAAGCAGTTTGGCAGCACTGCCCACCTGCCGCTGAACGCAGCGATCCATTTCCACGGGGAGGACCCCGAGGAGGGTCAAATCACGCGTTATACCGTCGTCACCCAGGCGATCCGAGCGCCGGTCGGGGAGGCCGGCCGATCGTCGTTCTAACCATGTCAGGTTGAAGCCAAGCACGCCTCCGGCAGGGAACATCCGCCAATGGCCCGAGTTTGTTTCGGGCAGGCAGCAAGTCAGAGACCGGAGGAAAAAATGATCGAGATGATTTCCGCTCCCCAGAATGTCGCCGCCTTTCGTGTCACCGGCACCGTGACGGCGGACGACTACGACAAAGTCATCCCGGCAATCGAAGCGAAACTGAGCGACCATAAGGACATCGGCGTCCTGACCGATCTTGCCGATTTCGAGGACATGACGGCTGGCGCCTTGCGGCGCGACCTGCAGTATGGGCTGAGCAAACTTGGCGAGGTCCACCGCTTCAAACGTGCCGCCGTGATTTCCAACAAGCAGTGGATCAAGGCAGCCACGGAAATGACGGACGCGCTGTTTCCGCAAATCGAGGCGCGGGTGTTCCCGGAGGACGAAAAAGCCCAGGCCCTGAAATGGGTGGCAGGCGTACAATAGCGGTGTTGGGGAGTGCCATGCCGTTCGACAAACGACAGGATCCGGAAGGCCTCTGGGAGGTCTATGACAGCGAGAGCGACGAAGCCGTCGTGGTCGGCGGGTTGCCGCTTTCCGGTCTCGACGAAAGCGAAGCCGATGAAGCGATTGAAAAGCTCAATCGGGGCGATCTGACGTCGGACAACATCCCCGAGACGGTTCGGTCAGGGTGGCCTCCGACCAAGGACGGTTTGTGATGACAGCCTGACGGACGTCACCGAGGACCGGTCGCGGATCTACGACGAGGCCTTGACCCCAAGCTTGCGGGCTTTGTCCTCAAATTCGTCGCGAATATCCTCGATCGTCGGCAGATGCAGGCGCCGCAGCTGGGCGTGCAACTTTTTGGCGGCATCTGAGCTCAGGTCGCGCTTGAAATTGGTCGCGACCTCCTCGGCCGAGCCGTAATGGCGATAGCGCTCGATCTCGGTCTTCGTGGCTTGCTGGACGTGCTCGAGCGTCTTGCGTTCGGCATCGGATTTTCCGTCTGGTTTGGCCCGCATGACCGGATTGAACGCTTTGCTGATAACGAATTCGACCAGTTCCTGCTGGGCGTGAGCCATGATTGTTCTCCCTCGAAGAAGGGCTGTCCGAGCCTAGAACGGTTCATCGGGGGAAACGCTGAACCGATCACTCTTGTTTTGACGCAATTCCGAACGGAAAACCGTTTCACACTTTTCCTGGAATTGCTCTAACCGCGGCGGCAATTGAAGGTTCCCTGGCTTGGGATTTCATTGCCGCTGGAGGTCAAGGGCGAAGATCACAGCCGCGCCTTGGTGGTGCGCGGCGTTGCCAGGAGCAGGCTTGTTTCGCTGCCGGTAATTCCGGGAATCAGCCGGATACGTCTCAGCACCGCATCGAACTCGCTCAGCGTCTGGGTTCCGAGTTCTATCACCAGGTCCCACCGGCCATTGGTGGTGTGGATGGTCGAGACCTCGGAGAAGCCGCCCAGCGCCCGGATGACGCGATCGGCGGCATGGCCCTCGATCTCGATCATCATGATGCCACGCACCCGCTGATCGACCGCGTCGGCGCGTAGAATGACGGTGTAGCCGACGATGACGCCGTCTCTTTCAAGTCGCTCGATCCGGGACCTTACCGTTGCCCGGGAGACACCCAGGCTAACGGCAAGGTCGGAAATGCTGCGCCGGGCGTCGTGCCGCAAAGAGGTGATGATCTGCTCATCGAGACGGTCCATGTTTGCTCACAACGGAAGTAGATGCTGCCGCTATGGTAAGGCACTTCGACAAATTTGCCAATTTGACATGTTCATTCTGCCAGCGATGCGGGCTTCACTAAAGGGCATCGTAATTTGGTGGGTTATGAGAATGCATTGCACGATCGTTGGGGCGCCGATCCAGGCCGGCTCCGGCCGCATGGGCTGCGAGATGGGGCCGAGCGCGCTTCGCACGGCAGGTCTGGCCGGCGCGCTGACCGAGCTTGGCCATACGCTGACCGACCTCGGAACGATTGTCCCTGCCGATATGCGCCCTGTCGTACACGGCAACGCGGCGGTGAAGGCGCTGCCGGAAATCGCCGCCTGGACGGCAGCGATCAGCGAAACTGCCTATGCCGCAAGCGCCGATGCGATGCCGATCTTTCTCGGCGGCGACCACAGCATTTCGGCCGGCACGCTCGCCGGCATAGCCCGCCGCGCGGCGAATGCCGGTCGGCCGCTCTTCGTGCTGTGGCTCGACGCCCACCCCGATTTTCATACGCTCGACACGACGACCAGCGGCAATCTGCATGGCGTGCCGCTGGCCTATGCCAGCGGGCAGCCCGGCTTCGAGGGCTACTTCCCCCGGCTTGCAGCACAGGTGGAGCCGGCTTGCATATGCGCGCTGGGGATCCGCAGCGTGGACCTGGCGGAACGGGATGCATTGCGCAGAGCCGGCGTGACGGTCCACGACATGCGTTCGATCGACGAGCACGGCATCGCGCAACTGCTTCGCGCCTTTCTCGAACGGGTCAGCGCCGCCAATGGCATGCTCCATGTCAGCCTCGATGTCGATTTTCTCGACCCGTCGATCGCCCCGGCGGTGGGCACTACCGTTCCCGGCGGCGCCACCTTCCGCGAGGCGCATCTGGCGATGGAAATGCTGCATGACAGCGGCCTCGTCACCAGTCTCGACCTCGTCGAGCTCAACCCTTTTCTTGACGAGCGCGGCCGCACCGCCACGCTTTTGGTTGACCTGACCGCAAGCCTGATGGGCCGGCGGATAATGGATCGCCCGACGAGGGGGTTCTGAGCCATGACGGTCAATTTGAACATCGTTCCTTTCGTCAGCGTCGACCGCATGATGAAGCTGGTGCTTGCCATCGGCATCGAGCGCTTTCTGGTCGAGCTTGCCGCCTATATCGAAGAGGATTTCAGGCGCTGGGAGCTGTTCGACAAGACGCCGCGCGTTGCCTCGCACAGCATTGACGGCGTCATTGAGCTGATGCCGACCAGCGACGGGAAGCTTTACGGCTTCAAATATGTCAACGGGCATCCGAAGAACACACGTGACGGCCGTCAGACCGTGACCGCTTTCGGCGTGCTTGCCGATGTCGGCAACGGCTATCCGATGCTGCTTTCGGAAATGACCATCCTGACCGCCCTGCGAACGGCGGCCAGCTCGGCCGTCGCCGCGAAATACCTCGCTCCCGAGGCCGCCCGGTGCATGGCGATCATCGGCAATGGCGCGCAATCGGAATTCCAGGCCATTGCCTTCAAGGCGCTGCTTGGCGTCGACAGGCTGCGCCTCTACGATATCGACCCGTCGGCATCGACCAAATGCATGAAGAATCTTGCCGGCCTGGGCTTCGACATCAAGCTCTGCGCGTCGGCGCAGGAGGCCGTTGAGGGTGCAGAGATCATCACCACGGTTACCGCCGACAAGCGGTCGGCAACAATCCTGACCGACAACATGGTGGGATCCGGCGTGCACATCAATGCGGTAGGCGGCGATTGTCCGGGCAAGACCGAGCTGCATCGCGACATTCTGCTGCGCTCGGATATTTTCGTCGAATATTCGCCGCAGACGCGCATCGAAGGCGAGAGCCAGCAGCTCGATGCGGATCATCCGGTCACCGAATTGTGGCAGGTGATGACAGGAAAGGCAGCAGGCCGGACGGGCGCCCGACAGATCACATTGTTTGATTCCGTCGGCTTTGCGATCGAGGATTTTTCCGCGTTGCGTTACGTTCGCGATCAGCTTCAGCGGACCGGCCTTTACGAGGAACTAGACCTTCTGGCCGATCCCGATGAGCCGCGTGACCTGTTTGGCATGCTGCTGCGCGCCGAAAAAGCGACCGGGCTGGCGGCCGCCGGCAGCTGAGCTGCGATCCTGTCGGTCAGTCCTTCTTTTCCTGATACAGGCGCTCGGTGGCGCGCTCGCTTTCCCTGCGCTCCGCCGGGCCGCGACGGCGCTGCGTGAGTAGGGCGTAGGCGATCAGGATTGCCAGCAGCAGTGGACCGCCTGCAACAACGAGCAACCACAAACTATTCCCAGACATCGACCGTCTCCTTTCCCTCACAACCGGGAAGGACCCGAACCGTTCCTCCGTCTCCTTAGGGGTCGTCAGCGGGGCGCGGTGCAATTCAGGATTTTATGCCTCGGTCAGGACGTTGCACGCCTTGTCTGCACTCAGGATGTCCTTATCTAGACTCTTATCCTTCGATCACATGCACTCTCTGCGAAGTGAAGGGAACCACAAGGGCTTTCTGACATTTGGTTGTTCAAGAGACAAACGTGCAGCCACACCGGCTCCGGGGCTAGGAATACCATGCGTGAGAATCAATCCGACGTCTTCGATCTGTTTTCCGAGGTTTACAAGAATGCGGCTCAGGAGGAGATAAGCCTCCAGCAATATCTGCTTGCCTGCCGCGAGGACAAGTCGATGTACGCCTCGGCACCCGAACGGATGGTCGAGGCGATCGGCGAGCCGACCTTTGTCGATACCAGCAAGGACGAGCGGCTCGGCCGTATTTTTTCGAACCGGACGATCAAGATCTATCCAACCTTCGCCGACTTTTACGGCATGGAGGATACGATCGAGCGTATCGCCGGTTATTTCCGCTATGCCTCGCAAGGGCTCGAGGAACGCAAGCAGATCCTCTATCTGCTTGGCCCGGTCGGCGGCGGCAAGTCCTCGCTTGCGGAGCAGCTGAAAAGGCTGATGGAGCAGCGTCCGATCTATACGCTGAAGGTCGGCGGCCAGGTCAGCCCGGTCTTCGAATCGCCGCTCGGGCTGTTCGACCCCGACCGCATGGGCGACCTTTTGGAGGACAAATACGGCATCGCCCGACGGCGGCTGAACGGCCTGATCTCGCCCTGGGCGGCCAAGCGCCTCGACGAATTGTCCGGCGACATCTCCAAATTCAGCGTCGTCAAGCTGATGCCGTCCAGGCTGCGCCAGATCGGCATTGCCAAGACCGAGCCGGGCGACGAGAACAACCAGGACGTTTCGGCCCTGGTCGGCAAGGTCGACATCAGGCAGCTGGAAAACTTCAGCCAGTCCGATCCGGACGCCTACTCCTATAGCGGCGGGCTGAACCGGACGACGCAAGGGCTGCTCGAATTCGTCGAGATGTTCAAGGCGCCGATCAAGGTGCTGCATCCGCTGCTGACCGCCACCCAGGAAGGCAGCTACAACGGCACCGAGAATTTCGGCGCTTTCCCCTATCAGGGCATCATCGTTGCCCATTCCAACGAATCGGAATGGCTGCAGTTCAAGAACAACAAGAACAACGAGGCGTTCCTCGACCGCATCCTGGTGGTCAAGGTGCCGTATTGCCTGCGCGTCACCGAAGAGCGGCAGATCTACGAGAAGCTGTTGCGCGAAAGCGAATTGGCTAACAGCCCCTGCGCTCCGGAAGTGCTCGATATCCTCAGCCGGTTCACCGTCTCGACCCGCCTGGCCGAACACGACAATTCGCCGCTCTACACCAAGATGCGCGTCTATGACGGCGAGAACCTCAAGGAAACCGATCCCAAGGCGAAGTCGGTCCAGGAATACCGAAACGCCGCCGGCGTCGACGAAGGCATGACCGGCGTCAGCACCCGCTTCGCCTTCAAGATCCTGTCGCAGACCTTCAATTACGACACCGAAGAGGTGGCGGCCGATCCGGTGCATCTGATGTACATCCTTGAAGAGGCGATCAAGCGCGAGCAGTTCCCGAAGGAGACCGAGGCGGACTATCTCGATTTCATAAAGTCGGAGCTGGCCACCCGTTATGCCGAGTTCATCGGCCACGAGATCCAGAAGGCCTATCTGGAATCCTACAGCGAATACGGCCAGAACCTGTTCGACCGCTATATCGCCTACGCCGATGCCTGGATCGAGGATCAGGACTACAAGGATACCGATACCGGCCAGATCCTCAATCGCGAGGTCTTGGACAACGAATTGTCGCAGGTCGAAAAGCCGGCCGGCATCGCCAATCCCAAGGACTTCCGCAACGAAGTGGTGAAGTTCACGCTGCGCGCGCGGGCCAGAAACCATGGCCGCAACCCGTCATGGACAAGCTATGAGAAGCTGCGCGAAGTCATCGAGAAGCGGATGTTCGGGCAGGTCGAGGACCTGCTGCCGGTGATCAGCTTCGGCTCCAAGCAGGACAGCGTGACGGAGAAGCGGCATACCGAATTCGTGCAGCGGATGATCCAGCGCGGCTACACCGAGCGCCAGGTCCGCCGGCTGGTGGACTGGTACATGCGGGTGAACAAGGCGGGTTGAAGCCAGCCCGGGGTAACATATGCCGATCTTCATTGATCGCCGACTGAACCCGAAGGACAAAAGCCTCGGCAATCGGCAGCGTTTCCTGCGGCGGGCGCGCGAAGAGTTGAAGCGCACCATCCGCGATCAGATCCGCGCCGGCAAGATCGCCGACGTGGACGCCGAGCATGCCGTTTCGATGCCGGCGCGGGGTACCGGCGAGCCGAGCTTCAACGATGCCAGGAACAGCGGCAGCCGCCAGCACGTCCTGCCCGGCAACAAGCATTTCACCCCAGGCGACCGGCTGCCCAAGCCCGGCCAGGGCGGCGGCATGGGATCAGCCCCGGGAAGAACCGAATCGGAGGACGATTTCCGTTTCGTGCTGTCGCGCGAAGAGGTTCTCGACCTCTTTTTCGAAGACCTCGAACTGCCGGACATGGTCAAGCTCAACCTCAAGGAGATCCTCGCTTTCAAGCCGCGCCGGGCCGGCTTCGCCGCGACCGGCTCGCCGACCAACATCAATGTCGGGCGCACGATGCGCAACAGCCATGGCCGCCGCATAGCACTCCGGCGCCCCAAGCAGGAGGAACTCGACGCAATCGCGGAGGAGATCACGTCGCTGGAGGCGAAGCCGCAGAACGCCGAGAGGCGCCAGCGCATCGTGGCGCTGCAGGAAGAGCTTGAGCGACTGGAGCGCCGCCGCAAGCGAATCGCCTATGTCGACCCGGTCGACATCCGCTTCAACCGCTTCGACGCCCAGCCGGTGCCGAATGCCAATGCGGTGATGTTCTGCCTGATGGACGTGTCCGGCTCGATGGGCGAACGCGAGAAGGATCTGGCCAAGCGCTTCTTCGTGCTGCTGCACCTGTTCCTGAAACGGCGCTACGACCGGACCGAGGTGGTCTTCATCCGCCACACGCACGAGGCGCAGGAGGTGGACGAGGAGACCTTTTTCTACAACACCCAGAGCGGCGGCACGGTGGTTTCCACGGCGCTCGAGGAGATGCACCGCATCGTCGAGCAGCGCTATCCCAGCCGCGAATGGAACATCTATGTCGCCCAGGCCTCGGACGGCGACAATTTCGTCACCGATTCGGAGCGCTGCATCACCCTGCTCGACGAACAGATCATGCGGCTTTGCCAGTATTTTGCCTACGTCGAGATCCTCGACGAGCGCGAGAGCCACATCTTCGGCGCCACCGACAACGGCACGTCGCTGTGGCGTGCCTACAGTGCGGTCAAGCTGAGGTGGTCGAACTTCCAGATGAGCCGCATCGCCACGGCGGCCGACATCTACCCGGTTTTCCGCCAGCTCTTCGCCAGACAGCCGGGTTATCAAAAGAGCGGTGAAAGAGGGGGCTGATGGCGAGCAGATCCGGGTTGTTGTTTTCCGGTTCCGACTGGGATTTCAGGACGCTGTCGCGCGCCTACGAGACCATCGAGGCGATCGCCACCGAAGAGCTCCACCTCGACGTCTATCCGGTACAGATGGAGATAATCTCGTCCGAACAGATGCTCGACGCCTATTCCTCGGTCGGCATGCCGCTGATGTACCGGCACTGGTCGTTCGGCAAGCACTACCTCTACCAGGAATTGCTCTATCGCAAAGGCGGACGGGGGCTCGCCTATGAACTCGTCATCAATTCCAATCCCTGCATCGTCTATCTGATGGAAGAAAACACCATGGCCCTGCAGGCCCTGGTGACGGCGCACGCGGCACTCGGCCATAACCATTTCTTCAAGAACAATTATCTGTTCCAGCAGTGGACGGACGCCAGCGCCATCCTCAGCTATCTGGACTTTGCCAAGGGTTACATTGCCCGCTGCGAGGAGCGGCATGGCGTCGATGCGGTGGAAGAGATCCTCGATGCCGCACATGCGCTGATGGAGCAGGGCGTGTTCAGATATCACCGGCCGCCGAAGCTGTCGTCGGAAAAGCAGCGCGAGGGCGTTCGCGAGCGCCTGGAATACGAGGAGCGTTCCTACAATGACCTATGGCGCACGCTGCCGCCTTCGAAGGACGGCGCCAAGCCCCGCGAGACGGACATCATGGCGGAGCGCAAGAAATCGCTCAAGCTGCCCGAGGAAAACCTGCTTTATTTCCTGGAGAAGAACAGCCTGATCCTGGAACCCTGGCAGCGTGAGGTCATCCGGATTGTCCGCGTCATCGCGCAGTATTTCTATCCGCAGCGCCAAACGCAGGTGATGAACGAGGGCTGCGCCACCTTCGTGCATTACACGCTGATGAACCTTTTGTTCGACCGCGGCCTGATCGGCGAAGGTGCCATGCTGGAGATCCTGCGCAACCATTCGAACGTGATCTTCCAGCCGGGCTTCGACGATCCGCGCTTTTCCGGTATCAACCCTTACGCGCTGGGCCTCGACATGATGCAGGACATCCAGCGCATCTCGACCGCGCCGACCGCCGAGGACCGCGACTGGTTTCCCGATATCGCCGGCAATGGCGACTGGCGCCAGACCCTGCTGGACGCCTGGGCCAACCATCGCGACGAGTCCTTCATCCGCCAGTATCTGAGCCCTACCCTGATCCGGAAATGGCGGTTCTTTGTGCTTGCCGATGCGGCCAACGATCCGCACTACGAAGTCGCCTCGATACACAACGAGCGCGGCTACGAGAGCATCCGCGCCGCACTCGCCCACAGCTACGATATCGGCGCCAGCCGGCCGGACATCCAGGTGGTGGACGTGGACCTGCTCGGCGACCGGCATCTGCGCCTGCAGCATAAGGTCAAGGACGGCATAGTGCTGGAAGGCGGCAGCCGCGACGCCACACTGCGGCATATCCGCAAGCTCTGGGGCTACGAGGTCAGCATGGTCGCGGTCGACGCGCAGACCGGCGCCACAGTCCACGAACGGTCGACCAGCCAGATCGGGGAATGACCGAACCGGACTTGCCGGCGAAGTCGGGTGTCGTTGCCTTTACCGGATCACCAACCACCCTATCTACGCGCGCACCACGAGGGCATGGTCGGGAGCAGGAACATGCGCGCATTGACGATCGCCACGCTTCTGTTGGTCGCCGTCTCGATGGCGCTCTCGCTCGCGCACGCTCTGGAATTGCCCGGCAAGTTGCGCCTCAAGGAGGCCACCTACAGATCAGTGCAGGCGATCTACTATCCCGGCTTCACGATCGGCGGGTTCGCCGAGATCGGCGGCATCATTGCACTCGCCGTCCTGCTTTACCTGACGCCCTATCCAAGCGCCCGATTCTGGTGGACCTTGGCGGCGTTTGTCTCGTTGCTGGCGGAGCACGCGACCTATTGGTTGGTCACGCACCCCGTCAATAATTTCTGGGTGCAAGACACTGCCCTGCCGAAATCCGCCGCGACGTTCTTTTCAATGTTCTCTCGAAAGCAGACCGGCGACTGGAGAGATTTGCGCAACGTCTGGGAGGCTTCGCATGTCGCTAGGGCAGGCCTGGCGATACTGAGCCTCGTCTCAATTGCTGTCGCCGCGACATTTTTTGCCGAATAGCCCCAGGGATCAAGACGGCGCCCTCGTCCGCCAATTTTGCGGCCACGAACGCTGCATCCGTCAGATCAGGGAACGGAGCCGGAGCCGTATTGTCTTAACGTCAAGCGATCCGGCCGTTCAGCGGTCGGCGCGATGCTTATTGTGGGCGCTTTCCTGGTGCTCGCCGCGGATGATGTTGCGATCGTCGGGATCGGCAATATCCTTCGGGTCCGATCTGAGCTCGGCACCGCGCCGGAACGCCTCGCGCTCTTGCCTGGTCTTTTTCAAATCCGCTTCCGCGTCGAAATCCTTGCCGGCGTTTTTCGTGTTCTCGCGCTCTTCGATGATGCGCAATTGCTGCTCATGAGTCTTTTTTCCGGCCATCGGTGACCTCCTTCTTTTGATTTTCCGCTTTCCCAGGGTCCAAATTCGCTACAGCCCGAAAGGATAGGTCTCGGGAAGGCCTGTCCCCGCATGTTCCGGCCCAAGCGGCGTCACGGCACTGGTTTCATCGAACCAGACGAAAGCATCGAACTGGCGGGCGAGCGAGGCGTCCGCATAATGGCTGTGGAGCTCGGTTTCGGGCCGGTAGATGACGCCGATAAAGCGTTCCAGCCGGCGCTCCAGAAGCCGTTCGCGCAGCGTGTCGTCGCGCTCGAAATCGAGCAGGAAAGGCGAGACGCCGCTGTCGTGGCAAAGCCGCTCATAGCTGTCGTTGTGGGAAGGCCGAACCGGTTTCACTT
Organism: Mesorhizobium sp. M1169; assembly: GCF_040318345.1. NCBI lineage: Bacteria > Pseudomonadati > Pseudomonadota > Alphaproteobacteria > Hyphomicrobiales > Phyllobacteriaceae > Mesorhizobium > Mesorhizobium sp. M1169. Next base: position 85,668 of record NZ_JAMYME010000006.1, on the reverse strand, counting down.
CCATGTCGCCGTCCCAGTCGGTGGCGGCGGCCACCGTCCCGGAATGCGTACTGAGCCCGATCAAGGCAACCTCGTCGCCAAAACGCTGGCGGCAGAGCTGGCCGATATTCAGTTCGTCCCTGACGATCCCCATTTCGGTATAGCGGGCATCGCCGATATGGGAATTATGTGCCCACACCACCGCCTTGGCATTCGGGCCGCGGGCCTGCAGCAGGTGCTCCAGCGTTTCGAACATGTGGGTGTCGCGCAGGTTCCAGGATTGCGCGCCGCCATAATACATGGTGCGGTAATAACGCTCGGCGGAGGCGACCAGGCGGGCGTTCTGGGTGGCGTCGAGGAAATCGATACCGTCCTGCTGCGCATAGTCGAGCTCTCTGGAAAGCAGTTCCCGGCATTGCTCGAGCACGGCCTTCTCGCATTTCTGGTAACCGGAGGTGAGTGCGACACGGCCATAGGTGGCCGGGTCGTTCTGCCACGGCGTCAGGCAGCCATAGCGTTCGCGCGCGATCCTCGCCGCCTGCGGATCGACCCGGTCGAGATATTGCAGGACCGCCGCAATCGATCCGCCCATATTGTAGATGTCCAGGCCATAGAATCCGGCCCGCCGGGAGGATTTGCTGATCCGCTCATTACGCACTCGCATCCAGTCGACGAACGCCGCGACGTCGGTGTTGCGCCACATCCAGGTGGGAAAGCGCTGGAACGGCGGCGCGGCGCCCGGCCGCCGCGGCCGATGGCGGACATAACGGTCGATCGCCGCGGCATCGGGCCAGTCGGCCTCGACCGCGACGATGGTGAAGCCATGCTTCTCGATCAGCCTGCGAGTGATCGCGGCGCGCGCGCGGTAGAACTCCGACGTGCCGTGGCTGGCTTCGCCGAGCAAGACGACGCGGCGGTCGGCAAACCGGTCGAACAGCGCACCGAAGGCCGGATCGTCGAAATCCGGAAGCGGCTCGGCGGCGGCCGCGATCATCTGCGGCAGGCTGCTCCTGCGCTGATGCCGGTGCGGAAGCTCGGCCGCTATCTGGCTGTCGCTGCCTGGCTCGCCCCAGCCTTGCTCGCCGATCAGCGGAACAAACCGCACGCCGCCGAAATCCTCCTCGGTGTAAGTTGCTGCGCCGGTCCGGGTGACCTTGAGCAGACGCTGCGAGTCGAATTCGTCGCCGACCGGGATGACAAGCCGGCCGGCGACGTCGAGCTGTTCCTGCAGAGCGAGAGGTGCGCCGGGTCCGGCGGCCGCAACCAGGATCGCATCGAAGGGTGCCGCCTCTGGCCAGCCCTTGGTGCCGTCGCCGGTGCGGACTTCGATATTATCGTAGCCGAGCTTCTTGAACCGTTGCCTCGCCGTTTCAGCTAACGCGGCGTGGCGCTCGATCGTGTAGACGCGTTCGACGATACGGCTCATCACGGCAGCCGCATAGCCTGATCCGGTGCCGACCTCGAGGACGTGGTCACCGGCTCCGACCTCCGCCATTTCGATCATGAACGCAACGATATAGGGCTGCGATATCGTCTGACCTTCGGCGATCGGCAGCGGCCCGTCCTCATAGGCGAATTCTTCGAAACCAGGCTCGACGAAAGCCTCGCGCGGGACCTCGCGCATCGCTAGAAGGACATTGCGGTCGCGAATGCCACGGCGGCTCAGGTGGATATCGACCATTTGGTTGCGGGCATGGGAGAGATCGAGCATCTTTCTGCTCCTCCTAGGGCTTCCGCTGCAATCGCCCAACCTGCTCAACGGCACTTCGGCCGGCTCATATCTCAGGGCCTCGGCGGTCCCCTTGGATTCAAGCAATGCGGTGCATCTTCCTAACCGTTGGCAAGCCCCGAGGTTCCCCAAAAGACCGACCCGCTTTTGTCTGGCGAGGCGCGTTGCAGGATCGACAAGCGGGCGCCGGCCGCGCCGCCCAAACTTATTTCGAGGCAAATCCTTTCTCCGACGCGACGCCACTCCAGATAACGACGGACGAGTGTATTCCGGAGGCATTTCCATGAACGACGAGGCCCGCACCACTACGCACATGACCGGCCTTGACCAGATCGATCTGATGGACCGCTACTGGCGCGCCGCGAACTACATCTCGGTTGGCCAGATCTATCTGCTCGACAATCCGCTCTTGCGCGAGCCCTTGCGGCCCGAGCACATCAAGCCGCGGCTGCTCGGCCATTGGGGCACGACGCCCGGCCTCAATTTCATCTATGTGCATCTGAACCGGATTATCCGCGAACGTGGTCTCGATGTCCTGTTCATCTGCGGTCCGGGTCACGGCGGCCCGGCAATGGTCGCGAACACCTGGCTCGAGGGCACCTACAGCGAGATCTATCCCGAGGTCGGCAGGGGCGAAGGCGGCCTGCGAAAGCTGTTCCGGCAGTTCTCGTTTCCCGGCGGAGTGCCGAGCCACGCGGCTCCGGAGACGCCCGGCTCGATCCACGAAGGCGGAGAACTCGGCTATGCACTGGTCCATGCCTTCGGCGCCGCCTTCGACAATCCGAACCTTGTCGTTGCCTGCGTCGTCGGCGACGGCGAAGCCGAGACCGGCCCGCTCGCCGCGGCCTGGCATTCCAACAAGTTCCTGAATCCGGCATCCGATGGTGCCGTCCTGCCGATCCTGCATCTCAACGGCTACAAGATCGCCAGCCCGACGATCCTCGGCCGCATGGAAGACGAGGCGTTGCGCAGCCTGTTCCTCGGCTATGGCTACGAAACCTTTTTTGTCGAAGGTCATGAACCTGCCGCGATGCATCGCGAGATGGCCCGCACGCTCGATACGGTGCTCGACCGGGTCCACTCCATCCAGGAGCCCGCACGAGCCGCGGGCTGGAAGGGAGAGCGGCCGCTGTGGCCGATGATCGTGCTGCGCAGCCCAAAGGGCTGGACCGGGCCGAAAGAGGTCGACGGCAGACGAGTCGAGGATTTCTGGCGTTCGCACCAGGTGCCGGTGTCGAATGCACGCGGCGATGCGGCGCACCGCCAGATCCTGGAAGACTGGATGCGCAGTTACGAGCCGGAAAAACTGTTCGATAAAGGCGGCCATCTCCTGGCGGAGCTCGCGGCGCTGGCGCCCACGGGGTCAAGACGCATGGGCGCAATCCCCTACGCCAATGGCGGCCTGCTGAAACAAGACCTCGTGCTTCCCGACTGGAAAGGCCTGGCGCTCGACGTACCGCGTCCGGGCGGCACTGTCGGGGAGGCGACGCGGACCGTCGGGAGCTATCTTCGCGATGTGATCCGCTTGAACGCCGAGGCCAGGAATTTCCGGCTGATGGGACCCGACGAGACGTCCTCCAACCGCCTCGACGACGTGTTCGAGGTCACGGATCGGATCTGGATGGAGCGGATCGAGCCCTACGACGTCCATCTTTCCCGTGACGGCCGCGTCATGGAAGTGCTCAGCGAGCACCTTTGCCAAGGCTGGCTGGAGGGCTATCTGCTGACCGGCCGCCACGGCCTGTTCTCGTGCTACGAGGCGTTCGTCCACATCGTCGATTCTATGGTCAACCAGCACGCCAAATGGCTGAAGACCTCCGGCGAACTTGCCTGGCGCAAGCCGATCGCCTCGCTCAACTACCTGCTGACCTCGCATGTCTGGCGACAGGATCACAACGGCTTCAGCCATCAGGACCCGGGCTTTGCCGATTTCGTCGCCAACAAGAAGGCCGACACGGTAAGGCTCTATTTCCCGCCCGACGCCAACACGCTGCTGTGGATCACCGACCATTGCCTGAAAACCTACAACCGCATCAACGTCATCGTCGCCGGCAAGCAGCCGGCGCCGCAATGGCTGTCCGCCGAGGACGCGGAAGCGCACTGCCAGGCCGGCGCCGGCATCTGGGAATGGGCCGGGACGGTTGCCAAGGGCGAAGAACCGGACGTGGTCCTGGCTTGCGCCGGCGACGTGCCGACACTGGAGACGCTTGCCGCAGCCGACATCCTGCGCTCGGGCATTCCGGACCTGAAGATCCGCGTCGTCAACGTCGTCGACCTGATGATCTTGCAGTCGAATTCCGAGCATCCGCATGGCTTTGCCGACGACAGATTCGACGCACTGTTCACCAGGGCCAAGCCGGTCATCTTCGCCTATCACGGCTATCCCTATCTCATTCACCGTCTGACCTACCGGCGCGCCAACCACGACAACATGCATGTGCACGGCTTTCGCGAGGAAGGCACGACGACGACGCCGTTCGACATGGTCGTGCTCAACCAGCTCGACCGCTATCATCTGGCACTCGCCGCGATCGCGCGCGTGCCGGGGCTGGCCGAGCGGGCGAAGGATGTTGCCGCGGCGTTGCACGGGAAATTGGCTGAGCACACGACCTATGTCCGCGAACATGGCGAGGACATGCCCGAGATCCAGAAATGGTCCTGGCCACAGGACGGCGCGACGAGGGCCGGCGATTGATGCGACGATCGATCCTAGCGTTGAATGCCGGCTCGTCCAGCATCAAGTTCGGACTTTACGACCTTGCAGCGTCCGCCGAGCCGGATCTTGCCTCGCGCGGTTCGCTGGATCTGGGCGATGCGCCAAGGCTGACCGCGAAAGCCGCCGATGGGGAGCTGCAGTGCGATCGGCCACTTGCCGCGGACGCATCACGCGACATGGGCCTCGGCCAGATGCTGCAGTGGATCGAGAACGAACTTGGCGGAAGGAAGTTGATCGCCGCCGGCCATCGCATCGTCCATGGCGGACGCGTGTTCGTCGAACCTGTCCGCCTGACGCCGACAGTTATCGAGGCTCTCGACAGGCTGACCCCGCTTGCGCCATTGCACCAGCCACGCAGCCTCGCACCAATCCGGGCGCTTGCCGCGCTGCGGCCCGACCTGCCGCAGGTCGGATGCTTCGACACCGCCTTCCATCGGACCATCGAGCCTCTGGTCAGCCGTTTTGCGCTGCCGCGCCGCTATGAGGCAGACGGCATCCACCGCTACGGCTTTCACGGGCTTTCCTACGAATATGTTGCCGGCCGGCTCAAGCAGATATCGCCCGATCTGGCGGCGAAAAGAACCATCGTCGCCCATCTCGGCAACGGGGCGAGCCTGTGCGCCATGTGCGACGGGCGAAGCGTCGATACGACGATGGGCTTTTCGGCGCTTGATGGCCTGGTCATGGGCACACGCTGCGGCGCCATCGATCCGGGCGTGCTTTTGTACCTGCTGCTGGAAAGAGGCGTTTCCGGAGAGGCGCTGCAAGACATGCTCTACGAGGAATCTGGGCTGCTCGGCGTGTCCGGCATTTCCGGCGACATGCGCACGCTGGAGGCCAGCGACGACCGCCGGGCCCGCGAAGCGGTGGAGCTTTTCGCCTTCCGCGCCGCCAGGGAAGTTGCCGCCCTCGCCAACACGCTGGGCGGGCTGGAATGCCTGGTGTTCACCGGCGGCATCGGCGAGCACTCGGCCACGGCCCGTAAAGCGATTTGCGACAGGCTTGACTGGCTCGGCGTGGCGATCGACGAGGCCGCCAACAGCTCTCATGCCGCGCTGATGAGCCAGGCGGAGAGCAAAGTGGAAGTCCGCGTCGTGGCGACCGACGAGGAAGGTGTGATCGCCCGCCACACGCGCAAGGTGATGGAGGGGCCCGGCTGAGGCGGATGGCCTCGGCTCACCTCGAATGGCTCTGCTCGACCAGAAGGTATTTGTACCGGTCGCGAATATGCGCGTTGAAGAACCGGCCCTTCGACGAGGCTTTGCGGAATGCCGCGTGGACCTGCGGCGGCACGTCCTCGTAATCATAGCGGTTTCCGCTCGGGACGAACCATACGGAGAGTACCCTCGTCGCCGGCTGGTAATCGATGCTTCTGATCGCAGTTGAAGGCATTCTCAACAGGTCCAATCCACGCCGTCGTGTGAATAACCCTGCACGGAGAGCGAGGTTCCTTCCTGCCGGAGCAGCCTTGCCGCTACGGGCCGGCTTCACCAAATACGGTTGATGCCACCGCTCAAGACATCGGCTGCAGCCCGCCAGGGCGATCTCTTTGCCGCCGCCGACGACCTGCCGGAAGGATTCCGCTACCAGCCCGAAGTGATCACGCCGGACGAGGAGGCAGCGTTGGCGAGCCAGCTCGCAACCCTGCCTTTTCAGCCCTTCGACTTCTATGGCCATCTGGCAAACCGGCGGGTGGTCGGTTTTGGGCAGCGTTATGATTACGACCGGGGCGAAGTCGTCGAGGCACCGCCGATACCCGGCTTTCTGCTGCCGCTCAGGGAAAAGGTTGCAGCCTTTGCCCGCTTGCCCGCCGAAACCTTCGTGCAGGTGCTGATCAACGAGTACCGGCCGGGCGCCGGTATCGGCTGGCACCGCGACAAGCCTCATTTCGAGGCGGTCGCCGGCGTTTCGCTGCTGGCCGCCTGCAGCTTCCGCCTGCGCCGGAAAAACGGCACGCGATGGGACCGCAAGACGGTCACCGTCGATCCAAGATCGGCCTATCTGATGACGGGTGCTGCGCGCAACGAATGGGAGCACAGCATTCCGCCGGTTGCCGAGCACCGCTATTCGATCACGTTGCGCACGCTGCGGCCGCAACGCGCTTAAAGCAGAGCGGGAGCAAGCCCGAGCACTGCCCTTAAGAACTGGGCTGAAACAAATTCATCCGTCGCCATGCCGACCGGCAAACTCCGCCAGCATGGCGCGCTGGCCTTTCAGGATCTTGAGGTTGGCTTCAGGCAGGGAGAACCAGCCCGCTCTGTCGACTTCGGCAAATTCCTTCATCGAGCCGGACCTTGGCGGCCATTCCATGACGAAGGTGTTGCTGTTGATGGCGTCGCTGTCGAAATCCGCCTCGACGCACCATGCGATGACGAGCTTGCCGCCCGGCTGCCTGTAGCTGCCAAGGTGTTCGAAAACGCCATCGATGGCGACGCCTAGCTCCTCTTCGGCCTCGCGTTTTGCTGCCGCCAGGTCGTCCTCGTTCTCGTCGACCAAGCCCTTCGGGATCGACCATGCGCCGTCGTCCTTCTTCGCCCAGAATGGTCCGCCCGGATGCACCAGCAAGACCTGGAGATGTCCTTCCCTTCGGCGAAAGATGAGCAATCCTGCGCTGCGTTGGGCCATCCCGCTATTCCCCTGACGAAACTGAAACGAACGTCCGGGCCGGCATATGGAACAGCCTGCCATGGCGGAACGATTTCGGCTCGCAGCCGTTCCGTCCGTTCGACAAATGAGTGATCGACATGGCGACGCCGCGAGCTGCCTGGAAGGGCTTTATGAAAGTCGGATCGGTTTCCTGTGGCGTCAAGATCATCGGCGCCGTCAGCGAGGCCGAGAAAGTGCATTTCAGGATCCTGAACCGCAAGGACGGTCTCCCGGTCAAGAGCGCTTATATCGACGAGGAGACCGGCGACACGGTCGAGGCGGCGGAGCAGGTAAAAGGCTATGAGGTCGAAAAGGGCGAGTTCATCCATATAGAGCCGGACGAAATCAAGAAACTGAAGATGGTATCGCAGCATACGCTCGAGATCGGCGAGTTCGTGCCCGCCGCCGAAATCGACGCACGCTACCTCGAAAAACCCTATTATCTGGTTCCGGCCGACGCGCCCTCCACGGAGGCTTTCGCGGTGATCCGGGACGCCATGGCCAGGAAGAAAGTGGCAGCCCGCTCCTGCGTCGTGCTGTACCAGCGTGGCCGAGAGGTGCTGATCCAGCCGCTTGGCAAGGGCATGGTAATGACGGAACTACGCAACCACAATGAAGTGGTCGCGGCGGACGCGGTGTTCGAAGGGCTGAAGGCTCGCAAGGTCGATCCCGAGATGCTGGAAATCGCGCAACTGCTGATCGACAAGAAGCCGGCCAAATTCGACCCGTCGAAGTTCGAAGACACTTATGAACAGGCGCTGGTTGCGATGATCGACGCCAAGCGCAAGGGCAAGAAACCGCCCAAGCCGGCACCCGAGCCGAGGACGAACGTCGTCAATCTCGCCGATGTTCTGCGCAAGAGCCTGGCGCAGGAGGGCGGCAAGGCTCCGAACAAAAGTCTGAGGGCGGCGGCGAAACGCAAATCGGCCTGAATGTCCGAAAGCAGATCGAACGGAACCGAAAACGCTCGCGCGCATTTAGATGACGTAGCAATCCGTCGGCAATCCAAGCGGAGCGGGGGACTGGTGGACGTCGTTGAACTAAGGACTGGCGGAATCCCGCAAGTTTCTTCCGCCGATCTGATGCAGGCGTTGCCTGTGGCTGTCTACACCACCGACAGACAGGGCTACATCACCTTCTTCAACGAGGCCGCTGCCGATCTTTGGGAATATCGTCCGGTTATCGGCCAGGATCGCTGGTGCGGGTCATGGAAGCTTCGCCACCTCGACGGGCGACCGATGACGCATGACGAGTGTCCAATGGCCGTTGCCTTGCTCGAGGAGCGGGACGTTCGTGGGGGCCGAGCCATCGCCGAGCGGCCGGACGGCCAGTTCATCCCGTTCAGTGCGCATCCGGTCCTGCTTCGCAATGAAGCCGGCGAGGTTGTCGGTGCCATCAACACCCTTCTCGACCTGCGCATGCAGACGCTGGCCGACGACGCCGGCATAAGGCTCGCCGCCATCGTCGAATCCTCGATGGATGCCATCGTGTCCAAAGACCTGAACGGCATTATCACCAGCTGGAACGACGCGGCACAACGCCTGTTCGGCTATACGCCCGCCGAGGCGATCGGGCGCCCGGTGACGATCCTCATCCCGCCCGACCACCTGGATGAGGAAGCCATGATCATCAGCCGCATTCGCGCCGGCGAACGGATTCCTTCATACGAGACTATCCGGCAGCGCAAGGACGGCACCCTGGTTCCGGTTTCGCTCACCATCTCGCCGATACGCGACGGCATCGGGCGTATCATCGGCGCCTCCAAGATCGCGCGCGACATCAGCCCCCACAAGGAAAGCGAACGGCGCATCCGCACACTCATGCGCGAAGTCAACCATCGCGTTAAAAACCAGTATTCGGTGATCGTCTCGATGATCCGCGAGACCAGCAAGCTGGCGGGGACGCCAGAGGCCTTCCTTTCACGGGTCCGGGAACGCATCATGGCGCTTTCGGAATCGCACGACCTCCTGGTCGATGCGGAATGGCGTGGCGCGACCATCGGCGAATTGATCCATGCCCAGACCAAGGCCTTCGCGACACAGGCCCGGCTGTCGGTGAGCGGGCCGATGATCATGCTGCAGCCGAACGCCGTGCAATATCTCGGCATTGCCTTTCACGAACTGGCCACGAATTCGGTAAAGCACGGAGCGCTGTCGCACCATGACGGACGGGTCGAGGTCGAATGGACCGTGACGCCAGCCGCCGACGGCAGCGATGGCTTCCGCTTTGTCTGGCGGGAACTGGACGGGCCATTGGTGGATGAAAACACGCGACGCGGGTTCGGAACGGTTGTGCTCAAACGCGTCACGCCGCAGGCGCTCAGCGGCACCGGCCGCCTGGAATTCGCCAGGCACGGCATCAGCTGGACGCTGGAAGCGCCGCTACGCTTCGTGCAGATGTCGACGGCTGGCATCGCGGCTGATTGAAGGCCGCTACACCGGCCGCGGCTTGGCGGCCGTCTGGCAACGCAATCCCTTTGGTAGCAATCAGGAGGAGCAGCGATGAGTTGGCTGGGCACCTGGCAAAACCAGTACGGGTCGGTGGTCGAACTGACCAGCGAAGAGGGCGGACGGATCAGCGGAACCTTCAGGACGGCGCTGGAGGACAGCGCCTTTTTCGGCATGACGTTGCCGCTGTTCGGAGCCTGCCATGGAGACGTCATCGGCTTCACCTGCGCGGCCGAAGGGCGGGTCGGAGCCGCGGCGGTGAGCTATACCGGCATCCTCAGGAACGGGAAGCTGGAGATGCTGTGGCACACCGTTGCGGATGCCGCTTTGTCGGCGGAAAAGGAAGGTGCCCCGGCCCGAGCCAGGAAACTGCCCGCCTGGCGCGCCTTTGGAACCAGCCTCGACAGTTTTGAACGCGTGTCCTGACGCGTCGCGCCCGCCGCTCGCAAGTGAGGCAGCAGGGTCCCGCGGCGCGTAGGAACTCGCACCGACGATGGCGCGTTGGTGCGCCAGGACATGCGCTGTTCGTTACGGGGTCGACCCAATGAGCGTGCTTTATCGCGCAGCGAAAATCGCCGAACAGGCTCATGCCGGGCAGACGGACAGGACAGGGCGGCCTTATATCGAACATTGCCGCCGGGTCGTCGATGCCGTCGAAACGCTCGACCAGAAAGCTATCGCCTATCTTCACGACGTCATCGAAAAAAGCGACGGCTGGAACCGCGACCGGCTTGAGGCGGCCGGGTTCGGGCCGTCCATCGTGTCCGCCGTCGACGCCATGACGCGGCTGCCGAACGAGGACGATGCCGCGTTCGTTCGCAGGGCTGCGGCCAACCCGCTGGCGTTGCCTGTCAAGCGCGCCGATCTTGCCGACAATCTATCGCAGGCACGGCAGATCGGGGCCTCGACGGCGAAATACGAAGACGGCTTGCGCATCCTCAGAGAAGAGTTCGCGAGCTGACGGACCGCTGGCGGCTGTCGCCGATGTGGGTCTACTCGGTGACGTGCGGCGTGTGTCGCTTGTCTTCCGCGGGATCGGCGTCGATCCGCGCCCTGCCGGGATCGAACGCACCGTGGCGGGCGATCGCCAATGCCGGGGTGTCGGGCGTCTCGTAGGCCCACATGAAGTCTTCTGCCGACGAACCGACCGCATGAACCCGCCAATAGCTTGCCGTGCCCTTCAGCGGGCTGTGGCTCGTCGTGTTCGTCTTCTCCAGAAGGTCGAAATAGATGTCCTCGAAGGGTATGTAGAAAACAGGATCATGGCCGTCTTCATAGAGCAGCTTTGCCCGCTCGCTCGACGCAATAATGGCATCGGAGAACCGGACGGTCACGGTTCCATCGAACGGGACAATCCTGAGCGGGCCTGGGCGGGGGGCGGAATCTGCGGCTAAGGACTGCATTCGACTTCTCCGTTGACTGCGCTGCTTTTCCGAAACGTGTTGTTGCCCGTCAGGGTTCCAGACCGCCGGCGCGCCGAGCCCGGGTGGTGGAACGGTTCTGCAAGGTCGTCGTTGTTTCAGACCTCCGCACGCGCCATAATCGCAATGGCCGCCACTCACCGACTCAACAGCAAATGGATAACATGCTGGATCGATCGCCTACCCTTCCAAGGTCGCTTGGCGCTGCGCTGCGAAGGGAAGTGCCGCGGTTTACGGCACCCGGCAATGAAATTTCGTGCACCACGGTCGCATCCTACAATGTGCACAAATGCGTCGGCACCGATGGCAGGTTCGATCCGGAGCGGGTCGCGGCCGTGGTCAAGGAACTCGACGCCGACATCGTTGCTTTGCAGGAGGCCGACGAAAGAACCGGAAGCAGGCAGGGATTGCTGGATCTCGCGGCGCTCGAGCGGGACAGCGACCTCGTCCCCACCCATGTCCCGGAAAACCGCCGCAGCCATGGCTGGCACGGAAATCTGATCCTGGCGCGGCGCGGCGTGGTCGAAAGCGTGAACCAGATCCGGCTGCCCGGCCTCGAGCCGCGCGGCGCGGTCATCGCGGACCTGGAGCTGAAGGGCGTCTCGCTCAGGATCATAGCCGCGCATTTCGGCTTGCTGCGGCGCTCGCGCTCGCAGCAAGTCAACGCACTTGTCGAAGCCACGCACCCGGTTCTGCGGCCAACAATCCTGCTCGGCGACCTCAACGAATGGCGCGTCCGCAACAGGTCTTCGCTGCTGGCCCTGCTGCCGCATTTCGGTCCGATCGATGCGGTTCTGCCGAGCTTTCCGTCGCGCTTTCCGCTGTTTGCGCTCGACCGCATCCTGGCCAGGCCGCCGCACCTGATTTCCAGCATCGAGGTGCACAAGACGCCGCTGGCGCAGCGGGCTTCCGATCATCTGCCGATCAAGGCCCGGCTGAACCTGGACGCGATACGGCAGCCGCGGCTGCAACCAGAATGAACCTGAAGGGTTGTTAGTCAGATTTCAGACGGTTTGCTTCGCTGATGTTTATCGGTGCACTTCATGGATACAGCCATCTCGCGGTTTGCCCGGGACAAGATCGCTGCCGGCAATAGCGGGCTGCTGCTGATCGCCGACAATTATGACGCGTTTGCCGCGCGAATCCTTGCTGCGCGCAGTGCCACAAGCAGCCTCGACCTGATGTACTATCTCTGGCACGACGACCATAGCGGCCGGCTGCTGATGCAGGAGGTCGTCAAGGCGGCGGAGCGCGGTGTCCGCGTCCGCATGCTGCTGGACGATATCAATCCGCGCAACAGCGACGCTGCTTACCTGGCGCTCAACAGCTACAAGAACATCGAGCTGAGGCTGTTCAACCCCAGCGGCATGAGGAACGGCAGCATCTTTCGCTCGCTGGAGATGGTCGCCCGGCTGTTTGCGATGACCCGCCGCATGCACAACAAGGCCTGGATCGCCGATGAGGGCTTGGCCATCGTCGGCGGAAGAAATATCGGCGTTGCCTATTTCGACGCTGCGGAGACGAATTTTCGCGATCTCGACCTGTTGCTTCTCGGTCCTGCCGTAGGGCAGACGATGCAGATATTCGAGGCGTTCTGGAATTGCGAGGCGGCAAAGCCGATCCAGCTGCTCAACCCGGCTGCGGTGGGCTCGCGCGCCGATTTCCTCGACAATCTCGATGCGACCGCAGACGGCCAGCTTTTGAACAGCCTCAGTGCCTGGCGCACGATCACGGAGTTCATTGCAGCGCAGAGCGACGTCTGCTGGACGAAAGGCGTTCGCGTCATTTCCGATCCGCCGGAAAAGGTGCGCGGCAAGCGGCGCAGGAACTGGCTGACCAAAGAGCTGCTTCCCGCTATCGCGGCGACCAGGCAGCGCCTCGAAATTATCTCGCCCTATTTCATCCCCAGCCGCACCGGGTTGGCCATCCTGTCGAAGCTGGTGGATCGTGGCGTCAAGGTTGCAATCCTGACCAACTCGCTCGCCGCGACGGACGTCGCCGCCGTGCACGGCGCCTATGCCAAATGCCGCCGCAAGCTGCTTAAAAAAGGTATCCAGCTTTTCGAATTACAGCCCTTCGACCGCCAGGCCAACATTTCCGTTTTCGGTTCAAAGGGAGCCAGCCTCCACACCAAGGCCTTCACGGTCGACGATACGCTCGGGTTTGTCGGCTCCTTCAATTTCGATCCGCGTTCGGTGTCGTTGAATGCGGAAATGGGCGTGCTTTTCCATGATACCAATCTGGTGATGGAGTTGCGCCGGCTGTTCGAGCACGAAAAGTCACCGCAGACGAGCTATCAGCTGGTCCTGGACAAAGGCGCCTTGCGGTGGCTCGGCATGGCGGATGGCGAGATGCGGCAATATTCGCGTGAACCGGAGGCCAGTCTCTATCGGCGCATCGTTGCAGCGCTGGTCGGGTGCCTGCCGATCGAATCGCAATTGTAGAAGCGACGGATTTGTCGGAACGGAACTCTTTGTCGGAACGGAACTCGGGGATCACGAGTTGTAACCCGTGTCCGGAGCATGCCGATGAAGACCACGATATACAGTTTTCTTGCTGAGCTCTTGCCGTTCTGGATGGCGCATAAACGCAAAATGCGCGCCGACCGCGCCGCCGAGTGGCCGGCACGACCGGCTGCTGCGGATGACGCTGTTCGGCCGTCAGGCGATCCTAATCGAGCAGCACCGGCGCGGCGGCGCAATACGTCCTAAGGGCAGAATGATCCCGCTCCGACTGTCTGGCTAGCCGCATTTCCGCGACGCCGATAATCCATTTGGCTGCAGAAGCTCTATCCCCTACTGCGATCACGCTATCGTCAAGTATCGCTATTCGAAATCCGGCGTTGCCAAGCATCCATTTTGCAGCACGTACGTTAATGTGCACTACAGGTTGCCGCTATAGGTGAGCGCCATGAGTGATAGTGCGATAGAATTCTTGCAGGACTGGATCCACGAAAACGTTCATGTGCCGCCGCCTCCGATCAAGCTTGAAAGGGAGGCGGAAATCCTCGCCAGGGAATGCAAGGAAGAGGCTGCCGATGCCGGCGTACCCATCGAAGACATCGAGGAAGAGGTCGGCGACCTCAAGGACCTGCTCGTCGCCAAGCTTGAAGACGCAGCCGAGGACGAGGCCCGGCAACTCAACGGCCACGGCCAAAAGATTTCTACGCTGGCGGCCGGGCAAAAGCGGGCCGTATGAGGCCGGTCCGAGCGCAGGCAAGGCATCACGAGGTGCGCCGCTTCGGCCTATTGTCCGACCATGTCGTCGACCTCGCCATGGCACGTCTCGCAGGCGACGCCTTTAGCGATATGGATCGAATGATTGAAATAGACGAAGTCGGGGACACTGTTCACCCGCTGCCACTGCAATGGCTGCCCGGAAGCAAGGCTTGCCCGTATCGGCGCCAGCATGTCCGCGTTGGTGAACAGCTGCGAATGGCAGGTCATGCACACCTCGGTCGCCGGCAGACCCGCCGATGACGCAGTCTCGACGCCGCTATGGCAATAACGGCAGTCGAGGCCGAGCTCGCCGACATGGTGCCTGTGGCTGAACGGCACTGGTTGCGCCAACGGCCGGCCAACGCCGGTGAGGAAGTCCGAACGCAAGACGGCGGTACCGCCGAGAGCCGCAAAGATCGCCATGAAACACGCGCCCCACAGAGCGAAGCGTGAAATGCCGTTGGCGCTCCTTGAAAAGACCTGCGGCATTCCCTCGCCGATTTCGCATCCAGCAAACCGTATTCACCCCCCAAAACCCCTAACTGCGGCTGCGTGGGTAAGTTCCGGCTGGGGCAGCGGAGATCACAGAATGGTTACCCCGCCCTGGCCCATCTGGTCGGGCTGATCGGAAACCATCGAACCCTCCATACGTTCGGATGAGGTCACGTTCTGTTTCACCCGGATAAGCATCATGATCATGACCATCCCCCACCCCATCCCATTCGCCGGTCCGGCGTTGCCTTCTGGTGGACGATGTTCGTCGGCGCGCTGCTGACGATCCTCGGCCTGCTGATCGGAGGGGGTGGTGCCTGGCTGATCGCGCTGGGCGGATCCTAGTACTATCTGCCCGCCGGGATCGCCCTGCTGGCCGCCGGCAGCCTGCTGCTTGCCGGCAATGCCGCCGGTGTATGGCTTACGTCCTGACCTGGCTGGCGACCCTTGCACCCGGCAGCCACCATTTTATGGAGACCAGGATCGGCGACGCCATCATTGCCTACGCACTGCCAAAAAGCTGACGCCCGACGATGACGGCTTCGCGGGACGCTTCCATCCTGATCGTCGGCGCCGGCCCGACCGGGCTGACGGCGGCAGTCGAACTGGCAAGGCGCGGCATTGCACCTCGCGTCATCGACCGCAAGGAAGGCCCTACGCCGCTCGCCAAGGCGGTCGGCATCAGTTCGCATAGCCTGGACGTCCTTGAACCGTCCAAAGTCGCTGCCCGGTTGCTCGCCGAGGGATTGAAAATTCGTCGAGCCCGTTTCTACTTCGAAGGACGAGCACTCGGCGAGATCGATTTCTCGATCCTGCCGCACCGCCATAATTTTCTGCTGTCATTGCCGCAGCGCGACACCGAATCGCTGATGACCGACACGCTCAAGGGATTCGGCGTCGACGTCGAATGGCGAAGCACATTTGTCAGGATGGCCGAGCACAAAGGCCGGGCCGAGGTGCGGATCGAGGCGCCAGACGGCCGTGACGAGGCAAGTTTCGACCTTGTCTTCGGAGCCGACGGTGCGCAAAGCACGGTGCGTGATGCCATCGGCATCGGCTTCGATGGCTACACGCATCGGCGGCAATGGAGCATTGCCGACGCCGACATCGACGATTGGCCCTATGAGCCGATGGCCGCCCACGCATTTCTTCACAGGAACGGCGACGTCGGTTTCATCATCCCGATCGGCGAGAAGCGCTATCGCGCGGTTTCAAACAGCGAGGATGCGTTGGCGCGCATCCCCGGCAATTACCGGATCACGCGGTTGTTGCGGGCCGACCGCTTCCATATTCCGGTACGACAGGCACCGCGCTATCAAACCGCATGCGTCTTGCTGGGAGGCGATGCCGCGCATGTGCATTCGCCGTTAGGGGCGCGCGGCATGAATCTCGGCATCGAGGATGCCGCGTCATTCGCCAGGCGTTTCGTCGACGGCACGCTTGCCGGCTACACAAGCGAACGCCACCCGGTGGGGCAACGGTGGATCACGCTCAGCGAGCGCATCCTGTCGCTGGCCCAATCGGACAACGGCATCATGCAAGGCGTCAGGAACGCAGCCTTCAGCGTCGTCGGCCATCTGCCGCTGCTGCAACGGCCGCTGCTGGAGCGTGTCGCCGGGCTCAAGGAATGACGTGGTCGCATAAACCTTTTCGCCGGACATGCGTTGTTGGGTTTCAAGCCAGGGAGATGACCATGCAGATGAAATCGGAAGTCGCCGGCGAGGCCGCCAAGCAACGGCACATCCAGCGCCGGATCGACGAGAAGGACAAGTCCAAATCCAATGGCAGGCAAAAAGGCGCCATGCAGGCCGGTGCCCGCAAATATCCCGAGCCGCCCTTCCCCGAGCAGCACCAGCCGAAGCCGGGGCATGAATGGGCGATCGAGCCGGCGCCGCTTTACGATGCGCCGTACTATATCGGATCGAAAAAGCTCGACGGCAAAGTGGCCGTCATTACCGGCGGCGATTCAGGCATCGGCCGTGCGGTGGCCGTGCTCTATGCGCGTGAAGGCGCCGATGTGGCGATCGTCTATCTCTCGGAGGATAGGGACGCCAGAGATACCAAAAGGGCCGTCGAAGCGGAAGGCCGGCGCTGCATCCTGATCAAGGCGGACGTCAGCGCACGCAACCACTGCCACAACGCGGTGGCTGAGATCGTGCAGGAGTTTGGGCGGATCGACGTGCTGGTCAACAACGCCGCTTTCCAGATCCACTCCAGCGATTTCAGCGAGCTGACCGAGGAGCATTTCGACACGACGCTGAAGACCAACCTCTACGGCTATTTCCACATGGCGCAGGAGGCCGTGCCGCACATGAAACCCGGTTCGGCGATCATCAATACCGGTTCAGTGACCGGCATCGAGGGCTCGAAGCAACTGGTCGATTACTCCATGACCAAGGGCGGCATTCATGCCTTCACCCGCGCGCTCTCGGGCAACCTTGTCGAGAAGGGCATAAGGGTCAACGCCGTGGCGCCAGGCCCGGTTTGGACGCCGCTCAACCCCTCGGACAAGGAAGCCGGCGATGTTTCGAAATTTGGCGCTGACACGCCGATGAAACGGCCGGCCCAGCCGGAGGAGATCGCGCCGGCCTACGTGTTCCTCGCCTCGCCGCACTGCTCGAGCTACATCACCGGCGAGATATTGCCGATCGTGGGCGGCTATTGACGGCATGTATTTCATTGCCCTGGCCACTGACTATGACGGCACGCTGGCGCATGAGGGGATCGTTGCCGAGAAGACGCTTGCGGCGCTTGAACGGTTCAAGAAGAGCGGCCGCAAACTCATTCTCGTCACCGGGCGCGAGCTGCCCGACCTCAAGCGCGTCTTTCCCGAAGTCGCGATTTTCGACAAGGTGGTCGCCGAAAACGGCGCGCTGATCTACACGCCGGCCAGCGAGGAGGGGCGGACGATATCTCCGCCGCCCGCCCCCGAGTTCATCGCCAAACTCAGGAAACGCGGTGTCAAACCGCTTTCGGTCGGACGCTCGATCATCGCAACCTGGGAACCGCATCAGGCTACCGCGCTCGAGGTCATCAAGAAATTGGGGCTGGAGCTGGAAATCATCTTCAACAAGGGCGCGGTGATGATCCTGCCCAGCGGCATCAACAAGGCGACCGGGCTGACAGCTGCGCTTCAGGACCTCAGATTGTCGCCGCACAACGTCGTCGGTGTCGGCGACGCCGAAAACGACCACGCCTTCCTGCGCGCCTGCGGCTTCAGCGTCGCCGTCGACAACGCACTGCCGGCAGTCAAGGATACGGCGGATCTCGTGACACGCGGCGCGCGCGGAAAAGGCGTCGAGGAACTGATCGCCAAGGTGGTCGAGCGCGATCGCGAGCTTGTGCCGAACCGCGACGGCATTCTGCTTGGCTCGGAGGATGGCAAGGAGGTGTATCTGTCGCCAACCGATACGGTGCTGATCGCCGGCAGCTCCGGCATCGGCAAATCGACCCTGGCGACCGCACTGACGGAGCGCTTCGTCGAGAGAAAGTTCCAGTTCTGCATCTTCGATCCGGAAGGCGACTATGACGGCCTCGAAGGCGCCGTCCGGCTGGGCGACGGCTCGAACGCGCCGACGAAGACGCAACTGCTCGATCTCCTGGAGAAGCCGGACAACAATCTGGTCGTCAATGGCCTGGCGCTGCGCGTTAACGAGCGGCCGGACTTCTTTGCCGACCTGCTGCCGGGCCTTGGCGGTGTTCGCTTCCGCACGGCACGACCACACTGGCTGATCATCGACGAGGCGCATCACCTCTTGCCGAAGCGGCGCGACGACACGCCAATGGTGCTGGCCATGGAATTGCCGGGCACGATCCTGATCACGGTTCATCCGGACGCGATCTCAACCGAGGCATTGCGGCTGGTCACCGCCGTCATCGCACTCGGCCCCAAGGCGAAAAAGGTCATCAAGACGTTCTGTCACGAGACCGGCACCGAACCGCCAAAGGACAAGAACCTGAACTCTCCAAAAGACGAGCGCGTGCTGTTCTGGCGGCCGCAGGCGCGCAAGAAACCTGCCATGGTCGAGCCGATCGAACCGCGACAGTCGCTCAAGCGCCACAGCCGCAAATATGCCGAGGGCCAGTTGGACGAGAAGGGCAGCTTCTATTTCCGCGGCCCCGACAATGCGATGAACCTCCGCGCCCATAATCTGATGATTTTCGCCCAGATCGCCGAGGGCATCGACGACAGGACCTGGGAACATCATTTGCGCGCCGGCGACTATTCCGAATGGTTTCGCCACCAGATCAGGGACAAGGAACTGGCGCGCGAAACCGCCGAAGCGGAGAAAGACGGCACACTTTCGGCGCAGGAGAGCCGCAGCCACGTCCTGGACGCGGTGCGCCGCCGCTATACCGCGCCCGCGACCGCGCCGAAGGAATAGATGCAAACGGCGCCCAGCCGGTCCCAAGCCGGCTGGGTTCACCTCGTGGTCGATCTCCGTCCCACCTCGGCAGATGGCCGAGTCCCAGTCGGTTCCAACCGTCGATGGTCCATCGTGGAACCTCATCCGCCAAACGAGATTGTGTTCTATCGGGCGCCAGATCTATTCAATGCTGAATAATTGCCCGAAAGGAGACGATGGATGAGCAACGACCGGGACAAGGATGGTCCTGTCTTTTCAGCGGAACAGGCGCGGCAGGGCGAGATCATCCTGCAGACGCGGGCGCGCCGGATCATTTTCATCGCCGGCCTAGTGGGTCTCGTCTTGCTGGCATTGCTGGTGTGGTGGATTTGAATTCCTGACGGCTGGAGCGAAATCATGAAATCACAGCTTGTTGCCGAAAGCGCCGGACAGAGAACGTTCGTCGTTGTGCTTGATCCCGGCGAAGAGGCGTTTGCGCAGCTGACGTCATTTGCGGTCGACCGTGGCGTCGGCGGCGCGTCGCTGACCGCGCTCGGCGCTTTCGAAAGTGCAACCGTCGGCTGGTTCGACCCTGGAGAAAGGACCTACCGGAAAATCCCCGTCCGGGAACAGTGTGAAGTGCTGAGCGCGATCGGCGATGTTGCCATCGGCGACGACGGCAGGCCCAGCTTGCACGTCCACGCAGTCCTTGGATTGAGTGACGGCACCACGAGGGGCGGTCATCTGCTGGACGGCATCGTGCGGCCGACGCTCGAGGTCACATTGGTGGAGACGCCTGGCCATCTGCGCCGCAGGCACCGTCCCGAACTCGGCGTCGCCCTGATCGACTTGGAGGCTTGATCCGAGCCGATCACTTCGTTGATTTGACTGCGGCCGTTTCGGGTACGACCTCCCAACCGAAGACGCTGCGGCCGCCGAGCAGATGCGATTGCTCGAACTCCCCGGCGACGATTTCCTTCAGGCTTGGGCCGGTGACATAGCGCTCGACCTGCCTCGACTGGTCGTCCAGCCGCCGCAACGCGCCGATCTCTTCATCACGGCCGAGCCTGGCCTTGTGGACAGCCGACTTCAGCACGCCGATCGTCTCGTCATAGACCTTCAGCGGCACCGGAAACGGGTGCCTGTCCTTGCCGCCATGCGCCAGCGAGAAGCGGCCGGGATCGGAAAATCGGCACGGCGCGCCATGCACCACTTCGGCGACCAGCGCCAGCGCCCGCACTGTGCGCGCGCCGACATTGGGCACCAGGAGAAGCCCGGCGAAATCCGTCGGGCCGCGCTCGGCCGCCGCGGCGATGTTGCCGTGCAGGCGGCGCATGACGACATCGCTTTCGCGTACATCGTGGTGCGCCGGCATCACCAGATGCGGCAGCAGCTTTTGTGCCGGCTCCGGCGCTGGCGCCGAACCCCGCTCCAAAGCGGCAAGCTCCCTCACGATGCGATCCGGTCCAAGGCCGTGCAGAAGGTCCAGTTGTCCCTGGCGCGACGCTTCGGCGCGGCGGTCGGTCAGGTTGACGATCTCGCCCTGATTGGCGCCCTCGATGGCAGCATGCGGCTGGTCGACAAAGCTCTTCAGGCCCTCGGACAGCCAGTGATAGCGGCGCGCCACCTTGCTGTCGCCGTTCATGCCTTGCTGCACCACCACCCAGTTGCCGTCATCGGTGACGATGAAGCCGTGCAGATAGAGATCGAAACCGTCCTGGACCGCGGCGCTGTCCACCTTGGCGACAAGCCGGCTGGCAGTCGCGAGGCCTTGCCCGTCGAGGCCGACACGCTCGCCGATCAGGGCAAGCTCGTGCGGGGTCTTGCGCGAATGCGCGCCGCGGCCGCCGCAAACGTGGATGCCGAGTTCGCCGGAAAGCGGCGACAGACCGCGCTTCAACGCTCCGACGACGCTGGTGGTGATGCCGGAAGAGTGCCAGTCCATCCCCATCACGGCGCCAAAGGACTGGAACCAGAACGGATGCGCCAGCCGGCGCAGCAATTCATCGCGGCCGTAATGGTGGATGATCGCCTCGCACATGACCGCGCCAAGCCGCGTCATGCGGTCGCCGAGCCATTTCGGCACGCGTCCGCCGTGAAGTGGGAGATCAGCACTTCCCGATCGCTGTGCCACGCTCTTTTGCTTGCTCCTTGAGTCCTGCCTCGACAGATAGGTATCGAAAGGGGTGTGGAGAAGCTATGGCCTGATTCAGGCCGCGATCGTTGCAAGCCGCCAGCTAGCGGGCAGGTTCGCTGAGGAGATCAAACTTCTGGATCTCGCAATGCTCGCCCACCGATGCCAGCAGATCCATTGGCGGTGCCCCAGTGTCGGGCCGCCTCCAACTGATCTCGAACGAGAACACAGGGTCCTTGAGATCTGGGCGCCTCTCTATTGCGACGAGGCGTGCCCGGTAGCCAAGCGGCCCGATCATCGTATCGAGTTCCTGTCGGGCTGCGGCCTTCCAGGTCAGTGCCAACTGGGCATGGTGTTCGCGCGACATTCGAAGGTCCACCCATTTCAGGACCAGCAAGGTGGCCAGCGTCAGCGCCGTGCCGGCCGCGCCCAAGCCGTATTGGCCACCACCGAAGGCCAATCCGATCGCCGTCATCACCCACAACGTGGCCGCCGTGGTGACGCCGCTGACAAGATTGCCGCGGCGAAGAATGGCGCCACCGCCGATAAAGCCGACGCCGGTCAACACGCCCAGCGGAAAGCGCAAGACGTCCATCGATGCAAACGAATCCGGGTGCTTGCCAACGGTCTCGAGCAGAATACTGGCCTGGATCATTGTGATGGCGGCGGCCAATCCGACCAGCACGGTGGTGCGTAGCCCCGCCGCGTGCCCGCGCGCCTCGCGGTTGAGGCCTATCAACAGGCCGGCGAGCGCGGTCAGAAGCAGTCGTGCCGCGATGTCCTGCCAGACCGGAACAACGAGGAGCATCGCGGTCACCCGTCAGGCCAAGCGCTGCTGGCCAGGAATAGCGCCAGGGTCAAAGCGAACAAGGGCGAGAGCGTCTTCATCGCAAATTCTTTTCGTCGATGAGCAACAAACGATGCGCTTGGATTTTGGTTGCGCCGCCGACGATTCACCCCGGCGATTGGCAGCGGCGGAACAAAACCTTCGGCCTGGGGGTTGGTGAGTTCACGCCAACGAAGGATTTGCAGTCATGGTCCGCTTGCTGCTTGCTGGAGCCGTCGCTTATCTGGCCTATCGCATCACCAAGGAGATCGGTGGGTCCGGCGAGGTCGATCCGCTGTCGCCTTCGCCCGAGCAAACCGGCCGCAAGGCGCCGAGGCGGCAGAGCGGGGCACAGAGGAATGGCCGACGGCGGTAGCGAATGCCGTAGCGGCGGCGCGGACCAGCCATGACCGCATTTCCGTTGCCGCTCGACCTTCGTCCGATGGAAGCCAAAGCCGCCGATGCAATCCCTGGCGGCGACGGGCTTTGGCAATACGAGCCGAAATGGGACGGGTTTCGCTGCCTCGTGTTCAAGGGCGACGATGCCGTCGATCTGCGTGCAAAATCGGGCAAGCCGCTTGGCCGCTATTTTCCCGAACTGGTCGCGGTGCTGCGCGATGTGAGCTCGCGACGGTTTGTTGCCGACGGCGAGATCATCATCGAGGTCGACGGATCGTCCTCGTTCGAGGCCCTGCAAATGCGCCTTCATCCCGCCGAAAGCAGGATCCGCAAGTTGAGCCTCGAGACGCCCGCCATGCTGATCCTGTTCGATATGCTGGCCGAGCCCGGCGGCAGGATCATCATCGAAGAGCCTCTCACCACCAGGAGGCAGGCGATTGGGGCCTTTGTCGCGTCGGCGGCACGGCCCCAACTGCACCTGTCCAAATATACGCACGACGCCGCCACCGCCGAGCGCTGGCTGCAGGGCGCCGGCCACGGCTCGACCGACGGTGTTGTTGCAAAACTGATCGCCGGGCCATACCGGCCCGGCGAGCGCGCCATGGTCAAGGTCAAGCGGCTGCGCACTGCGGATTGCGTGGTCGGCGGCTTTCGCTATCTCGCCGGCAGCAACGAAGTCGGATCTCTGCTGCTCGGCCTCTACAATAACGAAGGCAGGCTGGATCATGTCGGATTCACCTCGACCATCGGCAAGGACGACAGGGCGGCGCTGACCAGACGGCTGGAAAAACTGCGGGCCAAACCAGGTTTCACCGGCAAGGCGCCGGGCGGACCAAGCCGCTGGAGCACGGAGCGGAGCGGACAATGGGAACCGATAAAGCCTGAACTGGTGGTCGAGGTTCGGTTCGACCATGTGACAGGCGACCGGTTCCGGCACGGAACCAAGCTGTTGCGCTGGCGGCCGGACAAGGAGCCGCGGCAATGCACGTTCGAGCAGATCGAGTAAGTCCGATCCGAGACACCGCTTCAAGGCGCTTGCTGCCCGCTCTACGGTTCATGACGGACCAATGCAGAATTTCACCGGTTCGCCGCGGCCAACCGAGCCTTGGCAACCAAGGCTCGGTTGCGGTTTTGAAATCAGGCAGCTTCCTGCATGGCGCGTTCGTTGACGCCGCTTTCGCCGAGCTTGGAAAGCGCTTCGTCGGTCGCGACCTCTTCCTTGAGAGTTGCCCTGAGCAGCTCGACAACGTCGCGCTTGCCGAGTTCTTCCGCCCACGCGATCAAAGTGCCGTAGCGAGCGATCTCGTAATGCTCGACGGCTTGCGCCGCACCGACAAGCCCGGCGTCGAGCGCGGGAGCACCACTATACTCCTCGAGCATTTCCGAGCCCTCTTCGATGATGCCGTCAATCGCCGGACAGGTTTTGCCGCGGGCCGGCTTGCCGAATTTGTCGAACACCTCCTCGAGGCGGTCGACATGTCCTTCGGTTTCCATGCGGTGTTTCTCGAAAGCGGCGGTCACTTCTTCCGACTCCGCGCCCTTGGCCATTTTGGGCAGCGCTTTCAGTATCTTCTTCTCGGCGTAGTAGAGGTCTTTGAGCCCGTCGAGGAACAGATCCTCAAGGCCCTTGCTTGCCGCCTTCGCGGCCTTTTTCGTAGTCGCCATGATCCTCTCCCGAATGGTTGGTGCCGCCTCGCAAAGTGGAGGCGTCCGATAACCCTCCGACAGGAAACAAGTTCCCTGACGGTCCGGCAGCTTTGCAAATTTTTCCGACCCGCCGTGTGGTGTCGCAGGGGCCTTCGACCTGCGGCAGCAATCGGCCAGAAAAGCGCCGTCAGCGCTCGCCGATATGCTCGACCAGGCGGGTATATTCGGCCTCGGCCAGGCCGTAGCCGCCATCCGCCAGTGCGACGAGACCATCGCGATCGCGGATGATAATTTCGCCGCGGCGGGACCGGATGAGCCCTCGCCCCTCGAGCAGCTGCAGCGCGACCGTTACACCCGGGCGCCTTACGCCAAGCATGATCGACAGGAATTCGTGCGTGATCGTCAGCCGGCCGCCATCCACCCGATCGTCACACATGAGAAGCCAGCGCGCCAGCCGGTCTTCAAGTTTCGATCGCGCGTTGACCAGCGCGGTATAGCCAGTCTGGACATGCAGATATTGCACGTAGCGCAGCAAGAACAGCCGCAGCGTCGGGCTTTGCGTCAGCGCCGCCTTGAACGGCTCGGCGTCGATCCTGGCAGCTTCTCCCGCCAGCTGCACATAGCAATCATGGACCGTACGGTCGTCGCCCATTATCAGGGCCGAGCCGGTCATACCTTCCAAGCCGACAAGGCCAACTTCCGCATCGCTGCCGTTCGGCATTTTCGCAACCACCGAACCGATGCCGTCCTCAAGGAAATAAATGGCCTCGATCGGCGATCCGGACACTTCGAGCGATTGCCGTAACTCCAGCGAACAGCGCTCGATGTGCGGCTCGAGAGATGCGAAATCGCCGGCGCTCATTCGGCGCAACAGCTTGTTTTTGTACGGATTTTTATTGGAATTTGCTGGATCAGACATAGCTGGGCCCAAAACAGGGCAAGAGCCTTTTTATCTCCCAGCCGTCCGCGCCCGGTATAACCTGCGGACGATAACGCTTATATAAGCACTGAAAGGTATGGAGCCTACTAAATAAAAAAATGAATCGATGCACGGCAGTTTCTCCTGCCGCTTGCCTACGAAAACATCCGACTGAAAGTTAGAGTTGGAAACGTACCAAAGTCGGTTTGGTACGAAAACGACAATTGAGGTCGCCGGGCTCGAAAAGAGCCCGTCGCGAGGGATGCAACGGGCTCCATTCGGGCGTCGTGGGCTACGCCCAGTGATCCAAATGAGGGGTGGGTTGGATCGCAGCAACAATGCAGGTGCAAGGCAGTCGTTCCCAAACTGTCTGCTTGGTAATTTCCGTACATTGAGTTTGGACGAGAGCGGCGCTAATTGAATTGGAGTCGTCCACACAGGCACGGCGAGTGGACGCTTGAAAGACGCTTCGCGCTTTCGCCCTTTTCAAGGGAGGATGGCATGCCGATGCAAGGTGCAGCAACTCCAGCCGAACTGAGCGTGCTGAGAAAAGCGCTCGACGACTGCTGCCGCGAGTTGGGTGTTGCGGACGACAGTCCTGTCCGCGAGCGGTTGGCAGCCCGTATCATGTCGCTGTTCAACGAGGGTGTGCTCAACGCCGATCTGAAAGAAGCGCTGGCCGCCGATCGCCAACAATAAGCTGCTGCTATGGTGGCGTCCTCGGCGCCGAAAGGTTCGGCACCGAGTCGCCCTTTCTAGCCAGGGTCCCGGTTTGCCAAGGATCTTGGAAATCTAGTCTTTTCACGACAAAACGCCCGGCGCTAATTACCAAGCGGCAGGCGTTTTTGTCGCGAGCGTGACACTAACGCGTGTCGCGTTTGGCCGGCCTCATCCGACGCGCTTTAGCTTCCTGTTTTATGCATGTCGTTATCACAAAACCGCTGCACACTTTTGCACGACATGCATCAAATGCGCCCAAGCAGGACCAGGATAATGACGATAAGCAGCACCAAGCCGAGGCCGCCACCACCGTAATAGCCGGTGCCATAGAACGGTCCGCCGCCCAAGCCGCTGAAGCCGCCAAGCAAGGCAAGGACCAAGATGATGATGAGAATGGTTCCAAGGCCCATGATGTCTGCTCTCCTTGTTTGCGCTGCCGCCATTCGCATCAGCGCGTCGCATTGTACAAAGGTATGAACTCACAAGGAGCATTCCTGTTCCGGCGGGACGGTAAGGCGTACGCTCATGCGGCGAGCAAAATACCGGGCCGGGCCGTCAGAAAAGTCCACAGATGCATGCCCGCGGAGAATGGCATGGCGGCCGCCTTGAACACCCAAGAACATGCTGAAATTCATGGGGAATTTGTCGGAACCTTCGCCCGCCCGAACGGTTGTTTTCGTAGTCGCAACGCGACGACCCTCGTAAAAAGGAGAAGCATCATGCTCACGAAAATTCTCGCAGCTTCGGCGCTTACGATCGGTCTGGCCACGTCAGCGATGGCCCAGAACGTCGGCGATCCCTCCGGAGCCGCTGCCGACGGCAGCGGGCGGACGATAGTAGTCCCGGATAATGGCGGCCCTGACACCGGCACGGATTCGACCATCACCAACAGCATTCGCGATTTCTCAACGACGAATTCGAATGCCGACCGGAATTGCCCACCAGGCCCGCAGGGGGCTCTGCCCGACGCGACCGGCAAGTCTCCGGGCACGATGGCGCCGACGGTGAACGACAACCACTGCGGCAAGTAAGCGCCCGGTTTATCATAGTCTGTGATGAGGCTGCGGAGCGTACGCTCCGCGGCCTCATTGGTGATGAAAATCGGCCGTCTAACGGCAGCGGTGGTCGAAGCTGACCGCGATCTCCCGACCGTCCAGCGCCCGAACGATGAAGCCAACCAGTTCCTCGTCGGTTTGCCGGAACCAGGGAAAGCGTTTGCGCAAATCGGCTATGACGACAGTGGTCGAGAGAATGTCGCCCGAATTGTAGTCGGCCATGACGATATGAACGGCTTTGTCGGTATCAATACCGATTCCAAGCGGCGACTTGATCTGCCCCACGGAAGCCTCCACCCATCTGTCCCGGCAGACGATAGCAAGACTGCGGCAAAGCGAAAGAGCTTGTACGATTCCGTACGGTCCTACGGGTTGCGTTGCACTTTGCAGGACCCAGCCGGCGTGTTTTATTTAAATCATTTGTTTGGCTCGCGGCGGCTGTGGCCACTGCGACCAGGCAACCTCGTCGCAGCTTCCGCGTTGAGCCATCGGAGGGATGACATCAGCCTCGGAGAACCCCCATGAAAACGCTTCTATCCATCACTGCGGCAGCGATGATGGCCGGCGCGCCTTTGGCTGTTTTTGCCCAATCGGCGACGCTGACGCCGCTGACGACCGACACCATGAGCAAGGTTGACACCGCGACATTCGTCAAGACCGTGCCCATCGCCAATACATTTGAAATCGAATCGAGCCGACTTGCGCAGACGCAGGCGACGGCTGACGATGTGAAGGCCTTCGCGGCGCAAATGGTCACGGACCATACCAAGGCCGGCGAGGACTTCAAGGCGGCGCTCAGCATGGGGCAGACGACTTCGGCCACCGCGCCGGCCGGCCCGTCGCTGGACACCAAGCACCAAGCGCTGCTCGACCAACTCAAGGAGGCCAGCGGGGACAGTTTCCAATCAAAATATATCGACATGCAGACCCAGGCGCATAAGGAAGCGGTGGCGCTGTTTTCCGCTTACGCGAATTCCGGCGACGATCCGGCGATGAAGGAGTTTGCCAAGAAGACGCTGCCGGTGCTGCAAATGCACGAACGTCACGTCAAGGACCTCGCTGCCGCACATCAATGAGAGCGAAGAGTGCCTTTTGCAAACGAAAGGCCGCCCCACACACGGCCTGTGTGACGCGGTTGTCGTCCGGCCACACGGCCGGGAACAAAGCACCGAGAGTGCCGTTATTTACCCGGCTTGTTCGGGGAGGATCCAATGGAAGGCGGCGTTCGCGGGGCGTCAAGGATAGTAGCGCCGGCTTTCGGCGCCGTCCTGGTCGCCGCTGTCACAGGCTGAAATCGCTTTCCTAACGGGACAGGCTGCCTTCATGCGCTACGGCGAGATATTTGCAAATGTTACGGCACTCATGTTGCTGGCCTTGATGATTGGCGGCGTCTTCGTCCTGTTTGGAGAGCCGCTGTGGCCGCGGCACTACGCGAGAATGGTGCTGGTTACGGATATCGATGCCATGACCACCGCGTCAGTCCGAACAAGCTGCCTGCCCAGTCCCTGCCTGCCCGACACCATCGATCATACCGTGCTCACTCCTCGCCCCGAAGACGGACCTTGATTTGCGATTTGCAGACGCTGGAGCTGGGTACGGAAAAGCCCGCCGCGCAGCTCGGGCGGCGGGCTTTTTTGGTGAATCAACCCACGGTAGACCGTCTGGCCACGACTAGGTCAGGATAATCACGATCTTGTAGGTATTCGGGTCGACGATGACGATCCGGCCGTCGGCGAGCACGAAATACTCATAGCCTTCGTAAGCCGGAACGATCTTGACGATGCGCGCCGGCAGGCGATGCAGCCGGACCTTCTTTCGCGGGACCTCGACACCGACGGAGATGTCGAAATCGACGTTGGAAACGGGTTGGACGTTCGTCTCCTTGATGACCTGAGTGATCTCTGTCTTCTGCTCAACGGTCACATTGCTGATGGAAGCGGTCGAACTCTGGTCCTGCTGGGTAGAAGTATTGCTCTGAGCCTGGTTTGTGGTCGTGGTCCCAGCCTTACCCTGAGCCTGCTCTTCGGTCTGCATCTTGGAGCTGCCCTGAGCCTGCTCGGTGGTGGTGGTTCCAGCCTTGCCCTGGGCTTGCTCCTCGGTCTTCATCTTCGTGTTGCCCGTGGCCTGCTGGTCAGTCGTGGCGCCAGCCTTGCCTTGGGCCTGCTCTTCAGTCTTCATCTTCGTGTTGCCCGTGGCCTGCTGCTCAGTCGTAGCGCCAGCCTTGCCCTGAGCCTGCTCGCCGGTCTTCAGCTTCGGTTTGCCCTGCGCCTGTTGATCAGTGGTGGCGCCGGCCTTGCCCTGAGCCTGCTCGCCCATCTTGGCGCCGTTCTGGCAATTGGCAGTGCCGGCTGCACAATTGGCGCCGGACTGATCGTCGGTCGACTGCTGCATCTGGGCAAGTGCGGCCCCGCAGCTGACGCTGATTGCTAACATGCTGGTGATCAGAACGCCTTTCATGAGAGATCTCCTTGGAAAACGCGTCCCTTCACCCCGCAAAACTGCGTCTAAAAAACTTTGTTCCAAACTAATGGAGGGAAACGGCAAGCGATCCGAGTGGCGGAACAAGCTCCACCTGATGACGTTACCGGCCTATAGCGACCCCGCTGCGAACAGCATGACGCGGCGCAGCGCAGAGGTGGCTCACGAGGAAAGGAGACTATCATGAGAATGCATCTTTCGGCGGCCGCGGCTGGGTTTTTGCTGCTTGCGGGTGTCGGCGCCGCTGCCGCTCAGGACGTGGTCATCGAACCGCAGCAGGAGACGATCGTACGCGAGTATGTGAAAAAGCAGCCTCTGGCGTCCGTCCAGCTTCCCGGCGTGGAGCTCAATGTCGGCTCGACCCTGCCCGATACCGTCGAGCTTCATGAGGTTCCCGACGTCAAATACCGCTATGTCGTCGTCGACAATCGGACCGTCCTGGTCGATCCTGGCACGCGCAGGATTGTAAAGGTCATCGAGTGAGCAAGCGCGTCGCTTTGAAGGGACATGCGGCGCGTCCAGCATTGTCGACATCCCGACGCAGAAAGGCCCGCCGTTTCGAAGCACGGCGGGCCTCATAGCGGAGACGAGGTCCGGACAATTTCTGAACCAGCATTGGCCTAGAACGCATGATCCCAGCACGCCCTGTGCTCGCCAGGCCCGAAACTTTGAGAGAATATTCCCGGCTTCGCATCTCGCGGGAAATACGGTGCTTTGATCCGACGGTCAGCATTCCCGATGATGCCGACAAGGCTTGGCACTCCGCCTGGCCGCAACGACTTCAGAACCGACGGGATAGATCATGTCTGGGAACACCAACACTTTGCACTCATTTTTCTCCGCAAGTATAAACCGGCGCGCCGGTCTCGCTGTACTTCTCGCATCAGCGGTTGCGATTGTCAGCCTTGCTGCGCCGTCGCTCGCCGAGGACAAGACGGCGGTCAAGGTCGGCATCATGAGCGGCGAGGACGAGGACGTCTGGCGCGTCGTCACCGCCCAGGCGGCGGATAGGGGCCTGACAATCGAGACCGTGGTGTTCAACGACTATACCCAGCCGAATGAAGCGCTCGAGCGTGGCGAAATCGACGCCAACGCCTTCCAGCACAAGCCCTATCTCGACAACCAGATCAAGACGCAGGGCTATCACATCGTCCCGGTCGGCTATACCGGGGTCTGGCCGATCGGCCTTTATTCCAAGAAGTACGCGAAGATTGCCGACCTGCCAGAAGGCGCGGTCATTGGCGTGCCGAACGACCCGTCCAATGAGGGCCGCGCACTGCGCGTCCTGCAGAGCGAACATCTGATCAAGCTCAGGGAAGGCACCGGCATTCTGGCGACGACCACCGACATCGCCGAAAACCCGAAGCACTTGGTCATCAAGGAGCTGGACGCAGGCATCGTCGGGCGCTCGGTGGAAGACCTCGACGCGGCCGTAGTCAACACGGATTGGGCGCTTAAAAGCGGCCTCACACCGGAGAATCGCATCGCCCAGGAGGCGGTGGCCGACAATCCCTACCGCAATTTCATCGCGGTCAAGGCCGGCAATGAAAACCAGCCCTGGGTAAAGACATTGGTCGCCTCCTATCAGAACGAAAAGGTGAAGGCCGAATTCGATCGGGTCTACAAGGGAACCGGCATCAGCGCCTATTGATGCCGAGCTCGACTGGGCGCCGAAGCCCGGCATGGTAAAGCGGTCCGCGCTTCAACGCGGACCGCGATCGCGTTTGCGGGACACCAATACAGGAACTTTCATGAACCAGCATTTCGCCTCGGTCACCGAAGTCATGCGTCCCGTCGGCGGCCGCTCCGCCGGACCGAACGATGTCGTGCGCCTCATCGAGCTGAAACGCCGCTTCGGCGCGACAGCGGCGCTGGACGGCGTGTCGCTCAGCGTGCGCCAGGGCGAGATCCTCGGCATCATCGGCCGCAGCGGCGCCGGCAAGTCGACGCTGATACGCTGCCTGAACGGCCTGGAGCGGCCGGATTCAGGACAGGTCTACATCGAAGGCCGCGACATCAGCCGGCTCGGCGAGCGCGAATTGCAGCCGCTGCGCCGGCGCATCGGCATGATCTTCCAGCATTTCAACCTGCTGTCCGCCAAGACGGTCGAAGACAACGTAGCGCTGCCGCTCAAGATCGAAGGCCGGCCCAGGGCCGAACGCCTGGCGCGCGCCGCCGAGCTGCTCGAGCTCGTCGGGCTGTCGGAGAAGGCGAAAGCCTATCCGGCGTCGCTGTCGGGCGGGCAGAAGCAGCGTGTCGGCATTGCCCGGGCGCTTGCGGCGCGCCCGGCGCTACTTTTGTCCGACGAAGCGACCTCGGCGCTCGACCCGGAGACGACGCGCTCCATCCTCGCCTTGCTGAGGGACATCAACCGGCAGCTTGGCTTGACCATCCTGCTGATCACGCATGAGATGGAGGTGATCCGCTCGATCGCCGACCGGGTCGCGGTGATCGACGCTGGGCGGATCGTCGAGCAAGGGCCGGTGTGGTCGGTCTTTGCCGACCCGAAATCGGCGATCACACAAAGCCTGCTCGGCGGCATCCGGCCGCAATTGCCGGCGGAGATCGCAAGCCAGCTAACGCAGAACGCCGGCGTGGAGGCGATCCTCAGGATCGACGTGGCCGGTGAGGCCGCGCGAAGCCCGCTTTTGTCCGATCTTGCCTCGGCAGTTCCCGGCTCGTTCCGCCTCGTGCATGGCGGCATCGATCACGTCCAGCAGCAGCCTGTCGGGACACTGTTCGTGGCGGTCGCCGGCAGCAATGAAGCTCACCTGGCAGAGGTGATCGCGTTCTTGAAAGCCCGCCAAGCGCGGGTGGAGGTGCTTGGCCATGTCGCCGGTTCTGTTTGAGCTTCTCGTCCGTTCAATCTGGGAAACGATCCTGATGACGGCCGCCTCCGGCCTCGTCTCGCTGACTTTCGGGCTGCCGCTCGGCCTGGCGCTGGTCGCCACCGACCGCGGCGGCATCGCCGAAAACCTGTGGGTGAACCGCGCGCTTGGCGCTGTCATCAACGGCTTCCGCTCGGTGCCTTTCATCATCCTGCTGGTTGCGCTGATCCCGGTGACGCGGCTGATCGTCGGCACCTCGATCGGCACCTGGGCAGCGATCGTGCCGCTGTCGATCGCGGCGACGCCTTACTATGCCCGGATCGCCGAAGTGTCGCTGCGCGAGGTCGACCATGGGCTGATCGAGGCAGCACGCGCCATGGGCGGCAACCGCTGGACGATCATTCGCGAGGTGCTGGTGCCGGAAGCGTTGCCCGGCATCGTCGCCGGCTTCACGGTGACGCTGGTGACGCTGATCGGCGCCTCGGCCATGGCCGGTGCCATCGGCGCCGGCGGTCTCGGCGACCTCGCCATCCGCTACGGCTACCAGCGCTTCGAGACGTCCGTCATGATCGCCGTTGTCATTGTGCTGATCATCCTGGTCTGCGGCATCCAGTGGGCCGGCGACCGGCTGGTCGCGAGGCTGGACCACAGAGCGTGACCGGCGAACCGCGGCCAATCAACGCCTTTAATTTCTGAGAAAGTTCAGATTGTTCTCGATGCTCTCGCTGGCCCAAGCGAGCTTTTCGCGATCGTCGGGGCGCAAGGGAGCCTCGACCGCGACGGTGAACAAGTGCCAGGCGAGACTGTCGGATAGAAGCCATGTGGTGACCTGTTCGCTGAAGATCACGTGCCCATTATCGAGTGTCTTGATGTTGCCGGTAATCACGTCCGCACAGTGCAACATGGCCTCGGGGTAAGGGCTATCACGCCATGCCGCTAATGCAGCTGCTACATCCATTCCGGCAAGCACTATGCCCTCCAGCCAGGGAACCGCGTTCCCTTCATCGGGATGCATGGTCATCGCTTTTCGCCAGGCAGCCTGAAACAGCTCCTTGACAGCCTGCTGTTCTTCCAACGGCCAATCGCGCCAGGAGGTCCTTTCGAGCTTTGCGGCAATCACGTTGGCGTCGAACCCCATCGAAGGTTCGCCTTGGATGGCAAGTTCAAGCACTCTCGGCAGAAAGTGCCGGTAGTCATCGACGTCGCCGACCGTCCATATGGCCGATCCGGCATAGGCGCCGAGGTTTTCACCACTGAGCTCCCGAAGCGGACCACTGGATACTCCCCGAAAGATCGATTCCAAATCCTTGTACGGCGAGCCATGCAGGTGGCGGGGCGATGGATAAGACGCGAAAGCGGCATAGACGCGTTCGACTGCGTGGGCCAGTTCAGACGAGAGATCAGCCTCCAGGGGATTTGGGTTGCTCATCCGCTACGACTCCGAACAGGTCTCTGGCTTGCTCTGCGGTATAGTAGCCAAGCTTGACATCCCGAGCGACCAATTGCGGATCGCGCTGCAACGGATCGCCGTAGCCGCCGCCGCCCGGTGTGCCGACGCGCACGCGGTCGCCTGCCTTCAACGCGATGTCCTGTTCCTTGGAGAGGTGCGGCGGCACATGTTCCTCGCCGTTGCGGAACACGGTGACCGTGTTAACCGCGCCGTCCTTGCCGCCGAGCGCGCCTTGCGGGCCGAAGCGGCCGTGATCCATGACGAAAGAGGCGCGGGCGTCGCCGCGCAGGATCTCTACCTCATAGGCGAGCCCAAACCCGCCGCGGTGCTTGCCGGCGCCGCCCGAGCCTTCGCGCAGCGCATAATGCCGGTAGAGCACCGGGAAGGCCTGCTCCATGATCTCGACCGGCGGCGACTTGGAGATGCCGATGGTAGAGCAGCCATTGGTCAGGCCGTCGTGACCGGCATTGCCGCCATAACCGCCGCCGGAGATCTGGTACATGACATAATCGCGGCCACGGACCGGATCGTTGCCGCCGAGCGCGAAATTGCCGCTGGAGCCAGCCGGAGCCGCCGTCACCCTGTCCGGCAGGGCCTGCACCATCGCCGCGAACACCGCCTCGGCGATGCGCTGCGAAACCTCGGCCGCGCAGCCCGACACAGGGCGCGGATATTTGGCGTCGAGGAAGGTGCCTTCCGGCCGCTTGACGATCAGCGGTTCGAAGGCGCCGGCGCTGATCGGCACGTCCGGGAAAATATGGCGCATGGCGAGATACACCGAGGACAAGGTCGTCGCCAGAACGCTGTTCATCGGCCCGGCGCAGGGCTGTGATGAGCCCGAGAAGTCGAAGCTGAGCGTGTCGCCTTGTTTCTCGACTGCCAGCGCGATGATCAGCGGCTCGTTTACCACGCCGTCTGAATCGACGAAGGCCTGTGAGCGATAGATCCCGTCGGGAATGGCCGATATGTTGACGCGCATCTGTTCAGCGGCGCGGCGGCGCAGTTCGGCGATCGCATCGACGACCGTTTCATCTCCGTAACGATCCAGGATTCCGCTAAACCTGTCCTGGCCGATTAGCAGTGCCGCCGCCTGCGCGCGGATATCGCCAATGCGCTGGTCGGCGACACGGATGTTGGAGCAGATGATGGCGTAGATCTCAGGGTCGAGCACGCCCTTCTTGAACAGTTTCACCGGCGGCAACCGCAGGCCTTCCTGCTCGACCGCCGTTGCCGAGGCGGAGAATCCGCCCGGCACCGAACCGCCAATGTCGGGCCAATGGCCGGTGTTCGAAAGCCAGCAGAATATCCTGCCGTCGCGGTAGACCGGCATGGCGAAGCGCACATCCATGAGATGGGTGCCGCCGAGATAGGGATCATTGACGATGTAGATATCGCCCGGCTCGGGCGGCAGGCAGCGTCCGTCGGCGATCATCTCGATCACGGTTTTGGTCGAATACTGCATGACGCCGACGAACACCGGCAGGCCCTGGCTGCCTTGCGCGATCAGCGAACCATCGAGCGCCGAATAGATGCCATCCGAACGGTCATTGGCCTCGGCGATAACAGGCGAGAACGCGGCGCGCGAAAACGTCAGGTCCATTTCGTCGCAGACTTGCTGCAGGGCCGCCTGGAGGACCGAAAGCGTAATGGTGTCGAGCTGCGCCATCTCAGGCCTCACCGATGTCGATGATGATGTTGCCGTCGGCATCCGATCGCGCCCGGTCACCGGGCTCCAGCACAGTCGTCGCGTCCATCTGTTCGAGGATCGCCGGACCTTCGATTGTTGCGTCGAGCGGCAACTTTTCCCTGCTGTAGACCGGCGTGTCGTACCAGCGCCCGCCATACCAGACAGGCCGGATCTCGCGCCGCGCCTCTTCGAGCGTTTTGGCGCGCCCAGCCGGGTCGATCAGCCGGGACAGATCGATTGCCGGCCGCACGCCGGTGACCGAAGTGTTGAGATTGACCAGATTGGCGCGGATTTCCGGCAACTGGACCTTGAAGCGGGCGAAATAGGCCTTCTCGAACAGTTGCTGCAGTCCCTCGCGTGTCACCGCAGACGACGGCAGCGGCACGTTGATGATATGCGTCTGGCCGACGAACTGCATGTCGGCGGAATGCGTGATACGGATTGCTTCCGGCTTCACCGCTTCCTTGCCGATCAGCTCCTCGCCTTCGTTTCGGTGCCGTTCCAATGTCTCGTGGAGTTGGGTTTCATCGAGACTGGCCACCGGCTGGTTGACCGTGTTGACGAAATCATGGCGCAGATCGGCGACGACGCAGCCGAGAGCATTGGTGATGCCCGGCCGCGCCGGCACCAGCACTTTCGGCAGGCCTAGTTCGCGCGCCAATGCCGTCGCATGCAGCGGCCCGGCGCCGCCGAAGGCGAACAGCGCGAAATCGCGCGGGTCGTGGCCGCGCGACACCGAGACCATGCGGATGGCGCCAGCCATCTTCACGTTGCCGAGCCGCAGCACCGCACCCGCCGCCTCGACGCCGGACAAGCCTGTGGCGCGGCCGATCCTGTCCTCGAATATACCGGTGACCCGCTCGACGGTGACCGGGTTTTCCACCGCGAGCAGCTTCTTCGGCGCCAGCCTGCCGAGCACCAGATTGGCGTCGGTGATGGTCGGCTCCAAGCCGCCGCGTCCGTAGCAGATTGGCCCGGGATTGGCGCCGGCGCTTTCCGGGCCGATCTGGATCAGGCCGGCCGCATCGACGCGGGCGATCGAGCCGCCGCCGGCGCCGACCGTATGCACCGCCACCATCGGCACGTGGATCGGCATCGCATATTCGATCTCGATCTCGTTCGACACCGCCGGCTCGGCGTTGCGGATCAGCGCCACGTCGGTTGAGGTGCCGCCCATGTCGTAGGTGACCAGATTTTCGAAGCCGGCGCGTTTTCCGGTATAGGCGGCAGCAATGACACCGGAAGCGGGGCCGGACATGACGGTCTTGGCCGACTCACGTGTGACAAAGCGGGCCGAGATCATGCCGCCATTGCCGTTCATGATCAGAAAGTCGCGGGCGTAGCCTTTTGACGCCAGCTCCTTGCGCAGCCGCTCGACATAGCGTTCGAGGATCGGTTGCACCGAAGCGTTGACCGAAGCGGTCACCCCGCGCTCGAATTCGCGCGCTTCCGAAAGCAGGGCGTGGCCTGTCGTGATGTAGCCGTTCGGCCAAAGCTCGGCCGCGATCTCGGCGGCGCGCCGCTCATGCGCCGGGTTGGCGTAGGAGTGCAGGAAATGGATGACGAGGGATTCGCAGCCGGCTGCGATCAGTTGTGAAATCGCTGCCCGCATCTCGGCCTCGTCGAGTGGGATGCGCACCGCGCCCGAGGCCTCGACCCGCTCCGACACTTCGAGCCGCAGATTGCGCGGAATGATCGGCACGAACGTGCCTGTCATGCCATAGGCTTGCGGCCGTGTCCGCCGGCCAAGCTCGATGACGTCACGAAAGCCGCGCGTGGTGATCATGCCGGTTTTGGCCAGCCGGCGCTCCAGCACCGCGTTGGTGGTGGTCGTCGTGCCGTGCACGATGAGGTCGATGCCGTCGACCGGAAATCCGGTGGCGCCAAGTGCCGAAACGACGCCGAACGCCTGGTTGTCGACTGTCGTCGGGGTCTTGGCGATGTGCACCCGGCCACCGTCACGGCCGTCGATCAGAAGCAGGTCGGTAAAGGTGCCGCCGACATCTATGCCGGCGACGACGCCGCCAGTTGAATCCAGCGCTTGCGCCGAAAAATTCTGTCCCATTGTCGAAACCCGAAATGCCCGAACTGCCTAGATGCCTTAGTTTGGAAAGCTGTTTTACGGTGGCGTCTTGACGCAAATATCGTTTGTATACTAATAAATTCCGGACACAAGAGCTTACCGCTTCGGAGTGTGCAAACGGCACGCTGGAACCTGACCGGTTCGGGCGCGCAGGTGGAGATTTGGCGCCGGCGCTGAGCCGGCCCAGAAGGTTAGGTTTGATGAACACCACATCCGCGTTCAACACAGCCGGCGCCCGG
This sequence comes from Mesorhizobium sp. M1169, assembly GCF_040318345.1. NCBI lineage: Bacteria > Pseudomonadati > Pseudomonadota > Alphaproteobacteria > Hyphomicrobiales > Phyllobacteriaceae > Mesorhizobium > Mesorhizobium sp. M1169. The sequence continues at coordinate 48,209 of NZ_JAMYME010000006.1, read as the reverse complement.
CCGCTGCAGTTCCCGATACCGGCCAATGTCTATGCCGAAACCGTCGTCTCGGTGAAGCATTATACCGACCGGCTGTTTTCGTTCCGCATCACCCGGCCGCAGTCGCTGCGCTTCCGCTCCGGCGAATTCGTCATGATCGGCCTGCCCAATGCCGAGAAGCCAGTGTTCCGCGCCTATTCGATCGCCAGCCCGTCCTGGGACGACGAACTCGAATTCTTCTCGATCAAGGTGCCGGACGGCCCGCTTACCTCGGACCTGCAGAAAATCGAGATCGGCGATACCGTCATCATGCGGCAGAAGTCGACCGGCACGCTGGTGGTCGACGCGCTGACGCCGGCCAAGCGCCTGTTCATGATCTCGACCGGCACCGGCATTGCTCCATTCGCCAGCCTGCTGCGCGATCCCGACACCTATGAGAAGTTCGAGCAGGTGGTGCTGACCCATACCTGCCGCGACAATGCCGAGCTCACCTACGGCCAGGAGCTGGTGACAGCGCTTGAGAAGGACCCGCTGATCGGCGAACTGACCGGCGGCCGCGTCACGCTGTATAGTTCGACGACGCGCGAGACCTCCGTGCGCATGGGCCGCATCACCGCGCTGATCGGCTCGGGCAAATTCTACACCGATCTCGGCATCGACAGGCTCAATCCCGAGACCGACCGCATCATGATCTGCGGCTCGATGCATATGCTCAAGGACGTCAAGGAACTGGCCGAAAGCCTCGGCTTCCAGGAAGGCTCGCTGCACCATCCGGCAAGCTTCGTCGTCGAGCGCGCCTTCGTCGGCTGAGACGCGCAGCTCAGCGTCCACTGGTTCGAGACCCTGATTTTGATCATGCGGTCAAAAATCGGCTGCCTTGACCGCCTTTTTCCGCTATGACTGCTTGAAGGACTCGTGAAGCGCTGCTTCACGGTCTATCTTCGGCATAAGTCGCTGAACAAGGGGCAGGAGATGAGCAGCACAATCCGCGAAACCGATCTCGGCACGTCCAAGATCACGCCGCTGCCGGCGCGCGCCGCCGCCAATGCGCCGATGCCGCAAGCCCATGGCATTGCTCGCAATCCCGGCATGAGGCTCGATCTCGGCTTCATGGAATCGATGCGCGGCGTCAACCGCTCGGCGCTGGAACGCCGCGTCGCCAGCCTGACCAAAAGACGCTCGATCAAGGCCGATAACCAGGCGGCCTGGCTGCTGCGCGCCGTCGCCTGCATGGACCTGACGACGCTGAACTCGAACGACACGGAAGAGCGTGTGCGCAGGCTCTGTGCCAAGGCGGTCAACCCGTTCCGTCGCGACATCGTCGAGGGGCTGGGCATTACTGGTGAAAAGATCCGCCCGGCGGCGGTCTGCGTCTATCATCCCTTCGTCGCCACCGCCGTAGAAGCGCTGCGCGGCAGCGGCGTCCATGTCGCCGCCGTTTCGACCGCCTTCCCGCATGGCCTTGCACCGCTTTCGACGCGCCTGCAAGAGATCGAAGCATCGGTCCGCGACGGCGCCGACGAGATCGACGTCGTCATCCCGCGCGGCCTGGTATTCGCGGCGAAATGGCAGGAGCTCTATAACGAGATCGTCTCGATGCGCGCCGCTTGCGGCGAGGCGCATCTGAAGGTGATCCTCGGTACCGGCGACCTCGCCACGCTGCGCAACGTCATGCTCGCCTCGATGGTGGCGATGATGGCGGGTGCAGATTTCATCAAGACCTCGACCGGCAAGGAAAGCGTCAACGCGACGCTGCCGGTCGGCCTTGCCATGGTGCGCGCTATCCGCGCCTATTTCGAGGAAACCGGCTATCTCATCGGCTTCAAGCCGGCCGGTGGCATTTCCACGGCAAAAGCCTCGCTCGATTGGCTGGTGCTGATGAAAGAAGAACTGGGCCGGCCGTGGCTGGAGCCGGAGCTGTTCCGTTTCGGAGCATCGAGCCTTTTGACCGATATCGAGCGCCAGCTCGAGCATCATCTGACCGGCCACTACTCGGCCAATCATCGCCACGCGATGGCGTGATTCGGAGCGCTTCATGAACATTCTCGAACGCTATCACGCCATGGAATACGGCCCGGCGCCGGAGGCGCGCAACGAGGCCGATGTGTGGCTTGCCGCGCGGGATTTCGGCAAAGCGCTGTTTATCGGCGGCGACTGGAAGGCAGCCAGCGGAGGCAAAACCTTCGACACCAGCGATCCGTCCTCGGGAAAGCTGCTGGCCAAGGTGTCGGATGCCGGTGCCGCCGATATCGACGCGGCGGTTGCGGCGGCCACAAAAGCGCTGCCGAAATGGAGCGCCAGCACCGGATATCAACGCGCCAAAGTGCTCTACGCCATCGGCCGCGCCATGCAGCGCCACCAACGGCTGTTCGCGGTGCTGGAATCGATCGACAATGGCAAGCCGATCCGCGAAAGCCGCGACATCGACGTGCCGCTGGCGATCCGCCATTTCATCCATCATGCCGGCTGGGCGCAGGCGCTGGACAGGGATTTTCCCGGCCACAAGGGCGTCGGCGTCGTCGGCCAGATCATCCCGTGGAACTTCCCGCTCTTGATGCTCGCCTGGAAGATCGCGCCGGCGCTCGCTGCGGGCTGCACCGTGGTGCTCAAACCCGCGGAATTCACGCCGCTCACCGCGATCCTGTTTGCCGAGATCTGCGGACGCGCCGGCGTGCCGAAGGGCGTCGTCAACATCGTCCAGGGCGGGCCGGAGGCGGGCGCGACCATCGTCAACCATCCCGGCGTCCAGAAGATTGCCTTCACCGGTTCGTCCGAGGTCGGCAAGATCATCCGCAAGGCCACTGCCGGCTCGGGCAAAAAACTGTCGCTGGAGCTTGGCGGCAAGTCGGCATTCGTCGTTTTCGAGGATGCCGACCTCGACAGCGCCGTCGAGGGTCTGGTCGACGGCATCTGGTTTAACCAGGGCCAGGTGTGCTGTGCCGGCTCGCGCCTTCTGGTGCAAGAAGGCATCGCCGACCCCTTCGTCGCCAAGGTCAAGACGCGGATGAGCCGGCTGCGCGTCGGCAGTCCGCTCGACAAGAACACCGATATCGGCCCGCTGGTCGATTTGACTCAGCTCGATCGCGTCAAGGGCCTGATCGCCGAAGGCGCCAAGCAGGGCGCGATCTGCTGGCAGCCGGACTCGGCACTGCCCGCCGCGGGCTATTACCATCTGCCAACGCTGGCGACAGGTGTTTCGCCGGCTAACATCCTGGCACAGGAAGAGGTGTTCGGGCCGGTGCTCGCCACTATGACCTTCCGCAACACCGAGGAAGCGATCGAGCTCGCCAACAACACACGCTATGGCCTGGCCGCTTCGGTGTGGAGTGAGAACATCAATCTTGCCCTGCACGTCGCGCCGCAATTGAAGGCCGGCGTCGTCTGGGTCAACGGCACCAATATGTTCGACGCCTCCTGCGGCTTCGGCGGCTACCGCGAGAGCGGCTTTGGCCGTGAAGGCGGGCGCGAGGGCATGTTCGAATATCTCTCGGCAAAACTGCCGCTCGGCCCGATCATCAAACCGGCAACGTCTTCGGCCCAACCTGTCGAGCAGGCGGAAGGTGGCGCCATCGACCGCACGGCAAAGCTGTTCATCGGCGGCAAGCAGGTCCGGCCGGACGGCAATTATTCCTTCGCCATCGCCAGCGCCAAGGGCAAGCTTGCCGGCGAGATCGGTCTCGGCAACCGCAAGGATATCCGTGACGCCGTCGCGGCCGCGCGCGCCTGCAAGGCCTGGCCGGAGGCGACCGCCTACAACCGTAGCCAGGTGCTCTATTACCTGGCCGAAAACCTTTCCGGCCGCGCAGACGAGTTTGCCGCCCGTTTGACCCAGCTCACCGGCGCGACCGCCAAGGCGGCGCGTGACGAGGTCGAGCTGTCGATCGAGCGCCTTTTCCTCTATGCCGGCTTGGCCGACAAATTCGAGGCCCGCGTCCACCAGCCGCCGGCCCGCGCCGTCACATTGGCGCTGCACGAGCCAGTCGGCGTCGTCGGCATCATCGCGCCGGACAATGCGCCTCTGCTTGGCCTGATCTCGCTGGTGGCGCCGGCGCTTGCCATGGGCAACACCGTAGTCGCAGTGCCATCCGAAAAATACCCGCTGCTTGCCACCGACCTCTACCAGGTCATCGAATATTCCGACGTTCCGGCAGGCGCCATCAATATCGTCACCGGCCGTAGCGCCGAGCTTGCCGGCGTATTAGCCAAGCATGACGATGTCGACGGGCTCTGGGTGTTCGCCGATGCCGAGACTTGCGCCAAGGCCGAGGCCGAGTCCATCGGCAATCTCAAACGCGTCTGGACCGGCAACGGCCACAGCCTCGACTGGCCCTCGAACGAAGCAGCCGGCGATGCCTTGCTGCGCCGTGCGATCGAGGTCAAGAACGTCTGGGTGCCCTACGGCGACTGAGTGCCCCGGAGAGACGTCCGGGCTTGACGGGCCAAAAGATGTTCTTTACCGAGAAAAAACATTTGGCTGGCAGGCGAATATCGAAACAGGCGGGATGGTAGTGCCCGGCTGGCACATTGCGCCCCGGCCTTGCGCCGGTAAAGCCGAACGACCACAGACGGGCGAGGAGAAAAGCATGGCGGATCTGACAGGCAAAATCGTTGTCGTCACGGCGGCGGCGCAAGGCATCGGCCGGGCGAGCGCGCTGGCGTTCGCCAAGGTCGGCGCCGTCGTCCATGCCACCGACATCAACGAGGTGGTGCTCGCCGACCTCGGCAAGACGCCCGGTATCAAGACCCGCAAGCTCGACGTGCTGAACGACGAGGCGGTGAACGCCGCTTTTGCCGAGATCGGCGCCGTGGACGTGCTGTTCAATTGCGCCGGCTTCGTCCATTCCGGCTCGATCCTCGAGATGAAGGACGGCGATCTCGACTTTGCCTATGATCTCAATGTCCGCTCGATGATCCGCACCATCCGCGCCGTGCTGCCCGGCATGCTGGAGCGCGGCGACGGCTCGATCATCAACATGGCATCGCTGGCCAGTTCGACCAAGGGCGTGCCGAACCGCTTCGTCTATGGCCTAACCAAGGCAGCCGTCATCGGCCTGACCAAGTCGGTCGCCGCCGACTATGTCGGCAAGGGCATACGCTGCAATGCGATCTGTCCGGGCACGGTCGAAAGCCCGTCGCTGCAGGACCGCATGCATGCGCAGGGCGACTACGAAGCAGCTCGCGCCGCCTTCATCGCGCGCCAGCCGATGGGCCGCCTCGGCACGCCCGAAGAAATCGCCGACCTCGCCGTCTATCTGGCCGGCGCCACCTATACGTCGGGGCAGGCTTATAATATCGACGGTGGCTGGTCGATCTAAGAGGCCATTTGAAAACCCTACTCCGCCGGGCGCCTGACGCGGCTTTCTGCGCTTCCGGTGCTCACGTACTTTAAGTACGCTCCGCTCCGGTTCTCGAAACCCACGCCATTCGCCGCAGCGGAGCGAGTTTGCAAACGGCCTCTGGTCGCAACTGGGAGAAAACTGCATGAAACTGCTGCGCTATGGCGAGGCGGGGAGCGAACGCCCCGGCCTGCTCGATGCGGATGGAACGATCCGCGACCTCTCCGCCCATGTCACCGACATTGCCGGCAAGGCGCTCGACCCGGCATCGCTCGAGACATTGTCGAAGCTCGACCCGAAGACGCTACCGGCGGTTTCCGGCAAGCCACGCATCGGCGCCTGCGTCGCCGGCACCGGCAAATTCATCTGCATCGGTCTCAACTATTCCGACCATGCTGCCGAAACCGGCGCCACCGTGCCGCCGGAGCCGATCATCTTCATGAAGGCAAGCTCGGCTATTGTCGGGCCGAACGACGACGTGCTGATCCCGCGCGGTTCGGTGAAGACCGACTGGGAGGTCGAGCTCGGCGTGGTGATCGGCAAGACTGCAAAGTATGTCACCGAGGCCGAGGCGCTTGATTATGTCGCCGGCTATTGCGTCGCGCACGACGTCTCCGAGCGCGCCTTCCAGGCCGAGCGCCAGGGCCAGTGGACCAAGGGCAAGTCCTGCGACACGTTCGGGCCGATCGGCCCGTGGCTGGTGACCAGGGACGAGATCAAGGACCCGCAGAACATCCCGATGTGGCTGACGGTCAACGGCAAGACCATGCAGAACGGCTCGACCAAGACCATGGTCTTTGGCGTCGCTTATCTCGTCTCCTATCTCAGCCAGTTCATGTCGCTGCACCCGGGCGACATCATCTCTACCGGCACGCCGCCCGGCGTCGGCCTCGGCATGAAGCCGCCGGTCTTCCTGAAGCCCGGCGACGTGGTCGAGCTCGGTATCGAAGGGCTGGGCATCCAGAAGCAGACGTTCAAGGCGGATTTGTAGGCGGCGCTTTGCCTTCTCCCCTTGGGGGAGAAGGTGGATCGGCGCGCAGCGCCGAGACGGATGAGGGGTGCTGCAAGAAAACGAGGCGTGAAAACATCAGGGGATTTTAGGCACTTACGCCTTCAGCGTAGCGATCCGTCCAACACCCCTCATCCGACCGAGCTTCGCTCGGCCACCTTCTCCCACAAGGGGAGAAGGGGAGTCGGCGCCTGCGCTACTTCAGCACCTTCCCATCGGCTCCAAACCGGTATGTCTTTGCCGGATCCGGCGTCGCATAGAGCGTGGCACCCGGTTCAGCGTTATAGACGCCGAAGATGCGCACTGTGATCAAGCCGGCCTTCTCGCAGTCGAGATAGAGGTTGGTGTCGGCGCCAAGGTGCTCGGCATGGACAACCGTGCCTTTCCAGGCACCGGATTTCGGATCGACGGTCAGGTGCTCGGGACGGACACCGATGGTCTTGGCCGTCTCGCCAAGCCTGGCCCCGTCGACGAAGTTCATCTTCGGTGAGCCGATGAAGCCGGCGACGAATTCATTTGCCGGCGAATTGTAAAGCTCCATCGGTCCGCCGATCTGCTCGATCTTTCCCGCGTTCAGCACGACGATCTTGTCGGCCAGTGTCATCGCCTCGACCTGGTCGTGGGTGACATAGATCATCGTGGCCTTCAGCCGGCGATGCAATTGCGCGATCTCCAGCCTGGTGTTGACGCGCAGTGCGGCGTCGAGGTTCGACAGCGGCTCGTCGAACAGAAAAAGCTTGGGCTCACGCACCACGGCGCGGCCGATGGCGACGCGCTGGCGCTGGCCGCCGGACAACTCGGCCGGCCGCCTCGAGAGGTAGGGCTCCAGCGACAGCATCGAGGAAGCGATGCCGATGCGGCGGTCGATCTCGGCCGCCGGCGTGCCCGCCTGCTTGAGGCCGAGGCCCATATTGTTCTTCACAGTCAGATGCGGATAGAGCGCATAGGTCTGGAACACCATGGCGATACCGCGCTTGGCCGGCGGCGTGGCGGAGACGTCCGCCCCGTCGATCACCACGCGGCCCGAGGTCGAGTCCTCCAGCCCGGCAATGACCCTGAGCAGCGTCGACTTCCCGCAACCGGATGGACCGACGAAGACGACGAACTCGCCATCCGTCACCTCGAGGTTGATGCCCTTCAGCACCTCGACCGGCCCGAAGGCTTTTTTCACGTTCTCGATGTTCAGCGAGCCCACGGCTTCGTCCCTGTTCTAGAGTTTCACGGCGAGGCCGCTGCGCACGCTCTCGTCTGCGGCAAGGCAGACGGCGAGCGACTTCACCGCGTCGTCCATGTGGCGGGTCAAGTCCAGATCCTCGCGGATCGCCTTCAGCACAAACGCCTGTTCCAGGTCGCAGAGGTCCTGATGGCCGGGCTCGCCTTGCATCGACAGCATTTCGTCCGGTTTCGCGAACTTGCCGTCGGCGCCGGTCGCCGCGCTGTGCAGGCGGATGGTCGAGGTCTTGGTGTGGGTGTCGATGTCGTCGGACCTGACACCCTCCTTCATGACGATCGACACGCAGCCATTGGGCGAGATCACGTCCTTGACGAAGAAAGCCGTCTCCGAAATCATCGGCCCCCAGCCGGCCTCGTACCAGCCGACCGAACCGTCGTCGAATAGCACCTGCAGATGACCGTAATTGTACATTGACGGCGCGATCTCGTCGCTCAGCCTCAGCCCCATGCCGCGCACCTCGACTGGCCTGGCGTCGGTGATCTGCAGCATCACGTCGAGATAATGCACGCCGCAATCGACGATCGGCGATGTCGTCTGCATCAGCTGCTTGTGCGTCTCCCAGCTATGGCCGGAGGATTGCTGGTTGAGGTTCATGCGGAACACGTAAGGGCCGCCGAGCTTGCGCGCCTCGGCGATCAGCCGGATCCAGGACGGGTGATGGCGCAGGATGTAGCCGATCACCAGTTTTTTGCCGTTGGCCTTGGCTGCCGCGACCACGCGCTTTGCATCGGCGACCGTCGTTGCCAGCGGCTTTTCGACGAAGACATGGCAGCCGGCCTCGAATGCACTGACCGCATAGTCGGCATGGCTGTCGGAATAGGTAGCGATGCAGGCGACATCGGGCTTTTCGTCGCGTAGCGCCTCGTCGAAGGAACGCCGGATGGCGTAGGTCGAAAGCCCTTCCGGCAGCGGCACATCGGAGCGGTTGACCAGCGCGGCGATCTGGAATCCCGGATTGGTGTGATAGGCCAGCGCATGGCTGCGCCCCATATTGCCGAGCCCGGCGACGACAACGCGAAGGGGTTTTTGCGAATTCACTTGACCGCTCCCGAAGTGATGCCGCGGATCAGCTGCCGCGAGAAGATGACGTAGAGGATCAGCACCGGCATGATCGCCAGCGACAGTGCCGCCAGGATGGCATTCCAGTTGGTGACGAACTGGCCGAGGAACAGTTGCGCGCCGAGCGTCACCGTCTTGGTGTCCTCTGACGGCGCCAGGATCAGCGGGAACCACAGATCGTTCCAGATCGGGATCATGGTGAAGACGGCGACCGTTGCCATAGATGGCCTGACCAGCGGCAACACCAGGCGGAAGAAGATGGTGTATTCCGATAGCCCGTCGATGCGGCCGGCGTTCTTCAGGTCGTCGGAGACCTGCTTCATGAATTCCGACAGGATGAAGACGGCAAGCGGCAGGCCCTGCGCCGTGTAGACCAGGATCAGCGCCGTCAGCGTGTTGACCAGCCCGCTCGCCACCATCAGCTGCAGGATGGCGACGGTGCCGAGGCGGATCGGGATCATGATGCCGAGCGCCAGATAGAGCCCCATCAGCGAATTGCCGCGGAAGCGGTATTCCGACAGCGCGAAGGCAGCCATGGCGCCGAACAAAAGCACGAAGAACAGCGAGGCGACGGTGACGACAAGGCTGTTCTGGAAATAGTGGATGAAGTCGCCCTGGCCGATCACCGTGGTGTAGCCGATCAGGTCGAAGGTCCCTGGCGTCGGCGGCGTCAGCGGCGCGCCGAAAATCCCTGCGCGCGATTTGAACGAATTCATGATCACGAGGATCACCGGAAACAGCGCGATCGCCGTGTAGGTCAGAAGGATCGCATGCGCGCCAATGGTGCGGGGCAGCGAACGGGTTGCGGTGCTCATGGTCGCGCTCCCCTAAAACTGGTAGCGACGCAAGCGCGTCTGTACGAGGAACAGATAGACGCAGACGCCGCCGAGGATGATCAGGAACATCATCGTGGCGATCGCCGCGCCCATGTTGGGATCGCCGACCTGCAGCTGGAAACCGAAGAAGGCGCGGTAGAGGAAGGTGCCGAGAATATCCGTTGAATAATTCGGCCCGGCCAGCGCGCCTTGCGCGGTGTAGATCAGGTCGAAAGCGTTGAAGTTGCCGACGAAGGTCAGGATCGAGATGATGCCGATCGACGGCAGGATGAGCGGCAGCTTGATCTTCCAGAACTGCGCCATCCCAGTGATGCCGTCGCATTCGGCCGCTTCGATCACCTCTTCGGGAATGGACAGCAGTGCCGCATAGATCAGCATCATCGGGATGCCGACGAACTGCCACACCGAGATCAGGCTGAGCGCGGTCAGCGCATATTGCGCCTTGCCGAGCCAGGGCGTGAACAGGCTTTTCAGGCCGACAAGGTCCATCATATGCGGCGCCACGCCCCATAGCGGCGACAGGATCAGCTTCCAGGCGAAGCCGACGATGACGAAAGACAGGATCGTCGGCACGAAGATCGCCGTGCGGTAGAAGGCGGAAAACCGTAGCCTGGGGCTGGACAGAAGTGCGGCCAAAAGGACGCCGATCGGGTTCTGCACCAGCATGTGGATGATGAAGAACCAGACATTGTTCCTGAGCGCGTTCCAGAAATTGACCGACCAGTTGGGATCACCGAACAGCATGCGGAAATTTTCCAGTCCGACGAAGACCTGCGACTGGTTGATGTTGCGGAACAGCGATAGCTGCAGCGTGCCGGCCAGCGGCAGGATCATGATCGCCGTATAGACCAGCAGCGCCGGCGCCAGGAAAACGCCGATATGCCAACGGAACGGTCTTTTCGGTGCTGCGGCCATGCGTTCGGTCCCCGCCGATCAGGTCTTGCTATTGCCGCCAAAGGGCGCGGCGCCTCCCCCCCCTCGAGGGGAGGGTGCCTCGCAAAGCGAGGCGGGTGGGGTCGGCAGAGGCAGCGCGCCATCGTCGTTCGACCGTGCTTTCCAGCAGCGATCAAGCCGCAGCCTGCCTCGACCGACCCCCTCTGTCGCCTTCGGCGACATCTCCCCCTCGAGGGGGGAGACAACGCTTCGCCGCGCTTTACTTCGCCGGCTTGTACCAGCTGTCGAGGCCGTCCTGCAGCTTCTTGGCGGCAGCTTCCGGCGTGTCGGTGCCGTTGATGACGTTGGCCGATTCAACCCACGTCTCGTTTTCGAGGTTCGGCGTGCCGCGCGACAGGATCTGGTAGGTCGAGCGGATCGTCGACTTGCACTTGCCGCGCCAGGAGACGAATTCCTGGGCCAGCGGGTCTTCCATCTTCACCGGGGTGTTGTTCAGGCTGAAGAAGCCCGGCAGCGCGTTGGCGTAGATGGTGGCGAAATCCGGCGAGGCCACCCAGGACAGGAAGGTCTTGGCCGCATCCGCGTTCTTCGAGGCCGCATTGAGGCCCATGCCGATGTCGGTGTGGTCGGAGATGTAGCAGGTGTCGCCGGCCTTCTGCACCGGCGGCGGGAAGGCGCCCATCTTGAACTGCGCCTGCGTGTTGAACAGGCCGATCTCCCACGAGCCGGCCGGGTAGATGGCGGCGCGGCCGAGCGTGAACAGGTTCTGGCTGTCCGGATAGGTCTGCGCCTCGAAGCCGTCGCCGAGGTAGTCCTTCCACTTGGCCAGTTCCTTGAAGGGCTCGACCCACTGCGGATCGGTCAGCTTCTGCTCGCCCTTGATCAGCGCCAGGCGGCCTTCCTCGCCCTTCCAGTAGTTGGGGCCGATGTTCTGGTAGCCCATGGTCGCCGCTTCCCAGAGGTCCTTGGTGCCCATCGCCATCGGGATGTAAGTGCCGTCGGCCTTGATCTTGTCGAGCGCGGCGAAGAATTCGTCGCGCGTCTCCGGCACCTTGATGCCGAGCTTGTCGAAGGCGTCCTTGTTGTAGATGAAGCCATGGATGACGGAGGCCATCGGCACGCAGAAACTCGACTTGCCGTCGTCGGTCTGCCAGGCGGCCTTGGCGACGTCGGAGAAGTTCTCCATGCCGGGCAGGGTCGAGATGTCGGCGAGGTTGCCCTTCTTGAAGAGTTCCAGCGACTTGTCGAACGGGCGGCAGGTGATCAGGTCGCCGGCCGAGCCGGCGGCGAGCTTGGCGCCGAGGGCGGCGTCATATTCGGTTGGCGCCGACGGCGCGAACACCACCTTGATGCCCGGGTTCTTGGCTTCGAAGGCCGGGATCAGCTTGTCCTTCCAGATGGCAAGGTCGTCGCCGCGCCAGCTTTCGATGTTGAGCGTTACGTCGTCGGCATAAGCCACCCCGGCGGAGCCGAGAATGCTGGTGCCGAGAAGAAGTGCCGTCAGTAGCTTCGTTGTCATGCTCAGTCTCCCTGTTGACCTTTTTCAGGTTCGGTTTTGATGAGAACAGAGGCATTGCGCCCCTTGCTCCCCTCGATCGCGGAAAGGGCCGGCCGCAGCTTGTGGCCAGTCCCTTCCAATATCTTCTCGGCTGCATCGGCGCTGGCGGCGCCGGCGGCGAGCAGAATAGCGGTCTTGACGACGCCGCCGCTCCTTTCGAGCAGGCGCGCCGCCTCGTCCTTGTCGCGCCCGCTGACGGCGGCGACGATGCGTGCGGCGCGGTCGCGCAGCTTGATGTTGTCGGCCATGAGGTTGACCATGTAGCCGTCATGGACATGGCCGAGATGGATGGCGGCGAGCGTCGACAGCATGTTGAGCGCGATCTTCTGGGCGGTGCCTGCGCCCATGCGCGTTGAGCCGGCAATCAGCTCCGGCGGCGTTTCGAGCAGGATGGCGATGTCGGCCAGCCGCAACAGCGGCGCATCCCTGTTGTTGGCGATGGCAATGGTCGCCGCACCGCGGCGCCTGGCGTCCTCGATCGCCCTGACTGCATAAGGTGTCGAGCCGCTGGCCGAGACGGCGATCAGGCAGTCGCCCTTGCCGATGCGGGCGGCGGCAACTGCTGCCGAAGCTTCCTCGGTGTCGTCCTCCGGCCCGCCGGCCAGTGTCTTGAAGGCCTCGTCGCCGCCGGCGATCAGGATGGCGATGCGGTCGCGTTGGATGCCGAAAGTGCCCGGCAGCTCAAGCGCATCGGCCAGTGCCATCAGGCCCGAACTGCCGGCAGCCGCATAGGCGAGCTTGCCGCCGCTTTTCAGTCTGCTTGCGATGATTTCGGCTGCCGCAGCAATGGCAGGAATGGCGCCGTGCACGGCCTTGGCGGCCTCGATCTGTGCGTTGGCCAAAGAGGAAAGGACGGCTTCCGGGGCCTGGATATCCAGTCCCTCGGCATTCTGGTGAAGCGCTTCGGTGCGCGTTTCGGCCATCCGCTTTCCTCCAATCGAGAAAACCATACCAAAAAAATACCACTTGTCCACACGCATTAATGAAATCCTTGCGGCAGTGCAGGCATGCGAACGAAATCGGTTGATTTTCCAACAAACTACGCCTTAACTTTTTTGAAACGGAAATTAATCCTTGGCTATTGGTATTTTATTGGTATTATCCGCCCGGAGGAGAAATCGCGTGAAATTCGTGCTCGGCATCGATGGCGGCGGCACCAGCTGCAGGGCGGCCCTTGCAACGGCCGACGGCATCGTCCTCGGCCGCGCCAAAAGCGGTGCCGCCAACATCCGAACCGATCTCACCGGCGCCAGGACGAACATCGTCGACGCAGCGCAGCAGGCCTTTGTCGCCGCGGGCAAGGATCCCGCACTGATCCCGCAAACTCCGGCCGTTCTCGGTCTTGCCGGCGCCAATGTCGGCACCTACCGGCAGCAGCTCGAAGCGATCCTGCCGTTTCGCATCAGCCGTGTCGAGACCGACGCCGAGATCGCGCTGGAAGGCGCGGTTGGCTCCGGCGACGGCGCCATGGCCATACTCGGCACGGGCACCGCCTATATGGCACGCAAACAAGGCAAGTCGCGCGCCATCGGCGGCTGGGGGTTCCAGGTCGGCGACCAGGGCAGCGGCGCCCGTATCGGCCGCGACCTGCTCGAGCAGACGCTGCTCGCCTATGACGGCATCCGCCAGGGATCGCCGCTGACGGAGACCATGCTCGCCATCTTCCGTAACAATCCCGAGGATCTGGTCGAATTCACCACCAACGCCAAGCCCGGCGATTTCGGCGGCTTCGCGCCCAAGGTGTTCGAACATGCCGAAAAAGGCGACGTCGTCGCTATCTGGATCCTCGACAAGGCGGTCGCCGATGTCGAAGCAGCGCTTGGCGTGCTCGACCTGGGCGGCGGCGATCCGCTCTGCCTGCTCGGCGGGTTGGCGCCGCTTTACGCGCCGCGCCTGTCGGCCCGCTACCGGGCGCTGCTGAAACCGCCGCTCGACGACGCGCTGGGCGGCGCGGTTCAGATGGCGGCTCGGATTTTCGCAAACACGGCGGAGGCAGCTCGATGAGTGAGGCCGCCGACCAGATATTCGCGGCGCTGAAACAATCGTCGCAGAGTGGCGCGCCGCTCTATCTGCAGCTCAGGAAGAGTATCGAGGATGCGGTCAAACGCGGGCTGATCGGACCTGGCGATGCGCTGCCTTCCGAGCGCGACATCGCTAGCAAGGCCGACATTTCGCGCGTCACCGTGCGCAAGGCGGTGCAGGACCTGGTCAAGGGCGGCATCCTCGTCCAGCGCCATGGTTCCGGTACCTTCGTTGCGCCACGTATGGAGCGCGTCGAGCAGTCGCTGTCGATGCTGACCTCGTTTACCGAGGACATGGCACGGCGCGGCATGGCGGTGCGTTCGGCTTGGCTCGACCGCGGCCTCTATCCGCCGTCGCCCGACGAGATGATGGTGCTCGGCCTGGCGTCGAACGAATTGGTGGCGCGCGTGGCGCGCCTTCGTATCGCCAACGACACGCCGCTGGCGATCGAGCGCGCCTCGCTATCGACAAGCGTGCTGCCCGATCCGGCGGCGATTGGTTCGTCGCTCTACGCCGCGTTGGAAAAGACCGGCAACAGGCCGGTGCGGGCGGTGCAGCGCATTTCCGCCACCAATCTCGGCGATAGCGACGCACAGCTGCTGGAAGTACCGCCGGGCATTGCCGGCCTGCACATCGAGCGTATCTCCTATCTGGCGAGCGGCAAGGTGATCGAGTTTACCCGCTCCATCTACAGGGGCGACGCCTATGATTTTGTCGCCGAACTCCGGCTGAGCGGGCCGGGCGAAGAGGGCCGGCCATGACCGCGAGAACGACCCATATGCGGCGCGAGATCGAGGAGATCCCGGAGGCCACCGCCCGTCTGCTCGATGGCTCGGCCGCGGTGCTGACGGAAGCTGGACGCGGCATTCGCGAGCGCGACCCGAATTTCGTCGTCACCGTGGCGCGCGGCTCGTCCGACCATGCCGCGACCTTCATGAAATATGCCGTGGAGTTGACCGCCGGGCTGGCGGTTGCATCGGTCGGCCCGTCGATCGCCTCGATCTATGGCGCCAAGCTGAAGCTGGGCGGCTCGGCCTGCCTGGCGATCTCGCAGTCCGGCAAGAGCCCGGACATCGTTGCAATGGCGCAAGCGGCGAGGACCGGCGGTTCGCTGACCGTCGCCATCACCAACACCGCCGATTCGCCGCTGGCGCGGGCTTCGGACTACGCGATCGACATCCTGGCCGGACCGGAGCGCAGCGTCGCGGCGACGAAGACCTTCGTCAATTCAGCCGTCGCCGGACTCGCCTTGATGGCGCATTGCACCGGCGACGAGAAACTCCTGGTGGCGCTCGCGCGCTTGCCGGAGCATTTTCGCAAGGCGATCGCCTGCGACTGGATGGCGCTGGCCGGGGCGCTGGAGACGCAAAAGTCGCTGTTCATTCTCGGTCGCGGCCCGTCGGCGGCGATCGCCAACGAGGCGGCGCTGAAATTCAAGGAAACCTGCGCCATGCATGCGGAAGCCTATAGTGCCGCCGAGGTCATGCACGGCCCGCTGGCGCTGGTCGGTCCCGGTTTCCCGGTGCTGGCGCTGGCTGCTCGCGATGCGTCCGAGCCATCGGTGGCCGATGCCGCCGACAGCCTGGCCGGCAAGGGCGCTGCCGTCTTTGTGACGTCGAACAAGGCAAAGAGCGCTCAGCGCCTGCCGCATGTCGCAACCGGTCATCCGCTGACCGACCCGCTGACGCTGATCGTGTCGTTCTATGGTTTCGTCGAGGCTTTTGCCCGCCATCGCGGCCTCGACCCCGACACGCCGCCCAATCTGCGCAAGGTAACGGAAACCCTATGAGCGACCGTTTTGCCCTTACTGGCGCCCGGATTTTCGATGGCGACGACTGGCACGACAATGCGGCGCTTGTCGTGCGCGACGGCCTCGTCGAGGCCATTGTTGCCGCCGGTGCCATTCCATCCGATGTTGCGCGTATCGAGACCGGCGGCGGCATGCTGGCGCCTGGCTTCGTCGATCTGCAGGTCAATGGCGGCGGCGGCGTCATGCTCAACGACCATCCGGACGTCGCCTCGATCGAGACCATCTGCCGGGCGCACGCACCCTTCGGCACGGCGGCGCTGTTGCCGACGCTGATCACCGACACGTCCGAGATCACCGCCGCGGCGGTTGCGGCCGGAGCCGAAGCGGCACGGAGGAAGGTGCCGGGGTTCCTGGGCCTGCACCTCGAAGGGCCGCATCTGTCGATCGCCCGCAAGGGCGCACATGACCCGGGTTTGATCCGGCCGATGCTAGACTCCGACCAGACGATGCTGATCGCCGCACGGAAAAACCTGCCCGTGCTGCTGACGACGGTGGCGCCCGAATCCGTCGAGCCCAGCCAGGTGTCGGCGCTTAGCAAGGCCGGCATTGTCGTCAGCATCGGCCATTCCGATACCGGCTATGCCACGGCTCGCGCCTTTGCCGAGGCCGGCGCAACGGTGGTCACCCATCTGTTCAATGCGATGAGCCAGATCGGCAATCGCGAGCCGGGGCTGGCGGGCGCCGCAATCGATACAGGCACATTCTATGCCGGCATCATCGCCGACGGTATCCATGTCGATCCGGCCACCATGGCCATCGCCTTGCGCGCCAAGCAGGGGCCGGGCAAGATCCTGCTCGTTACCGATGCCATGGCGACGATCGGCACCGACATGACCTCGTTCACGCTGAACGGCCGCACCATCCACCGCAAGGATGGCAGGCTGACACTTGCCGACGGCACGCTGGCGGGCGCGGATCTCGACATGATTTCCGCGGTGCGCTTCATGCACCGCGTCGTCGGCCTCGACCTCGACGAAACCTTGCGCATGGCCTCGCTCTATCCGGCGCAGGCGATCGGCCAGTCGCACCGGCTCGGGCGCTTCGCCAACGGTACCGCGGCCAACATCGTTTCGCTGTCGGACGATCTGGACATTAAAAGCGTCTGGATCGATGGTGCCAGGGTTTTTGCAGGCAGCCCTGCTCGTTAGATTAGCCGGCTTTGGACGTATAGAGGTCCTTGTAGGCTTCGCGCAGCAGGTTCTTCTGCACCTTGCCCATCGTGTTGCGCGGCAGTTCGTCGACGAAGATCACCCGTTTCGGATGCTTGTACCTAGCGAGGCGCCCGGCGATGGCCTCAACGATCCCTGCGGCGCTGATGGTCGAGCCCAGCGCCCTCACCACGACAGCGGTGACGCCTTCGCCGAAATCCGGATGGGCAACGCCGATGACAGCGCTTTCGGCGACGCCAGGCAGTGCGTCGATCTCGCTCTCGACTTCCTTTGGATAGATATTGTAGCCGCCGGAAATGATCAGGTCCTTGCCGCGGCCGACGATGTGGACATAGCCGTCAGCATCGATCAGTCCGAGATCGCCGGTGATGAAGAAACCGTCGTCACGGAACTCCGCTTTGGTCTTTTCCGGCATGCGCCAGTAGCCGCAAAAGACATTGGGACCCCTCACCTCGATCATGCCGACATCGCCCTTGGCAAGTGTTTCGCCGCTCTCGGGGTCGGTGATGCGCAGGGAAACGCCGGTCAGGGGAAACCCGACCGTGCCGGCACGCCGCTCGCCATCATAAGGATTCGACGTGTTCATGTTGGTCTCGGTCATGCCGTAGCGCTCGAGGATGGCGTGGCCGGTGCGCTCTCGCCAGGCTCTGTGCGTCTCGGCCAAAAGCGGCGCCGAGCCGGAAATGAACAGGCGGATGTTTTTCGCCGCTTGCCGGTTCAAACCGTCCTGCTGCAGCAGGCGGACGTAGAAGGTCGGCACGCCCATCAGCACGGTGGCCCGCGGCAGCAGCGAGACGATGCGGGCCGGGTCGAATTTGGTTTCGAACAGCATCGAGGCGCCGGCCATCAGGACGACATTGGTGGCGACGAAAAGGCCATGCGTGTGGAAAACCGGCAGCGCGTGAATCAGCACGTCTGCGGCAGTGAAGCGCCAGAGGTCGACCAGCACCCGCGCATTGGAGGCGAGGTTTTCGTGGCTGAGCATGGCGCCTTTCGAACGGCCGGTGGTGCCGGATGTGTAGAGGATCGCAGCAAGGTCGTCCGGTCCGCGCGCCACGTCGTGGAAGTCCACGGCCGCCTCAGAGGCCCGATCGGTCAACGAACCCTCGCCCTTGCTGCCGAGTGTCGCGACCGCAGCGCCCGAGGTCTGCGCCAAAGCGCCGATCTCGGTCACTCGCGCCGGGTCGCAGACGATCAGTCGCGGCTCGGCATCCCTGAAGAAATAGTCGAGCTCGGTCAGCGTATAGGCGGTGTTGAGCGGCAGGAAGATCGCGCCGGCACGCAGACAGGCGAGATAGAGGAAAATGGCCTCCGGGCTCTTCTCGACCTGAACGGCGACGCGGTCGCCGGCTTCGACACCCAGCTGCGACAGCACATGTGCCAGTTGAGCGGAGCGCGCCAGCATTTCGCCATAGCTGATCGAGCGCCCGTCCTCTGCCTCCATCAAAAGGCGTCCGGGCGTGGGCATCCGGGCACGGAAAGCATCGAACAGATGGTTGCTCAAAAGTCCCCCCGAGCGGCTGTCTCCGGCCGAACGGCGGCGGTCAGCCGGCCGCCTTGTCCGCCGCTGCCCTGATTGCCTCGATGTTTGCCCGATAGGCTGCGACGCTGCCGCCCTTGAAAATGGCCGCACCGGCGACCAGCACGCTGGCGCCGGCGGCGGTGACCAGGGGCGCAGTTTCCGGCGAAATGCCGCCGTCGATCTCGATCCGGATCGGCCTGTCACCGATCAGCGCCTTCACCCGCTTCACCTTGTCTACGATCGCCGGAATGAAGGCCTGGCCGCCGAAGCCCGGATTGACCGTCATGATCAGGATAAGATCGAGCCGGTCGAGCACGTATTCGATCATCGTCTCCGGTGTCGCGGGGTTGAGTGACACGCCGGCCTTCTTGCCAAGGTTTTTGACCGTTTGCAGCGACCGGTCGAGATGTGGCCCGGCTTCGGCGTGCACCGTGATGCCGTCGCACCCGGCCTCAGCGAAGGCGGCCAGATAGGGGTCGGCGGGGGCGATCATCAGATGGCAGTCGAAGAAAGCCTTGGTGCGGTTGCGGATCGCCTTGATCACCGGCGGCCCGAAGGTGATGTTGGGGACGAAATGCCCGTCCATGACGTCGAGATGGATCCAGTCGGCGCCGGCGGCCGCCACCGCCTCGACCTCGTCGCCGAGCTTCGAGAAATCGGAAGCCAGCACCGATGGCGCGATCAGGGTTTTTTTGCTCATGACGCGGTCTTCCCGAACGCCTCGGTTTACGGCCCCTCTGTATCGCCTGCCTAGACCATGAGTCGAGTCCGGAAAGTGGAAGCCGGTTTGTCCTTCCGCTGATGCCACGGCTTCAGGTTTTCGCTGCTCTTTCATCTGCCAGCCAAAGAAAAACCCGCCGGATCGCTCCGGCGGGGTTTTCTTGATCGAATGATCACCGTTTTGAAGTTCGCGTGCGATCCTATTGCTCGAGCTGCGGCTTGCGCCTTGGCAGCTGCTGAAGAACATCTGGATTCAGCAGCAGGCTCGGTTTGCGGATCGGCTGGCACTGGCCATTAATCGGCCGCGCGCCCGGTGCGCACTCCAGCCGCGGTTTGCGGCAGGCGCCGTCGCGCAGCTCTGTCCCACGCGGGCAGACGCAGACGCCACGCTTGTTGTGGATCTGACCAGGTATCGAGCACTCCACCACAACAGGCTTCTTGCGCCTGCAGGCATTGCCTTGCACTTCCGTGCCTTTCGGGCAGACGCAATCGCCTCCGGCGTCGTGGATCTGGCCGCGGATGGTGCACTGCTCCGGCTTCGGCTGGATTGGCCGGCAGACATTGCCCCTGACTTCCGTACCCCGCGGGCAGACGCAATCGCCTGCGGCGTTATGGATCTGGCCCCGAATGGTGCACTGCTCGGGTTTCGGCTGGATTGGCCGGCAGGCATTGCCTTTGACTTCGGTGCCCCGCGGGCAGACGCAATCGCCGGCAGCGTCGTGGATCTGGCCACGGATGGTGCACTGCTCGGGCTGCGGCTTGCTGCCCACGCAAGCGCCGTTCTCCAGCTCGGTTCCGCGCGGACAGACGCAGCGTCCGTCTTCGGTACGGATCTGGCCTTTGAGCAGAACGCAAGGTTTTGGCTTCGGCACGATGACCGTGCCGCCCCCGGACGAGCATTGGCCATTGCGGAAGGTCGTGCCGGGCGGGCAGACGCAGTTGCCGGCGTCGTTCATGACGAAGCCTTGCGAGCATTCCTTCTTCACCTCATTCCTGATGGTGAAGGGATGGCAGGCATAGGCCTTGCCGCGATCACCCTGCACGTCGGCCGCACCGCGGGACAGCACGTCGCCACCGCCTTGCACCGGCGTGTTCGGGGACAGCACGCCGACACAGTTCTGGCCGTTGACAGTGCCCTGCAGATTGGCCAGACGGCCATCGTCCGGAATGATCACGGTCACCGTGTGCAGGTGGCTTTCCCCGGCGCCGAGCGTCAGTTGGGCGATGCAGGACAGAGGCAAGATTGCCGGCTCCGGCGAGCAGCCGAAGGGCGGATCGATCGAGGTGATCGCAACGCCTTCCAGCCGGCCGAGGCCTTCGACGCCGATCGCATCGCCGAGGCGAACCGGACCGGAGAAGGCGCTCGCGCCATCGTTCGTGATGGTGATCTCGAACGAGCAGGGCTGGCCGGGCTTGCACTCGGCATCACCGGTCTTCTCGACGCGGATGGTCGAGGCGCCGCTGCCCTTGGCGCAGGCCTGGCCGATCGGATAGACGATGTCGTCTCCCGGAGCCGGGCCGTAGGAGCCGCGTGCGCAGTTCTCGAATTCGCCGTTCGCGGCAACCGTCACGTCGAAATGGCGGCTGGTTCCAGGCGTCATGACGGCGCCGGGAATCTGGCACGACAGCGCATTGGCCGGAACCGGTCCGCAAGCCCATTCCGCGCCGTCTGGGGTGACGGTCTGGATCTGGACCGGCGCTCCGCCGGCTATCAGCGTCGCGGCATCGTTGACCCGTACCGGACCGGTCGGGGCAGTGGTGCCGAGACTGATGACGGTAATGCGGCAGGAAACGACCGCAGCACCGGCCAGCGAACCATTGCAAACCTTGGTGATGCGCAGGGCCGGCTGGCCGGCATTCGGATGACGGATGCGTTCCTTGGCGCAGGCCCTGTTGTTGGTGATGTCGTTCTCACCGGGAATAGCTTTCACCTCGGCGCAGTTCTCGACACTGTCGGGCCGGTAGTTGGCCGGCATCACCGCCCTGACGAAGATCGGCGTCGAGGCGCCAGGCAACAGCACGATGCCGGCATTGTCGCAGCGGAACTGGCCGGGGCCGTTCGGTCCGCATGTCCATGGCGGCGTCGGGCCGAAGGTCGAGGATGCCGGCGCGCCGCCCGGATAGGTATCGACGACCGTCAGCGGCCCATTGTAGGGGACGCTGCCATTGTTGATGATGTCGATCACGAATGTGCAGACGCCATCGGCCGAACAGAATTCGGTGCGGGCGCGCTTCTTCAGGATCAGATCGACCTTCTTCTCCACCGGCGGCCGGCAGTCGCGGTCACGATCGCCACGCCTGCAGACCGGGATCGAAGTACAGCCGCGATCATTTTGCTGGCTGCCGAAAAGCGGCTTGCCGCTGGCGCCGTAATTATAGCTAGCGCAATTGCGCAAGACACTGCCTCGCCAGCCTGCGGCCGGCTTGAAGCCGAGTTCGAGGTCGACAGAGGCACCCGGATTGAGCGTGGTCACCGGATGAGTGCAAATCATCGGGGTGGTTGCAGGCGCGCAGACCCAGGACGGGTTCGGCCCTGAATCGAGGGTGGAGCCGGCCGGCAGGGTGACTTCGTCGAGCACGATCTTGCCGTGGTAGGGTGCATCGCCGACATTGGTGACCCTGATGGTGAAGTCGCAGCCGCCACCCATCGTGCAACGTTGCACGTCGGCGCGCTTTTCGACTTTCAGATCCGGTTCCTTGTCCTTCGGTGGGCAGCGCTGATCACGCGGGATGACGATATCGACAGTCTGCGTACAGCACAGGCCCCAGCCCTCCCTCGGGCCGGCATAGGTTTCGATACCGGTGACGATGATGTGGATGACGTCGCCGGGTGAAGCGCCGACGATCTTCCAATTGAGCACACCGCCGCCGGCCGGCACCAATTGCGTGTCGGGAATGATGGTGATGCCGGGTGTCGTCGTCGAAAGCTGCACCCATTTGCCAGCCATCTCTGGGCCGACCGGCATGTGGTAGATGAAGGCGCCGCCGCCGGGCACGCAATCGACCGTGCCGCGCTCCACCTTGAAGCATTCCTTGCCGGGAGGTGGAGGCGGCGGGTTGCACCTGGTGACGTCGATCTTGATCGACGTCTTTGCACCCGTGAGATAATTGCCGTCGTCCGGCTTGCCCGGATCCTGCGACGGGATTTCGACGCCGGCGCCGCGTTCGCGGCTCACCTTAACCATGCCCTGGTTGTGAACGGTCGTCGGCGACGGAAACGCCGCATGGTCAATCTTGGCGGTGATCTGGAAGGTGACGACGCGCTCGTTCGCAGCGCCGATGCCGTCGAGATCGCTGGCGGAAATCCGGAAATCGGACACCGTCGCGGTATCGTCCGGGCCAGCCGAACTGCTGATCGCAGCACCAGGCAGCGGTCCGTCGGACGCATCGGTGCCGTCGCCGGTCACATGCACGCCGACGATGCGCAGGCCGTGCGGGAGTTGGTCCCTGAAATCGAGCCTGACCTTTTTCAGCATGGCGGCGAGGTCCGGGCTGGCAAAACCCTGCGGATTGCCGCGCAAGCCAAAGCTCAGCGAGTATACGACATAGTCGCAGCCTCTCTGGGTGCCTTTCTTGGTGAAGAAGGGCACGATCCGGCCCGGCTCCGGATTGACGATTCGAGGATTGTCGAAATCGAGCCTGGGATCTGGAACGGCAGTGTAGATGCCCGCATCGGCAGGCTTGGTCTTGGCCGGAGCAAGGTCTTCAGCGAAGCCTTGCAGCGGACTCAGCATGGCGACCGCGATACCGGCCGCCATCAGCCAGCGCACACCGCGCCTGGCGAGTGACAGGGGTTTCATGATGGTCTCCATGACGAATGATTGTTTGCCGGTTGATTGGCTGCTCGTCGCAAGCGGGGAAAGTGCGAGATTGCTCATCTTCCCCTCCTCACGGTTCGCAGCTGACGGCTGGGGTTCTGAGCGGCAAGGTCATCTTGCAGCAAGGATAGTAGCCGCCCTTGTCGCTATCGGACTGCCTGTAGAAGCAGAGCCCGACATCGACCGTATCGCCAGGGTAATGGCCGGTGATGCCGATCGTGTATGGCGCGCCGGGCGCATGCGACAGAGGTGAAGTCACCCCAACGCCAGGCGTCCTGGACAGAGCCTTGATCGAATCGCCGCCAAAGCCGGCATGGTCATGGAGATAGAGATCGGCCTCGAGGCCGGAGGGCGTGCAGAAATACCTGACATCCTCGACATCGATGCAAGGAGGCAGATTGCCGGGGGGCGGAAAGTCCGGCGGATAGAACGGTGGCAGATAGCCGCCCGGCACCTGCTCGTAATAGCCGGCACGGCCTTCGCAGGGGCGCCAGACCTCGACGTCGCCGACATGGCCTTCGACTTCCGGGTCTTCGAAATAATTGTCGAAGTCGACGAACCACGAGCCGAAAGGCGGCATGTTGGCCGGCTTGACCAGTGCCGTCGGCGTGATTTGCACGCCGTGCACGGCGAGCGGCCCGCCAGCTGCGAGTTGTTCGGCAAGCTCCGGGTTGTCGCGCAACTTGTCGCCGGTATCGACCAGCGTGTCGGTGCAGACGCCGGTATCGAGATTGCCTTCGGCATCGTAGCCATATTGCAGGTCAAGGCCGCCGGCCGACTGTCGGTTGTCTTGCGGGAAGCCGACCGCATATTCCTGCGGCACTTCCACCCAGGCCGATTCCGTCGCCGGATCGTCCGGAATTTCGCGCCAGTAGCGGATGACCTCACCCTTGCCGGAATCGGCGAACTGGCTGTAGTCGTAGCGGTTCTCCACCGGGCCGCGCTGGGCCAGGTACATGAAGCCTTCGTTGTCGAAGGCGATGTCGGTGACCGCGTAATCCTTGTCGGCCTTGACCGTCAGTTCCCAGCGCGGGTCGCCGGCGAAACTGCCGTCGCCGGCAACGCCTACCGACCAGATCTCCGCCTTATCACCGACCGAATAATAGAGCCGGCCGCCACGATAGGCGACCGACCAGACGCGGCGCTCGTCCTGCGTGTAGCCCCAGCTGTCGGGGTCCTCGCTGTCGAAGGCAGCACCCTGGATGTCCATCACCGAGCCGTCGTCGGCAACGGCGGCAAGCCCGTGCGCCGGGCGACCGGCTATGCCGTGGTCGAACGTGTCGAGCAGCGCGCCATTGGCGTCGATGCGGTGGATGAGGCCGGTGTCGAGATCGCTGGCGAAGAACTGGCGGTGGGTATTGTCGAAAGTGACGTCGCCGATGCCGGGACCGCTATTGGCGTCGATATCGGCGAATTTCGAGACGGCGCCGGTGATGCCGTCGATCTTCCAGATCGTTCCGGGGCCGCCGCCGTTTTCGGTGCCGAACTGGCCGTCCATGAAGACAGCGTCAGCCGTGCCGCGGCGCTGCCGCTCCGGCCGGCCGTCGGCGTCGCCGTCTGGCGTGACTATGCGGATGCCGTGCAGCGACGTGGCGCCGGCATAGA
The DNA here is from genome assembly GCF_040318345.1 of Mesorhizobium sp. M1169. Taxonomy (NCBI): domain Bacteria; kingdom Pseudomonadati; phylum Pseudomonadota; class Alphaproteobacteria; order Hyphomicrobiales; family Phyllobacteriaceae; genus Mesorhizobium; species Mesorhizobium sp. M1169. Next base: position 23,638 of record NZ_JAMYME010000006.1, on the reverse strand, counting down.
GGTTTGGAATGGCCGATGGGACGCCGTCGCGCACGCCGTCGTCGTAGGTGATGCCGAACACCTGGCCGATTTGCCCGGCTGTGACCTCGAACGGTGGCGGGGTGAAGACCAATTGGCCAGACGCCGGCCCGCCCAGCCTTGAGACGTCGAAGATGCGCAAGGTCGCGCGCGCCGTGTCGATGAAGGTTTCGTCGACGGGATCGACGCCCGGCGGCAGGCCTTCCTCGAAATTGGGAATGATGGTGCCGGAGAATCCGGTCACTGCCATCGAGCCGGGATAGATGATCTGCGTTTCCTGAGCCTGGGCCGAGCCACCGAGCCAGAGCCCAGCGGCGAGCGCCAGGATCGACAATCCGCTGGCAGCCTGGATGGCGCGGCGCAAACGGCCGGCACGAGAGCGCACGAACGCGCCGTGGTCGCAAGACATGGATCTCCCCCCACAGGTCATGGGAGAAACATCCGGTCCCGGCGCGCAAATCAGGGCAAGGCGCGGCGTTCCGGCACGTTCGTCCCTGATCGAATTGTCTGCTTTCCTCAACGTCACGATACGCCTGCGTCCGCGCAGGGTCAACGGAACCGGCGAAAAGCCCAGCGCATCGACCCGGTCCCGAAGGCGATGGTCGCGCTGAGTTCCTGCTGTTCCCGGAGACCATGGAGCCTCTGGATCTGTGGTCATGGGGCTTTCCTTTCCGGGGCCGCACCACGCGGCACCTGAGCATCAGTCGCGGGGCGAGGCGGAAAGGTTCATGGGCCGGGGGCCGGGCCGGCTGGATCACCGCCGAAAATACGGGCCTGCCGGTCCCGAATCCGATCAACCGCGATGAATGGTGAACGCCTTGCGCAGAATGCTTGCGCGCCACGCAGCCTGTTCTTATATACGCGCCAAGCCGTCCAGCGCCGAACGCCGGTTGCCGGAGCGGAATTTCTTGTGAACAGGGGCTTTCGTCGGAACGCCTGTACGGGTCCTGAGAGCCTGCTTAGCGGAGAGATTAGAGAAATGGCAAAAGTAATCGGTATCGATCTGGGAACAACCAACTCCTGTGTCGCCATCATGGACGGCAAGGAATCCAAGGTGATCGAGAATGCGGAAGGCGCCCGCACGACCCCTTCCATCGTCGCCATCAACAGCGACGGCGAGCGCCTCGTCGGCCAGCCGGCCAAGCGCCAGGCGGTTACCAATCCTGAGAACACCATTTTCGCGGTCAAGCGCCTGATCGGCCGCCGCTACGACGATCCGGTGACGGAGAAGGACAAGAAGCTTGTCCCCTACAAGATCGTCAAGGGCGACAATGGCGACGCCTGGGTCGAGGCCGGCGGCAAGAAGCAGTCGCCTAGCCAGATCTCGGCGATGATCCTGCAGAAGATGAAGGAAACGGCGGAGGCCTATCTCGGCGAGAAGGTCGAGAAGGCAGTCATCACCGTTCCGGCCTATTTCAACGACGCCCAGCGCCAGGCGACCAAGGATGCCGGCAAGATCGCCGGCCTCGAAGTGCTGCGCATCATCAACGAGCCGACGGCGGCCGCGCTTGCCTATGGACTGGACAAGAAGGAAGGCAAGACGATTGCCGTCTATGACCTTGGCGGCGGCACGTTCGATATTTCGGTGCTCGAAATCGGCGACGGCGTGTTCGAGGTGAAATCGACCAATGGCGACACCTTCCTCGGCGGCGAGGATTTCGACATGCGTCTGGTCGAATATCTGGCGGCCGAGTTCAAGAAGGAACAGGGCATCGACCTGCGGAACGACAAGCTCGCCCTTCAGCGCCTCAAGGAAGCGGCTGAAAAGGCCAAGATCGAGCTGTCGTCCACCACGCAGACCGAAATCAACCTGCCCTTCATCACCGCCGATGCCACCGGCCCCAAGCACCTGACGCTGAAGCTGACGCGGGCGAAGTTCGAGAGCCTGGTCGAGGATCTCGTCCAGCGCACGATCGATCCTTGCAAGGCGGCGCTCAAGGATGCCGGCCTGAAGGCCGGCGAAATCGACGAAGTCGTCCTGGTCGGCGGCATGACCCGTATGCCCAAGATCCAGGAGATCGTGAAGCAGTTCTTCGGCAAGGAGCCGCACAAGGGCGTCAACCCGGATGAGGTCGTCGCGTTAGGCGCCGCTATCCAGGCCGGCGTGCTGCAGGGCGACGTCAAGGACGTGCTGCTGCTCGACGTGACGCCGTTGTCGCTCGGCATCGAGACGCTGGGCGGCGTATTCACGCGGCTGATCGAACGCAACACGACGATTCCGACAAAGAAGAGCCAGGTGTTCTCCACGGCCGAGGATTCGCAGTCGGCGGTGACCATCCGCGTCTTCCAGGGCGAGCGTGAAATGGCCGCCGACAACAAGGCGCTCGGCCAGTTCGATCTGGTCGGCATCCCGCCTGCGCCGCGCGGCGTGCCGCAGATCGAGGTCACCTTCGACATCGACGCCAACGGCATCGTCAACGTCTCGGCCAAGGACAAGGGCACCGGCAAGGAGCACCAGATCCGCATCCAGGCGTCCGGCGGCCTTTCGGACGCCGACATTGAGAAGATGGTCAAGGACGCCGAGGCCAATGCCGAAGCCGACAAGAAGCGGCGCGCGCTGGTCGAGGCCCGCAACCAGGCCGAGGCGCTGGTGCATTCCTCGGAGAAGTCTCTGAAGGAATACGGCGAGAAGGTTTCCGAGGCCGACCGCACGGCGATTGCCGATGCGATCGCGGCGCTGAAGACCGCTGCCGAAGGCGACGATGTGACCGAGATCGAGGCCAAGACGCAGACGCTCGCCGAAGTCTCGATGAAGCTCGGCCAGGCCATGTACGAGGCTTCACAGAAGGAAGCCGCCGAGGCCGACGCCAAGGCTGATGCCGCCAAGGACAGTGACGTCGTCGATGCCGACTTCGAGGAAATCGACGAAGACGACGAGAAGAAGAAGTCGGCCTGAACCGCCTGACGGTACAGGTAAGGGAGAAAGCCCGGCGCACAGCCGGGCTTTTTTGCAACCCTTTGCCGGAAAAACGCTGCGCTGCCCGAAAAAATGCGGACAAAGCCTCGTAGACACTGGCATCGCGCCTCCATCACACCTAAATCGGAACAGCGTGCCGGCAAACGACGCAACGATGCTTCAAGACGTTGACTATCCGGACTGCGGGAAAACATGAAAGCTGATTTTTACGAAACGCTAGGCGTGCAAAAGGGCGCCGACGAGAAGGAGCTCAAGAGCGCTTTTCGCAAGCTCGCCATGCAGTTCCATCCCGACCGCAACCCAGGCGACCATGCCTGCGAGCACAAGTTCAAGGAAATCAACGAAGCCTACGAGACACTGAAGGACCCGCAGAAGCGCGCCGCCTATGATCGCTTCGGCCACGCCGCCTTCGAGCACGGCGGTATGAATGGCGGGGCGCAAGGCTTTGGCGCCGGCGGCTTCGCCGACATTTTCGAAGACATTTTCGGCGACATGATGGGCGGGCGCCAGCGCCGCTCGTCCGGCGGCCGCGAGCGCGGCGCCGACCTGCGCTACAATATGGAAATTACGCTGGAAGAGGCATTTTCCGGCAAGACCGCGCAGATTCGGGTGCCAGCCTCGATTTCCTGCTCGGAATGCTCGGGCAGCGGCGCCAAGCCTGGCACCCAGCCCGTCACCTGCTCGATGTGCAACGGCCACGGCAAGGTGCGCGCCACGCAAGGCTTCTTCTCGATCGAGCGCACCTGCCCGCAATGCCAGGGGCGCGGCCAGACCATCAAGGATCCGTGCCCGAAATGCGCTGGCCAGGGCCGTGTCACCGAGGAGCGCTCGCTGTCGGTAAACATCCCTGCCGGCATCGAGGATGGCACCCGCATCCGGCTGGCCAATGAGGGCGAGGCCGGCCTGCGCGGCGGCCCGTCGGGCGATCTCTACATCTTCCTCGCGGTCAAGCCGCACGAATTCTTCCAGCGCGACGGGGCCGATCTTTATTGCAAGGTGCCGATCTCGATGACGACGGCAGCGCTTGGCGGCTCGTTCGAGGTGACGACACTGGACGGTACCCAGACGAAGGTGAAGGTGCCGGAAGGCACCCAGAACGGTCGCCAGTTCCGCCTCAAGGGCAAGGGCATGCCTGTGCTGCGCCAGCCCAATATCGGCGACCTCTACATCCAGACCGTGGTTGAGACGCCGCAGAACCTTTCGCGCCGTCAGCGCGAATTGCTGGAGGAATTCGAGCAGCTTTCCTCAAAGGACAATTCGCCTCAGTCGAGCGGATTTTTCGCCCGCATGAAAGACTTTTTCGAAACGTTCGGCGAGCACTGAAGCTGATCCCTGGAAAACGCTTCCCGAGCGTCATCAACACCTTATCCGGGGATTCGCCTTGTCTTGCACCTCGTAACTGCTAAGTAGCATGCGAGGGAGCGTTGAGGAGGACTTTCAATGACGCGTAGTCCCGGACTGCGAAAGACGCTGGCGGAAAAGTTCGACGACGAGCTGAAGTTCTTCAAGGGCTGGATCGATAAGCCGAAGGCGGTCGGTTCGATCGTCCCGACCAGTTCCATCACCGCTGGCAAGATGGCCTCGATCGTCGATCCGACATCCGGCCTGCCGGTGCTCGAGGTCGGACCCGGTACAGGCGTCATCACACGCGCCATCCTCGCCCAGGGCATTAAGCCTGAGAATCTCTACGCGGTCGAATATTCCACTGATTTCGTGCGCCATCTGCGCCAGCTTTATCCAGGCGTCAACGTCATCGAGGGCGACGCCTTCAATCTCGACGCGACGCTCGGCGACAAGCGCGACCTGATCTTCGATTCTGTGATATCGGGCGTGCCGCTGCTCAATTTCCCTGTCGCCCAGCGCATCGCCTATGTCGAGAGCCTGCTCGACCGTATCCCGGCGGGCCGGCCGATCGTGCAGCTGACTTACGGGCCGCTGTCGCCGATCCCGCCGGGCCGCGGCGACTATACGGTCGAGCATTTCCATTTCGTCATCCGCAACATTCCGCCGACGCAGCTTTGGATCTACCGACGCGGGGCGCATGAATTGAAACGTTGGGTTTGAATAGCACTTGTCTTATACCCATCGGGTGACAAGGCAGACCCATGGCTGTGATCCCGAAAATTCTCGTCGTCGCCGGTTCGGTGCGCAGCGGCGCCTATAGCGGCAGGACCGCCGACGTGGCACAGAAGGAACTTGCCATGCAGGGCGCCGAGGTGACCCGCATCTCGCTCGCCGACTATCCGCTGCCGATCCTCGACCAGGATTTGGAAAAGGACGAAGGCATTCCCGAAAACGCCGTCAAGCTCGGCCGGATGATCGCCGCCCATGACGGGCTGCTGATCGCGACGCCCGAATATAACGGCTCCATTCCACCGTTGCTCAAGAACAGCATCGACTGGGTGAGCCAGCTGCGCAAGGATGGCGGCCGGACGTTCAGGCCACTTGCCGGCAAGGTCGCCGGCCTCTGCTCGTCTTCCAACGGACCCTTCGGCGGGATACGCTGCATCAACCATCTGCGCGCCGTTCTGGTACGCTGCCGGATGGAGGTGGTGACACCGGAATGCTCGGTGCCGGAGGGCGGCAACGCCTTCGACGACGAGGGCAAGTTCAGGGACGAGAGACTAAGCCAATCGATGGAGCACCTATGCCGAACGCTGATCGAAACCTCGCGCATGCTGTCGACGCGGATCGAGGCATGATCCCGGACGCCGCGCATGCCGACACGATGCAGGAAAGGCTGATCGTCGGCCTCGACCTGCCGACGCTGAAGGAAGCCGAGAAAGCGGTGCGCGAGCTCGACGGGATCGTCTCCTTCTACAAGATCGGTTACCAGCTCGCGTTTGCCGGCGGGCTCGACTTCGCCCGCGAGCTGGCCAGCGGCGGCACCAGGATCTTTCTCGACATGAAGCTGCTCGACATCGACAACACCGTGGCCAAGGGGGTCGAAAACATCGCCAGGATGGGCATGAGCATGCTGACCATCCATGCCTATCCGAAGACGATGAAGGCGGCGGTCGAGGCTGCCAGGGGCAGCGACCTTTGCCTGCTCGGGGTCACCGTGCTGACCTCGATGGACGAGCAGGACGTGATCGACGCCGGCTATGAGTATGATCCGCATACACTGGTGCTGAGGCGCTCCGAGCAGGCGCTGCATGCCGGCATGGGCGGCATCGTCTGCTCGGCCGAAGAAGCCGAGGCGGTGCGCCGCATCGTCGGCCCCGACCTGGCCGTGGTGACGCCGGGAATCCGGCCGAAGGGCAGCGACCATGGCGACCAGAAACGGGTGGTGACGCCGGCGCAGGCGATCCGCAACGGCTCCAGCCATCTCGTCATCAGCCGGCCGATCGTCGGAGCGGCCGACAGGCGGGCGGCGGCGGAAGCGATCCTCGATGAAGTGCGCTCGGCCTGAGGGCAGGAATTAACCCGGAGAAAAGCCATGCCCAAGGGATACTGGATCGCTCGCGTCGATGTACGCGATGCGGAAGGCTACAAGGACTATGTCGCAGCTGCCAAACCGGCCTTCGACCGCTTCGGCGCCAAGTTCCTGGCGCGCGGCGGCGCGCATGAGAAGGCCGAGGGGCCGGGCCGCGACCGCAACGTGATCATCGAGTTTCCGTCGCTTGCGGCGGCGCATGACTGCTACCACTCGCCCGAATACCAGCGCGCCGTCGCGATCCGCCAGAAGGTGGCCGAGGGCGAAATCGTGTTGGTCGAGGGGATTTAGGCGAGAAGCCGGTTCGCCGCTGCCTCCGCCATCGCATCGGCGAGGCTCAAGCCCCATTGCTGGCGACAGTAATCGCGGAAATCGAAGCAGGGCAGGCCGGGGCAGACCTCGAACTCGATGAGGTGGACGCTGTCGTCGGCTTCGACCCGGAGGTCGATGGAAAAGACGTCGCGCAGGCCAGGCCCGACCATCAGGCGTTCGGCGATGCGACGGATTCTTGCATCGGCTTCAGGCTGGCTGCCGGCGACCGGCAGCAGCACCGGCTCGGTATATTTTCCCGCAGCTTTCGCCGCTGCGCCGGTATCGCCGTAAAGCGCCAGGCTGTCCTGCATGGTCTGGAAATCGCCGCCCGAATCGACAAAGGCGATGCCCAGCGCCTCGACGCCGGTATCCGTCCTCAATCCGAGAAAACTGGCGCGCGCGTTGCGGCCGGCGACATAGGGCTGGACGATGACATCGTCGCGATAGGCGGCGAAGACGCGTCGGCTAAGCTCCAGCGCGTGGCCGAGATCGTGGCAGTGCGAATCCGGCCAGATGCCGATCTTGGCGCCGAGCCGGTTCGGCTTGACGAACCAGCCGGCGGGCGAGGCCGGTGGCGCGACCAGCCAGGCGCCGTCACGGGCAAGGCCCGCCTGCGGCACCGGCAGGCCAAGCGCGCCGAGCACGGCGCCGGACCGGAACTTGTCCTGACAGAGCGCGAACAGCGCATCGTCGGCGCCGATCGCCTTCAGGCAATTCAGCCGTACCAGAGCCGGTGCGGCGCCGCCGCGGAAATAGGCGACGCCGTCGGTCAGCGTCCAGACAAGCGTGGTCTTCGGGTCCTCGCCGCCGAGAACGCTTGCGGCGTCGTCGAGCGTCACCGGCGCAAATGACAGGCCGCGCTTCTGGCAAGCGGCGGCAAGTGCGTCGAATTCAGCAGCGATATCGGTCGATTGCGCCAGATAGGAGGCGATTTCGGCGGCACGCTCCGGCACGTGGTTATCGGCGACCAGCCGATCGAAGCAAGCCTTTTCCGGCTCGTAGACAAGGATCAGCTTCGGCTCGCGGCTTGACATGATCGAAACGATTTCCCGGCAGCACGATTGCCTAAAGCAATTCCAGGAAAAGCGTGAAACGGTTTTCCGTCCGGAATTGCGTCAAAACAAAGAGATAGAGCGGTTCAGCGTTCCCGCGAAACGATGAAGCGTTCAAGCATCGCACGGCGAGCGCATTCGGCTTTCGCGGAACCGACGTCAGCTGGACGCCTGCACGACAGTGCTAGATATGGGTCTAGCCAATCAGCACACGCGGCTCGAAGCGACCATTGACTGGAATGTGGAGCATGAATGTCATGCCGGCTTGCGGGTCGAGCAGGTGCTGCTTCTCGCTCTTGCCCGACCAGGCGGAGGTGACCGCCAGCCGGTCGGCATTCCTGCCGACGAAAGCCGGACAGGAAGGCTGCGTCGCCGGCATCGCCACCGAACGGACGAGCTTGCCGTCGGGTCCATAGGCTTCGACGACGCTGCCGCCCCAGCAGGCGTTCCACAATATGCCGTCACGGTCGAGCACCGAACCATCGATATAGCCCTTGGCCGAACGGTGGTCGACGAAGACCTTCGGTTCGCCAACCGGCAGTCCGGTCGCCGGATCGCAGCCGACGCGCATCAACAGGCCGGTGCTGGTGTCGGTGTAATAGGCAATGGTCCCATCCTCGGAAAAGCAGATCGAGTTGGGCACAGTAATGTCGGCATAAAGCCGGCGCAGCTCGCCCTTGAAGAACCAGTAGATCGAACCGGCACCCTTCGCCTCGCCCTTGCCCATTGTGCCGACCCAGAGCGCGCCGCAAGGGTGAACGCGTGAATCGTTCGAGCGGGTGACCGCATTGTCGGCCTCGATCGGCGTGTGCAACGTCAGCTTGCCGGTCGCGACGTCGCGGACATGCAGGCCGGTCTCGGTGGCGATCAACTGGCGCCGGTCGTCGACGATGGCGACGGCGCTGGCCATCTGACCGAGCTCGTGGATCTTGACCGCACCGCCGGACAGGAGCTTTTCCAGGAGCTGGCCATTGACGATGTCGAACCAGTAGAGCGTGTCGGTGGCAGGGTCATAGCTTGGTCCCTCGCCGAGTTGGCAGACATGGTCGGAAAAAACCGAAACAATGGTCTCGCTCATCATGCCGCTCCAAACGCCGCGTCCCAGGCCTGAACTGCGGCTTTCGCTCGCGCTGCCACTTCGTCGACGCTCATGCCCGGCTTGAAGAGGCTGGAGCCAAGACCGAAGACGCTGACGCCGGCTGCCTTGTAGCCGGGAAAATCCTTATCCGAAACGCCGCCGACCGCGCCGACCAGCACACTGGCCGGCAGCACCGCGCGCATCGCCGAAATGCCTGCCGCGCCAAGCACGCTCGCCGGGAAGAATTTCAATGCCGAGGCGCCGAGCCGGATTGCTTGAAATGCCTCGGTCGGCGTGAACACGCCAGGCATCGTCACCATGCCATAGTGCATGGCACGGCCCATGACCTCGGCATCGATATTGGGGCTGACCAGCAGCCGCCCGCCGGCCTTGTGCAGGCCGTCGACATCGGCGGCGCTGAGCACCGTGCCGGCACCGACCAAGGCTGTTGGAGGAAGCGCTCCGACAATGCTGGCGATGGAGGCGTAAGGATCGGGCGAGTTGAGCGGCACCTCGATCGCTTCGATACCGGCGCCGAAGATCGCCTGGCCGATTGCCACCGCCTCGCTTGGCTTGAGGCCACGCAGGATGGCGACCAGACCCCGCTCGAGCTTTGGAAAAGGTGCGGTTTCGGTCATGCGGCAACTCCATTTCCAGCGATCATGCCATTTTCGCGCGCGGCTTCAGCAAGACCGGCACGCACCGCCTCGTCGGCGTCGACCACCCTGACCGCGAGCCCGGCAAGGCCGAGCGCCTCGGCATAGAGCTTGCCGAGTGCGCCCGACGCGATCAGCACGACGGGCACGGCACTCGCCCCATAACGGCGATTTGCCGAAGCGATCTCGCCGCCGATCAGCAGGCCGGACAGGCAGGCGGCGGCATCCTCGGGCTTCAGATCCTGCAGCAGGCTGGCGGCGCGGATCGAGAACAGTCTTGAACCGATGTCACCGCCTTCGGCCAACGCCTTCAGGCACCACTCCCGGAAAAATGGATTTTCGGCGGCAACCGGCTTCGGCGCCTCGCCCAGCGAATGGCGCAAGATCGAGTGCGCGGCCAGCACCGAAAACAGCTCGCCGGTCGGCCAGGTGCCGAAACCAGCAACAGAGCCGTCCTGGACCAGCACCCATTTCGAATGGGTGCCAGGCATGCAGACGAGATGGCGTCCCTTTGCCGGCAAGCCGGCGCCGGCAAGCTGCGTCTCCTCGCCGCGCATGACATCCGGGGCGTCGGCCAGACGCTGGGCAAGGCCGGGCACGATGCGGATGTCGCGGCGCTGGCCGGGAATGCGGGCAGCGCCGGCGAGAATAGCGCCGATCGGCGCCGGCACGCTGACATAGGGTGCCTCCAGCCAGCCCTGGCGCGAACCGGCCATGCCGCAAATGATGACCGGCAGCGCCTCGGCTGCGCCCAAGGCAGCCAGATGCCCTTCGAGAATGGACGAAAATCCTTTAGCCTGGGCGGTGATCAGCCCGTCATCGCCGCGCCGCTCGGCGAGAACCTTGCCGGCGCCGTCGAGCAGCCAGACCCTCATGCGGGTGGTGCCCCAGTCGACGGCCGCGACGGAAGCTGCCTTGCTCGATGAGATCACAGGAACCCCCCATCGACGATCAGCATCTGCGCGGTCAGCATGCGTGAGGCATCCGACGCCAGGAACAGCACGGTGCCGACAATGTCTTCCGGCTGCATCACCTCTTTGATGCACTGTTTGGCGACATGAGCGGCGAGCGCTTCTTCGGTGACCCAGAGCTTTCTCTGCCGCTCGGTGATCACCCAGCCGGGCGCGATCGCGTTGACACGGATGCCGTCGACGCCGAGCTTGCCGGCAAGACCCTTGGTGAGACCGACGATGCCGGCCTTGGCGGCGGTGTAGGCCGGCATATCGGGATGGTTGATGAGAAACGAGGTCGAGGTGAAGTTGATGATCGAGCCGCCGCCGGCCCGCTTCATGCCCGGCGCCACCGCCTGTGCGCTGAAGAAATGCGGGCGCAGGTTGATGGCATGGTTGTTGTCCCAGAACTCCACCGTGACGTCTTCGACGGCATGACGGTCATCCTGCGCGGCATTGTTGACCAGCACGGTCACGTCGCCATGCGCCTTGGCGGCTTTAGCCGCCGATAGCCGCAACGCCTCGATGTCGCGTATGTCGGTCTTGAGATAAAGCGGCCGCCGGCCCAGCTCCTTCTCTAACCGATCGGCCAGCGCCACACTCGGACGGTCCGCGATATCGATGAAGGCGACCTTTGCCCCCTGGCGGACAAAACCTTCGGTCAAGGCAGCACCAATGCCGGAGCCGCCGCCGGTGATCAGCACCGAAGCGCCTTCGAGGTCGGCAAAGCGTGCCGATGGCATCATGAAATTCTCTCCCGGTCCAATGATCTCGGTCGGCCGGCGCGCATCCTATCCAGCCGTGTCGGGCGGGCAAGGGCGAAAGAGTGGATTGTCGGGACTTATGTCCGACAAAAGGCCGCATGGCCGCCGATCGATCAGCTGCCCAGCCGGACGCGGTACAATTCGACTGCGGCTCCGCTGGTCCCGGCAACCGGCTCAAGCCATTCCGGCACGCTGCCGCGCATCAGCCCGGCAAGAAAGCCTGCCGGCGCCTTGGCTGCGAGGAGCTTGCTTTCGGCGCTGCCGGGGCACAGCGCGACGAGGCCGACGTGATGATCCGCCACGACCGTCCTGGCATCGGCATCGGACCCAAGGAAGGCATCGAGCGCCAGCAGGTTGCCGGCGACATTGCGATGATAAGGCCCGGCGAAGACGCGATGTCCGGAATAGGCCAGGATAGGCGATCCGAGATTGGAAATTGCCAGCACGGTGGTGCCGGGCAGGCGGCCGAGTGCCGCAAAGGAGGCCATGCGCTGGCAAGCGACATCGGCGCCGTCGCCATTATCGGCGGCGGTATTGCTGTCCTCGAAGGCGACCGAGGTTGCCGCGGCAGCCCCAGTCCAGACGGCATTCACTGAAACCAGCCAGACGGCGGCCATGCGCAGCGCCACGCCGCGCGACGGGCTGACCTCTGCCCGTTGACGCCATTTGGCAATCCAGGCGGCAAGCGGGATGACGGCGAAGGCGATCGAGAATGTCGAACCGCGCACCTGCCAGGCACTGACGATGAAGGCCACGACAAGCAGCGCGCCGACAAGGCTGTCCTGCCGCCGCCAGCCGCCACGGCCAAGGCGAAGCGCCATCAGCACGAGCGCGATGAGCGGCGTGGCATAGCGCGCCACCACCCCGGCCGGATCTTCAGCGAGCAGCTTGAACAGCGACTGCGCCTCGTCGATGTGATCAAGCCATAGCTCCTTGAGGCGCGGATCGAGGTTGGCGTAGGGCGCTGCCAGGCATTGTGGGAACAAAAAGACGATGACAGCGGCCAATACCAGGGCAAGCAGGCCAAGCGAGGCGATGCGCCGTTGGCGCGTGCGGCCGGCGGGCTCGATCGACGCTATCGCCGCAAGGCCGGTTCCGGCAATCGCCGCGACGACGAACTGCACGGCCGAGAAGGCGTCGCATTGCGCCTGACCCCAGGCAGACGGCGCAATGGTGGCGACAAAGACGAGAGCGGACACGCCGGCAAAGCCGAGGCCGAAATCCCGGGCGATCAGCCTCTCGCCATTGGCGCCGAGGGCGAACAGCATGGCAACAGAGGCGCCGATGGTGGCCACATAAGGCGCGGTCTCCATGCCGACGGCCAGCATCAATCCGGTGCACAGGCCGGAGAGCAATGCCGCCGGCCTGCGCGTTGGCGCTTCAAGCAACAGGCTCAGGCTGGCCATGCTCAGCATCAGCTGGACATTGTGGTGATCGAGCGCGCCAGGCGAAAAAATGCCGAGGAAATACAGTGCGGCAGCGCCGATCACGACAGCGGGCAGCACGGCGCTGTCACCGGCAAAGCTGCGCGCGGCGCGAGCCGTGAAAAATACGGTCAGGCAGAAGAGCAGCGCCGGCCACAGCACTTGCGCAACATTCTCGGCAAAGGCCGCGCTGCCGGTCAGGGCCGATACGGCGATGATGATGGCGGCGATCGGCGCATCGACCAGCCGCGACCAATGCATGACGAAACCGCCTTCCAGGCCCATCCTGTACTGGTGGAGATCGAACCACCTTTGGCCGGCCAGCATGTCGCGAACTTCGACGAGGCGCAGCAGATTGTCGTTGTCGCCGCCGGCATTGGTCAGTGCCGGGAAGCCGGCAAAGGCATTGACGGCAAGCGCCAGCGCCGTGGCAAGCAGCGCCAGCGCGATATCGGACCTCCAAATGGAGGCGCCATCGTCGGCTGTGCTCATATCGGGACCTTTGGAAGGAATACGGTGCGGTTTAAACCTAGCCTTAACAGCTTCAATAAATAGTAAAGCCGCCCGAGCGAGGCCGGCGTTTGAGCGGTCAGGGGCCTTACAGGGCATCCGGAGACGAAAATGCCACAAGAAGTGCGCCATGAGCCGAGCATCGCCGTGCTCCTGCCTTGCTACAATGAGGAGCTGACGATCGGCGAAGTGGTGCGGCGCTTTCGCGAAACGCTGCCTGCCGCCGCGATCTATGTCTACGACAACAATTCGCGCGACCTGACGGCGCTCCGAGCCCGCGCCGCCGGCGCCATCGTGGTGCGCGAGCCGCGCCAGGGCAAAGGCAATGTCGTGCGCCGCATGTTCGCCGACATCGAGGCCGACATCTACCTGATGGCCGACGGCGACGGCACCTATGCGCCGGAGGACGCGCCGCAACTGATCAACACGCTGCTGACCGAGCGCTCCGACATGGTGGTGGGCACCAGGCGCGGCGTCGCCAACGACGCCGGCAGGACAGGCCACGCCTTCGGCAACCGCATCTTCAACAGCCTCTACAAACGTTTGTTTGGCTCGGACTTTACCGATATCTTCTCGGGTTACCGCGCCTTCACCAGGCGCTTCGTCAAGAGTTTTCCCGCCGTTTCCGGCGGTTTCGAGATCGAGACCGAAATGTCGGTGCACGCCTCGCAGCTCAAATTGCCGGTCAGCGAGATCGGCCTCGACTATGGCCGCCGGCCGGAAGGCTCCTCGTCGAAGCTGTCGACCTTTCGCGACGGCGCGAAGATCCTGTGGATGTTCGCCATGCTGATGAAGGAGACGCAGCCGCTGCGTTTCTTCGGCGCTTTTTCGGTGTTCTTCCTGGCATCAAGCCTGTTTCTGATGGCGCCGGTGCTGATCGAGTTCGCCGAAACCGGGCTTGTGCCGCGCATGCCGACGTGGGTGCTGTCGGTCGGGCTGCTGCTGCTGTCGATGCTGGCGGCGGTGACCGGGGTAATCCTCGATTCGGTGTCGCGCGGCCGGGCCGAGCAGAAGCGCATCTTCTATCTGTCGATGCCTTCCGGCCGCGTCGAACGCGAACGCGCAAGTGCGCTCGCGACTTTGAAGACCGGACCGCGCAAGACCCCGCGGGCGGCTTAGAGCCCTAAATGGGACGCCTCGCCCGCTTCATTGTCGCCGGCGGTATCGGCTTCGTCGCCGACGCGGCGGCGCTTTGGCTGGTGTTGGCGATAGCGCCGCTTGGCCCCTTCGCAGCCCGAATCATCTCGATCGGTTTTGCCTTGTCCGTCACCTGGCTGATCAATCGCCATCTGACCTTCTCGCCTTCCAGCCGCGGCGTCGCGCAAGAGGGCGCACGCTATGGCGGCGTCGGCATCGCCACCAGCCTCGTCAATTATCTCGTCTATTGCGCCATGCTGTTCGCGCTGCCGATGGTGCCGCCGCTCGTCGCCCTTGCGGTCGCCTCGCTGGTTGCCATGGCGCTGTCCTTCCTCGGCTATTCCAAGCTGGTCTTCGACCGCTGAACGCACATCGCATTGGGGTCTGCGCCAGAAGCGCAGCCTCATCATGACCTTGGCCGATTGGCAGAGGCCGCCGATTTCCTTATATCGCTCTCGTCGATGCATCGGCCCGAAAAATCGGAATCGATTTTCGGAAAGCGCGATGCATGGATTCAAAGTGTTGGAGCGTATGTGCGTCCGGGTGGACGCACGTTCGTTGCAACTGCGCCGGAGAGCACCCATGCCCCTGAAAGTCGCCGTCCAGATGGACCACATCTCTACCGTGTCGATTGCCGGCGACACGTCGTTTGCGCTGTCGCTGGAAGCGCAGCGGCGCGGGCACCAGCTGTTCCACTACACGCCCGACCGGCTGTCGCTGCGCGAAGGCAAGGTGTTTGCCCGTATCGAGGCGATGCAGGTCCGCGACGAGAAGGGCAACCATTATTCGCTGGGCGAGAAGGTGCGCACCGATCTTGCGGAGATGGACGTCATCCTTTTGCGGCAGGATCCGCCCTTCGACATGAACTACATCACCACCACGCATATCCTCGAGCGCATCCATCCGAAGACGCTGGTGGTCAACGACCCGGCCTGGGTGCGCAACAGCCCGGAAAAGATCTTCGTCACCGAATTTCCCGACCTGATGCCGGACACGCTGATCACCAAGGACCCGCTCGAGGTCGCCGCCTTTCGCAAGGAGTTCGGCGATATCATCGTCAAGCCGCTCTACGGCAATGGCGGCGCCGGCATCTTTCACCTGCACGAGGCCGACCGCAACCTCGCCTCGCTGCTCGAAATGTTCGGCCAGTTGTTCCGCGAACCCTACATCGTGCAGCGCTACCTCAAGGAGGTGCGGGGTGGCGACAAGCGCATCATCCTGATTGACGGCGAGCCTGTCGGCGCCATCAACCGCGTGCCGGCCGAGCATGATTCGCGCTCCAACATGCATGTCGGCGGCCGCGCCGAAAAGACCGAATTGACGGAACGCGAACGCGAGATCTGCGCCCGCATCGGCCCCGCGCTGAAAGAGCGCGGCTTCATCCTCGTCGGCATCGACGTCATCGGCGACTACATGACCGAGATCAACGTGACCTCACCGACCGGCATACGCGAAGTGCAGCGCTTCGGCGGCGCCGACATCGCCAGCCTGTTCTGGGATGCCGTGGAGGAGAAGCGCAACTAGCCTCGCTTCGCGAGCGGCCGCGTTGCAAACCATTGCAGCCGTGGCGCTCAGCTGTTCCCCAAATGTTCTTGCCTTCGCCGGAAATCTGTGGTTGTCTCGGGTGACGCCGTTCGCGGCATGATCGCAAAGGCTTGGGGCAAAAGCCTGCATCTGGGGTGAAGACATGGTGGCGCGGGTTCGCACGGTTGCTTTCCAGGGCATCGAGGCCGTGCCGGTCGACGTGCAGGTGATGATCGCGCCGGGCAAAGTCAACATGCACATCGTCGGGCTGGCCGACAAGGCTGTGGCCGAAAGCCGCGAGCGGGTGCAGGCTGCACTTCATGCATCCGGCCTGTCGATGCCGTCGAAGAAGGTCACCGTCAATCTGGCGCCCGCCGACCTGCCCAAGGAGGGCAGCCATTACGATCTGCCGATCGCGCTCGGTTTGATGGCGGCGCTCGGCGCCATTCCGGGCGACATGCTGGCCGGCTATGTCGTGCTTGGCGAATTGTCGCTCGACGGCACCATTGCCGCGGTGGCGGGCGCGCTGCCGGCGGCGATCGGCGCCAATGCCGAAGGCAAGGGCTTGATCTGTCCGTTCGCCTGCGGGCCGGAAGCGGCGTGGGCCGGCAAGGATTTCGACATATTGGCGCCGCGCAGCCTGATCGCCATCGCCAATCATTTTCGCGGCACGCAGGTTTTGTCACGGCCGGAAGCCGGCATCCATGCCGCGGCGCGCGACCTGCCCGATCTCGCCGACATCAAGGGCCAGGAGACCGCCAAGCGGGCGCTGGAGGTGGCGGCCGCCGGCGGTCATAATCTTTTGATGGTCGGACCGCCGGGGTCGGGAAAGTCGATGCTGGCGCAGCGGCTGCCGTCGATCCTACCGCCGCTGGCGCCCAGGGAATTGCTCGAAGTCTCGATGATCGCCTCGGTGGCCGGCGAACTCGGCGAAGGAAAACTCACCGACCGGCGGCCGTTCCGCGCGCCGCATCATTCGGCCTCGATGGCGGCGATGGTCGGCGGCGGTCTGCGCGTGCGGCCGGGCGAGGCCTCGCTTGCCCATCACGGCGTGCTGTTCCTCGACGAATTCCCCGAATTCTCGCCGCAGGCGCTCGATGCACTGCGCCAGCCGCTCGAGACCGGCGACTGCATGATCGCGCGCGCCAATCATCGCGTCACCTATCCGGCGCGTATCCAGCTGGTCGCGGCGATGAACCCGTGCCGTTGCGGCATGGCCGGCGAGCCGGGCTATCGCTGCCTGCGCGGCGACCGCTGCCGCACCGACTACCAGGCGCGCATTTCCGGCCCGCTGCTCGATCGCATCGATCTCAGGATCGAGGTGCCGGCGGTCTCGGCCAGCGATCTGATCCGGCCGGACCGGGCGGAGAAAAGTGCCGCCGTCGCACTACGTGTTGCCCGCGCCCGTACGATCCAGCGAGAGCGCTTCGAGCGGCTCGGCGCGACCGCCACCACCAACGCCCATTGCTCGCCGTCAGTCATCGAGGAGATCGCCATGCCCGACGCCGCCGGCCTGTCGCTGCTGAGGGATGCCAGCGAAAAGCTCGGCTTTTCCGCACGAGCCTATCACCGCGTCTTGAAGGTGGCGCGGACCCTGGCCGATCTCGAGGCCAGCGAGACGGTCGGCCGCATCCATCTGGCCGAAGCGATTTCCTATCGCATGAGTTCGGAGCGGATGGCGCAGGCGGCGTGACGTTCCCCTCCCCCTTGAGGGGAGGGTGGCCGCGAAGCGGCCGGGTGGGGTCGCCGGTGAGACGCTCGGCCTGTCGCATTTCGAAACCGGCCGAGGTGCGGAGCGTTGCGATGTTCCTCCTAGAGCAACGGACATTCAGATGGGATCATTCTGCCGGTGCACGACATCGGGCTCGCCACCTTTCGCGTGGTTTGTCTCGCCATCCCGGAAAGAGAATTGATTCCATCTGGGCGTCCGTTGCTCTAGGGCGCACCGTCAGAATTGGGTTGGCGCACTGCATTGGCGACCCCACTCGGCCCTTCGGCCCACCCTCCCCTCAAGGGGGAGGGGGACGCCGGCGCTTACCCTTGGCCGGCGTGCATCGTGCTTTCGGTTCAGCCGTTATCCCGCGTCTTCAGCTCCAGCCGCCGTGCGTGCAGCACTGGCTCGGTGTAGCCGTTGGGTTGCACGCGCCCCTTGAAGACCAGGTCACAGGCGGCGAGGAAGGCGATGGACTTGTCGAAATCCGGCGCCATCGGCCGGTAGAGCGGATCGCCGTCGTTCTGGCGGTCGACGATCGCCGCCATGCGTTTCATCGTCTCCATGACCTGCTCGGGCGTGCAGACGCCGTGATGCAGCCAGTTGGCGATGTGCTGCGAGGAGATGCGCAGCGTGGCGCGGTCCTCCATCAGACCGACGTCGTTTATGTCAGGCACTTTCGAACAGCCGACGCCCTGGTCGATCCAGCGCACGACATAGCCCAGAATGCCTTGCGCATTGTTGTCGAGCTCCTTCTGGATGTCTTCTGGCGACCAGTTCGGCCGCACAGCGACCGGCACCGACAAGATGTCGTCGAGTTTTGCCTTGGGCCGGCTCTTCAGCGCCGCTTGCACGGCATGGACGTCGACCTTGTGATAATGGGTGGCGTGCAGCGTCGCCGCCGTCGGCGACGGCACCCAGGCGGTGTTGGCGCCGGCCTGGGGATGCGCGATTTTCTCGGCCAGCATCGCCGCCATAAGGTCGGGCATCGCCCACATGCCTTTGCCTATCTGGGCGTGGCCGGCCAACCCACATTCCAGCCCGATGTCGACGTTCCAGGCTTCGTAGGCGGCGATCCAGGCGGCCTGCTTCATGTCGCCCTTGCGGATCATCGGGCCGGCTTCCATCGAGGTGTGGATCTCGTCGCCGGTGCGATCGAGGAAGCCGGTGTTGATGAAGACGACGCGTTCTTTCGCGGCGCGGATCGCCTCCTTGAGGTTGACGGTGGTGCGCCGCTCCTCGTCCATGATGCCCATCTTGATGGTGTTTTTGGGCACGCCGAGCAGCGCTTCGACGCGGTCGAAAATCTCGACGGCGAAGGCAACTTCGTCGGGCCCGTGCATCTTGGGCTTTACGATGTACATCGAGCCGGCGCGAGAATTGGCGCGGCGCCCGTTCACGCCGACGTCATGCAGCGCGATCAGCGCCGTCAGCGCCGCATCCATGATGCCTTCCGGCACCTCGTTGCCGTCGCGGTCTGATATCGCCGGATTGGTCATAAGGTGGCCGACATTCCTGACCAGCATCAGCGAGCGGCCGGGCAAGGTCAGCGTGCCGCCATCGGGCGCGGTATAGGTGCGGTCGGGGTTGAGCCTGCGGACAAAGCTCTTGCCGGCCTTGGTGATCTCCTCCGCCAAGTCGCCCTTCATCAGGCCGAGCCAGTTGCGGTAGACCAGCACCTTGTCCTGCGCATCCACTGCGGCGATCGAATCCTCGCAGTCCTGGATGGTGGTCAGTGCCGATTCCAGCACGACATCGGCAATGCCGGCCGGATCGGTGCGGCCGATCTGGTTGTTGTGGTCGACAACGATTTCGATATGCAGGCCGTTCTTGGTGAGCAGCACGGCTTCGGGGTCGGCGGCATCGCCGCGATAGCCGGCAAACTGTCTGAGGTCGGCAAGCGTGGTGGCGCCGGCACCCTCGCCCAGCCGCAATATGCCGTTGGCGACCGAAAGCCCGTTGACGCCGGCCCATTTGCCTGTCGTGAGCGGCACCGCCTCGTCGAAGAAGCTTTTCACCCAGGCGACGACTTTGGCGCCGCGCGCCGGATTGAATTTGTTGCCTCGCTCGGCGCCGTCCGTCTCCGGGACGGCGTCGGTTCCGTAGAGCGCATCGTACAGCGAGCCCCAGCGCGCATTGGCAGCATTCAGCGCATAACGCGCGTTCATCACCGGCACCACCAGCTGCGGCCCGGCAACCAAAGCGATTTCCGGGTCGACATTTTCGGTGGTCACGCTGAACGCCGGCCCCTCGGGCAGGAGATAGCCGATCTCGCGGAGGAACGTCTTGTAGGCCTCCATGTCGACGGGCGCGCCATTGTCGCGATACCAGCGGTCGAGTTTGTCCTGCATGGCATCGCGCTTTTCGAGCAGTGCCCGGTTTTTTGGCGAGAGATCATGGACGATCGCCGAAAAACCGCTCCAGAATGCCTCCGCTTCAATGCCGGTGCCCGGCAGCGCCTCGTTCACGACGAAATCATGAAGCTCGCGGGCAATCCGCAATCCGGCGATCTCGACGCGATCGGTCATCAGGGCTTCTCCAGACGAAAGGCTAGGCCGGGCCTTTGGCATGTCACGGTGGCAGGGTCAATTCAGCTCAGGGTGAAGGTAGGGCGTTTTCGCTGCCGATCTCCCCCTTGAGGGCCCCTTGTGGGGGAGATGGCCGGCAGGCCAGAGGGGGTCGCCTCGCGGGAAGTGCAACCTCTTCTTTGCACCAAATCGCGTCGCGCTTCATGCGAGGCGACCCCCTCGGTCGCCTTCGGCGACATCTCCCCCTCAAGGAGGGCGATTACGCGCTCACACCGCAATCCTTGGCCGTCCCGACGCCACCGCCACGACGTGCGCCTCGATGAACATGCGCTGGCCCTCTACGGTGGAGACGCGGTATTCGCTGGCGATTTCGATCTCGGCGCTGTCGGTGCCGGCGTCCTTAGCCCGCCCGGCGGCAATCGCCCGCACATCCTTCTCCGCCGCGGCGATCGCCGCCGCCTCGTCGTTGAAATCGCGCACGCTTTCACCGGAGGCAACGCGGAACAGCCCTTCCTTGGGCTGGCTGACCCGCGCCTCCGCCGACACCCGGACCTGGCCGACGACGGCGCCGAGCGCGTTGGCGACATCGGTATCCTGCGGCACCACGCATCGATTGCCGACCAGCTCGGCCAGGCCGGCATAATGCAGCGGCGCCGAGGCGCCGAGGCCGATGACCGGACGGTCGAGGGCGACGCTCAAGCGGGCGATGCCGGGATGCGCGTCGACGGCGCGCTGGACCAGGGCATGGGCGACGGTCGCCGCGCCATCCAGCCCGTCCTCGGCAAAGGCGGTTTCGAGGATGACTTCGGCCGACAGGCGGGTCAGCGCGGTCAGCACCCGTTCCGAGATCGCCTCCGGCGAGGCGGCGATGAACTGGCCGCGGCCGTCGCGCCTGCGCGCGAACAGCTCGGCACCCAGACGCGCCGCGGCCGCATCCCAATTGGCCTGCCTGCCCAGCACATGCGCCGCATCCGACGGCGTGAAGCCGGCGACATGCACCAGCCCGCGCGACACCAGCCGGTTCAAGGTGGCGTTCTGGGCGTTCGAGGTCAGCAATCTGTCTAGAGCCTGCGGCACAGCACCGATCAGCTCGTAAAGCTTGGCTTCGGCACCGGTCAGTCCGGCCGCCAGCCGCTCCGGCACGCCGGTGCGCACCGCCAGCCGGCCATCCATGCGGCCGGGGTTGGGCGCGCGCAGCTGGCGTTCGAGCTCTGATGTGACGGCCTCGCCATGCATCAAGCCGGCCAGCGCCAGCGGCACCAGGCGGCGCGGGCCGAGCAGGATTCTCGGATTGAGCGCGCCATCCTCCAGCGCCACTTCGGAATCGCCGCCGAGGCCAAAAGTGCGCATGGCGACGGCCTCGACCATGGTGCGGAAACCGCCGACGGTGGCGCCTTCCGGATCGAGCCGCGGCCGGCCCTTGTCGAGCACGGCGACGTCGGTGGTGGTGCCGCCGATATCGGAGACCACCGCATCGTCGAGGCCGGTCATGTGGCGGGCGCCGACAAGGCTGGCGGCCGGGCCGGACAGGATGGTCTCGATCGGCCGCTGGCGGGCAAAGGCAGCCGAGACCAGAGCGCCGTCGCCGCGCACCACCATCAGCGGGGCGGCAATGTTGCGCGCGGCCAAAAAGCCTTCGGTTGCCGCGACCAGCCGGTCGATCATCGAGATCAGCCTGGCGTTGAGCAATGTCGTCAGCGCCCGGCGCGGGCCGCCGAGCTTGGCCGACAGTTCGTGGCTGGCGGTGACCGGCAGGCCGGTCCTGTCACGGATCAGGTCGCGCGCAGCAAGCTCATGCGCCGGGTTGCGGGTGGCGAAATAGGCGCAGACGGCAAAGCCGGACACCGACTTTTCCAGTTCCGGCAAAGCTGCCTCCAGCCCGGACAGATCGAGCTTTGCCGCATTGCCGTGGACATCGTGGCCGCCGGGGCAGAACACCACCGGGTCGGTGCCAAGCGCCGCCTTCAGCCCGTCGCGGGCAAGGTCGCCCTCGGCAAAGCCGATCATCACCAGCGCCACGCGCCCGCCCTGGCCCTCGACCAGCGCATTGGTGGCTAGCGTCGTCGACATCGACACCAGTTTGATCGCTGCCGGGTCGGTGCCGGCCATTTCGAGCACCGCATCGACCGCGCCGGAGATGCCGACCGCCAGATCATGGCGCGTGGTCAGCGCCTTGGCCTTGGCCAGCACCTTGCCGCTTGGCCCGCCGGCCTCCGACCACAGCACGGCGTCGGTATAGGTGCCGCCGGTGTCGATGCCGAGGAACAGGGGTGAGGGTTTGGGCTTGGCGGTCATATTTGGGTCCGGAGAATTCGTCTCCGCCCCTTAGCGGATATGAACGGGCCGATAAAGGCACGAGCGCTGGGCCAAGGCAGCGTAATCTCCCCCCTCGAGGGGGAGATGGCCGGCAGGCCAGAGGGGGTCGTCTCGCGTGGAGCGCCGGCATTCTCTGGCCGCGATGGCGTTGGCGTCAGGACGCACCGACCCCCTCTGTCGCCTTCGGCGACATCTCCCCCTCAAGGAGGGAGATAGCGGCGGCCCCTACCCCACAAACCCCACGCGCTTGTGCGAGCCATCGCAGAACGGCTTGTTGGCGGAGTGGCCGCAGCGGCAGAGGAAGGTGCGTTGCGTGCGGTCGACCGTGTGGCCGGTGCCGGTGACGATTTCGACATTGCCTTCGAGCTTGAGCGGGCCGTTGGTCGTTGGTGTGACGGTCAGCGGGCCATTCCGCACCTCCAGCGCCGGCGTGTCCTTCAGCGCCGGCTCGCCGGTGGCGGTGAAGCCCGATTTGGTGTGGCTGCCGTCGCAGAACGGCTTGTTTTCCGAGGCGCCGCAGCGGCAGAGCGTGGCGCGGTAAAACGTTTCGCCGCCCAACACGATCTCGGCATGGACGGCAAGCGGACCGTTTTCCCTTATGCGCACAATGTTGACCACCGGCGGCTGTTCCTGCGGCCCGCCATCCTTGCGAATATAGGTGATGGCGCCGGACGGGCAGGCTTCGGCGAGCGCCACGATCTTCTCGACGCTGGCCGCATCCGGATGGATCCACTGGCCGGGCGCATTGGGCACGAAGACATGCGGATCGCCAAGCACGCAGTTGCGCGAATGGATGCAACGTTTTCCCGAAAAGCCGATGTCGATGTTCTCGCCTTCGACCACTGCCATGGGTGGGTCTCCTGTCGGACTACGCTATGGCGACAGTCGGGACGACGTCAAGGCAGCATTCTCCCCCTCGTGAGGGCCGACCTCGGGCGCGGCGGTAAGGGAATTCGCATTTTTTGCTCGCAGCACCACATTTTGTTCTTGCTTTGTGCCGGCAGCTATGCTACTAATTTGCCTATGGTGCTAATTGGCTCCAACGACCCGCCTGCCGAGGCGGGTTTTTTGTTTCAGCTTTGAAATTCCGTTGCCGGCCTGCACTCGCGGGACGGCCCTCTCCCCCCTCGAGGGCAGGGCAATCGCATTTGGATTCTTACGAAGAGGACCCCCACCCTAACCCTCCCCACAAGGGGGAGGGAATGCTGCCGCGCGCCCTTACTTCCCCTTTTGGCGCCGAAAGGCAGGCAATTTGCCGAGGTCAGCGCCAACGGAAGTCTCCCTCCCCCTTGTGGGGAGGGGTTA